>NZ_JASBTN010000053.1 GCF_030148435.1 Aliiroseovarius sp.
TGGCGGATTATCCAGCCGCTCCTGCCGAACAAGCCGCGTGGGGTCGCGCGCGTCGATGACCGGACGGTACTGAACGGGATATTCTACATCCTGCGCACCGGCTCGCCCTGGCGCGATCTGCCCGAGCGATACGGCCCCTACACCACGGTCTACAACCGCTTCAATCGTTGGGCCAAGGCGGGCGTCTGGATCAATATCTTCAATGCCTTATCGTCGCAATCGACGGAATCCATGGCCTTCATAGACAGCTCCATCATCCGCGCCCATCAACATGCGGCGGGCGGAAAAAAGGGGGCACAGATCACGCCATCGGTCGCTCTCGTGGCGGATTGAGCACCAAGATCAACGCGGTTGTGGATGAGGCGGGTTTGCCGATCCGATTGTCGATCAGCCCCGGTCAGGCCAGCGACAAGGCGGCGGCACCGGCCTTGATTGACAGCCTAACGCGCACGGCTCATGTCGTGGCGGACCGCGGCTATGACGCGAAGGCGCTGGTCGAACGGATCGAGGCGCGTGGAGCAGAGGCTCACATTCCCACCCAACGCGACCGAAAGGTTCAGCGATCCGTCGACCGGACGATCTATCGCCAGCGCAACCTCGTGGAGCGATACTTCAACAAGCTCAAACACTTCCGCCGTATCGCCACGCGCTTCGAGAAACTCGCCATCACCTTTCTCTCAGCCGTCGCACTCGCATCGGCCAGACTTTGGACCAGAGTTTATGAGTCCACTACCTAGATGCGGCGCGATTCCGCGCGGTGACTTCCGGCGAATTCTGTTGTGCCCGTTGCTGGACAACCCCCGGACCCCCATATAGGGTGCGCGCCAGCTTTCCGGGGGCGGATGCCCCCCAAAACGAGGGGATACCGAATGTTTGTAACGCCGGCTTATGCGCAGGCTGCTGGGGGTGCCGCGGGCGGCCTTGGCTCGTTGATTGTTCCGATGGTGCTGGTCTTTGCGATCATGTACTTTCTGATGATCCGTCCGCAGCAGAAAAAGATGAAAGAGCATCAGGGGATGCTTGAAGCACTGCGTCGGGGCGACCAGGTTGTCACTGCGGGCGGTCTGATCGGCAAGGTGGTCAAGGTCAAGGACGACACTGAGATCGAACTGGAACTGGCCGAGGGCGTGAAGGTGCGCGTGGTCAAGACCACCATCGCCCAGGTGATGAGCAAGACCGAACCGGCGGCAAGCTGACATAACAAGGGCAGGCGGGGCTAATGCTTCAGATTTCACTTTGGAAACGGGTCGTTATCTGGGCCCTGGTGGTGCTGGGGCTGGCCTTTGCCCTGCCCAACGCCTTCTACACGCGGGTTGAGGGGCACAATGACGCGGTGCTCGAGATCGAGGCCTTCGGCGCGACGCCGGAGCGCGAGGCGATCGCGGGGGCCTGGCCCACATGGATGCCCTCGGCGCTGGTGAACCTGGGGCTGGACCTGCGCGGCGGTGCCCATCTACTGGCCGAGGTCCATGTCGAGGACGTCTATGCCACGCGCATGGATGCGATCTGGCCCGAGGTTCTGTCGGCCCTGCGCGACGAGCGCGCGACGGTCGGCACCATTCGCCGCCAGGACAGCGCGCCCGACGAGCTGCGTGTCCGGATCAGCCAGCCCGAGGGCATGGCCCGGGCGCTGGAGCTGGTGCGCGGCCTGGCCCGCCCGGTGGTCACGCTGACCGGAGTCGGTTCCACCGATATCGAGGTGGCGGGCGAGGGCGACGAGATCGTCGTCACCCTGTCGGAGGCCGAGCGTCTGGCGACCGATGACCGTACCATGCAGCAGTCGCTGGAAATCATTCGCCGCCGGGTCGACGAGGCGGGCACCCGCGAACCCATCATCCAGCGTCAGGGCACCGACCGGATCCTGGTGCAGGTGCCGGGTCTGGGCTCGGCGCAGGAGCTGAAGGACCTGATCGGAAAGACCGCCCTTCTGTCCTTCCAGCCGGTGATCAGCCGCACCTCGGACGGGGCGGCCGAGCCGGGCGCGCGCAATGTCATCCTCCCGTCGCAGGACGAGGAAGGAATCTTCTATGTGCTGGAGAAAACTCCGGTCGTCACCGGCGAAGAGCTGAACAACGCGCAGCCCAGCTTTGACCAGAACGGGCTTCCGGCGGTGAACTTCCAGTTCAATGTCTCGGGCGCGCGCAAGTTCTGTGACTATACCGGCGAGAATGTCGGTCAGCCCTTTGCCATCGTGTTGGACGAAGAGGTGATCTCGGCCCCGCGCATCAACGAACAGATCTGTGGTGGTTCGGGCATCATTACCGGCAACTTCACCATCGAAAGCTCGACCGAGCTGGCGATCCTGCTGCGCGCGGGCGCGCTGCCCGCCGAATTGACCTATGTGCAGGAACGCACCGTGGGTCCGGAGCTGGGGCAGGACAGCATCGACGCGGGCAAGGTGGCGTCGGTCGTCGCCTTCGCCGGCGTGCTGATCTTCATGGGTCTGAGCTATGGCTGGTTCGGCGTGATGGCCAATGTGGCGCTGGTGCTGAATGTCGGGCTGATCTTCGGCCTGCTCAGCGCCATCGGCGCGACGCTGACCCTGCCGGGCATCGCGGGCATCGTTCTGACCATCGGCATGGCGGTGGACGCCAATGTGCTGGTGTTCGAACGCATCCGCGAGGAGCTGAAATCGGGTCGCGGACCGGCCCGCGCGATCGAGCTGGGCTATGAAAAGGCGCTGTCGGCCATTCTGGACGCCAATATCACCACCTTCATCACTGCGGTGATCCTGTTCGTGATGGGCTCGGGCCCGGTGCGGGGTTTCTCGGTCACGCTGGGGCTGGGCATCATCACCTCGGTCTTTACCGCCATTTTCGTCACCCGCCTGATGATCATCACGTGGTTCGAATACCGCAAACCCAAGAGCCTGGAGGTCTGACATGCGTCTGAGACTGGTTCCCGCCGAGACCAACTGGGATTTCTTCGGCAAGACGCCGCTGACCTTCGGATTCTCGGCCGTTCTGATGGCCGCCTCGGTTGTCGCCTTCTTCGTGATCGGGCTGAATTTCGGGATCGACTTCAAGGGCGGCACCACGATCCGCACCGAAAGTACCCAGGCGGTTGACGTGGGCAGCTATCGCGACGCTCTGACCCCGCTGGATCTGGGCGATATCTCGATCGTGGCGGTCAATGACGTGAACTTCCGCGCCAACCAGCACGTAAGCCAGATTCGCATCGAGGCGCAGGACGGGCAGGAGGCGATCACGCCCGAGACCCTGTCGGCCATCGAAGCGGCCCTGAAGACCGTGGACCCGGCGATCACCTTCCCCAGCGTGGAAAGCGTCGGGCCGAAAGTGTCGGGCGAGCTGGTGCTGGCGGCGGTCTATGCGGTTCTGGCCGCCATTGGCGCGGTGCTGATCTATATCTGGCTGCGTTTCGAATGGCAGTTCAGCCTCGGTGCGGTGGCCGCGCTGGTCCATGACGTGGTGCTGACCATCGGCATCTTCTCGGTCCTGCAGATCAAGTTCGACCTGGCGATCATCGCCGCGCTGCTGACCATTGTCGGCTATTCGCTGAACGACACCGTGGTCGTTTTCGACCGGGTGCGCGAGAACCTGCGGCGCTACAAGAAGATGGACCTGAAAGAGGTTATGAACCTGTCGATAAACGAGACCCTGTCGCGCACGGTGATGACCTCTGTCACCACGCTGATCGCGCTGGTGTCGCTTTACGTTCTGGGCGGGGACGTGATCCGCGGCTTCGTCTTCGCGATGATCTGGGGCGTGATCGTGGGCACCTATTCGTCGATCTTCGTCGCCTCGGCGATCCTTCTGCGCCTGGGTGTGAAACGCGACTGGTCTAAGCCCGACGCGAACGCGGGAAACCAGTACGCGGGCATTGATGCCTGAGATCCTGGCCGCCGTTCCGGATCAGCCCGGTCTGGGCTGGCTCGCGACGGTGGCCCTGATCGCCGGTGTGGTGCGGGGCTTTACCGGTTTCGGCACGGCGATGATCTACATGCCGGTGGCGGGGCAGTTCCTGTCCCCCTTCGGCGCGCTCATCACCCTCACCGCGATGGACGTGATCGGTCCGCTGCCCACCTTGCCCAGGGCCTTTCGCGACGGGCACAGGCGCGACGCGCTGCGCCTTTGTGCGGGGCTGGTGGTGGCCATGCCCATCGGCGTCTGGGTCTTGACCCTGGTGGCGCCGGAGGTGTTTCGCTATTCAGTGTCGCTTTTGTCGCTGGGGCTTCTGGTGCTGTTGATCAGCGGCTGGCGATATCTCGGCGAGCTGAAACGGGGAATGGTCTATGGCGTGGGCATGCTGGGGGGCTTTCTGGGCGGGGCCACGGGGCTGGCCGGTCCGCCGGTGATCATGACCTACATGGCCTCGCCACACCCGGCAAAAGTGATCCGGGCCAACCTGTTTTTGTACCTGTTCGGCGTTGATATCCTGATGATCGGGGTGCTGACCGTGATGGGCCGCATGGAGCTGAGCAGCCTTTTGCTGGGCATTGCGCTGGCCGTGCCCTATCTTGCGGGCAACCTGCTGGGGGCCTGGCTGTTTCGCCCGGGATACGAGCGCGCCTACCGCGCCGTGGCCTATGGGCTAATCGCCATTTCCGCCCTGTCGGGCCTGCCGCTTTTCGATTGAGGACAAGATGAAACTGACCGAAGTGACCTATGACAGCGCCGTGCCGATCGATGGCTACGGGCCGGGATTCTTCCGCGTCGCGGGCGAGGTGATCCACGGGGCCATGTTGGTCACGGGCAGCCGCGCGATCAGCTGGGGCGGCTATGACGATCTGGCCGCATTGGAGGCGCTGTCAGGCGAGATCGACGTGATCTTCCTGGGCACCGGCGCCGAGACCGCCCATGTGCCCGGCCCCGTGCGCGCGGCGGTCGAACGGTCCGGCATGGGCATCGAGCCCATGGCCAGTCCCGCCGCCTGCCGCACCTACAACGTTTTGCTCAGCGAGGGACGCCGGGTCGCGCTGGCCGCGTTGCCGGTCTGAGGGCAGCGGCTCGCCCGTCAAAAGCTTGAGCCATGTCAAGGCATCGGCTCTGCGGATCGGGGACAAGGGGCACAGTGAGACAGGAAAACGCGCAAGACATGGACCTATTCGTCGAAAACCTGACCGTGACCCGGGGTGGTCTGCCGGTGCTGGAGGGGCTGGAATTCACCCTGCGCCCCGGCGGGATCCTGATTCTGCGCGGGCCCAATGGCTCGGGCAAGACCACGCTTCTGCGCACGCTCGCCGGGCTGCAGCCGCCGCTGGAAGGTTCCATCAGTCTGGAGCCCGAGGCGATTGCCTATGGCGCCCATGCGGACGGGTTGAAGGCGACCCTGTCGGTTGAGGAAAACCTGCATTTCTGGGCCTCGGTCTATGGCACCCATGACATTGCGCCCGCAGTGGAGGCGTTCAATCTGAAGGGCCTTCTGAACCGCGCCTCGCAGAACCTGTCGGCGGGGCAGAAACGCCGCCTGGGCCTGGCGCGCCTGCTGGTGACAGGGCGGCCGATCTGGCTGCTGGATGAACCCACCGTGTCGCTGGACGTGGCCTCGGTCGCGCTGTTCGCCGATGCGGTACGCGCCCATGTGGCGGGGGGGGGCTCGGCGCTGATTGCGACCCATATCGACATGGGGCTGGAGGCGGGCATCTTCGACGTTTCCCCCTTTCGCGCCGATCCCAACGGTGCGCCGAAGGTGGCCACCGCCTTTGACACTGATTTCGAGGGGGCCTTCGAATGATCGCGCTGCTGATCCGGGATCTGCGCCTTGCGATGCGCGCCGGCGGGGGCTTCGGCCTCGGGCTGGCCTTTTTCCTGATCGTTACCGTACTGGTGCCCTTCGGGGTCGGACCGGAAAGCGCGACGCTGGCCAGGATCGCGCCGGGCATCCTGTGGGTCGGCGCGCTGCTGGCCTGCCTGCTGTCGCTCGACCGGATCTTTCAGCTCGACTACGAGGACGGAACGCTGGACCTGCTGGCGACTGCGCCCCTGCCGATGGAGGGTGCCGTGGCGGTGAAGGCGCTGGCGCACTGGCTGGTCACGGGCCTGCCGCTGACCCTGTCCGCGCCGGTCTTTGCCACGCTTCTGAACCTGCCCGGCACCGGGCACATCTGGGTCTTCGTGACCCTGTTGATCGGT
This sequence comes from Aliiroseovarius sp., assembly GCF_030148435.1. Classification (GTDB taxonomy): domain Bacteria; phylum Pseudomonadota; class Alphaproteobacteria; order Rhodobacterales; family Rhodobacteraceae; genus JASBTN01. Next base: position 6,093 of record NZ_JASBTN010000053.1, read on the forward strand.
ACGCCCGCCCTGTCGATGATCGGCGCCTTCGGGGCCGCCCTGACCGTCGGGCTGAAACGCGGCGGGCTGCTCATGTCGCTGCTGGTGCTGCCGCTTTACATCCCGACGCTGATCTTCGGCGCCGAGGCCGCGACGCGCGGCACCGAGGGCATGGCCAATGCCACGCCGCTGGCGCTGATGGCCGGGATCACCGCGGGTTCGATCGCGCTCTTGCCATTTGCGGCCGCTGCGGCCATTCGTGTCAACTTGAGATAATGTGAACGCCGCCCCCTTGCGAGACGCCTCCTGCGCACATAGGAAACAGCCCATGACAAACGCTCAACGTACCAAACAGGCCGATGACCGCTGGAACTGGCTCTGGGAATGGGCCAACCCGGTCAAGTTCATGGCCCTGTCCGGCAAGGTGCTGCCCTTTGCGGCGGCAATCGCGGCGCTGACGCTGGTGCCCGGGGTCATCTGGGGCTTCTTCTTTACCCCCGAGGCGGACAAGTTCGGCTCCTCGGTCAAGATCATCTATGTGCATGTGCCGACCGCGATGATGGCGATCAATATCTGGGTCATGATGCTGGTGGCCTCGCTGATCTGGATCGTGCGCCGCCACCAGGTCTCGGCGCTGGCCGCCAAGGCCGCCGCGCTGATCGGCATGGTGATGACGCTGGCCGCGCTGTTCACCGGGGCGATCTGGGGCGAACCCATGTGGGGCACCTACTGGGCCTGGGACCCGCGCCTGACCTCGTTCCTGATCCTGTTCCTGTTCTACCTGGGCTACATGGCGCTGTGGGGCGCGATCGAGAACCCGGATACCGCCGCCGACCTGACCGCGGTGCTGTGCATCGTCGGCTCGGTCTTTGCACTGCTCAGCCGCTACGCGGTGAATTTCTGGAATCAAGGCCTGCACCAGGGCGCCTCGCTGTCGCTGGACAAGCAGGAGAATGTCTCGGACGTCTACTGGTTCCCGCTGGTTCTGACCCTGGTCGGCTTTGTGGCGCTGTTCGTGCTGCTGCTGTTGATCCGCACCCGGACCGAGGTCCGGCTGCGCCGCCTGCACGCGCTGGAAACGCGGGAAAGGATGATTGATGCTTGATCTCGGGAAATATGCAGGCGCCGTCATGTCCTCGTGGGGGGTGACGATCCTTCTGCTGGTTCTGCTGGGCGTGATCACCTGGCGCCAGTCGGTGAACGCCAGGGCGCGGCTGAAGGCTGCCGAGGACCGCAGGAAGGCGCGCAATGGCTGAAGAGACGAAGAAGAAGGGCATTTCGCCCCTGATGATCCTGCCGCCGGTGCTGTTCGCGCTGCTCGCGGCCCTGTTCCTGTGGGGCATGACCGGCAAGGAGGGGGGAAACAAGTTGCCCTCGACCCGGGAAGGGGGGACCGTTCCGGCGCTGACCCTGACCCAGCTGGGCGACAGGGAAGTGTTCACCGACGAGATGCTGAAGGCGGATGGCGTGAAACTGGTCAATTTCTTCGCCAGCTGGTGCGCGCCCTGCCGGGTCGAACATGCCCAGCTGATGGAGATGCAGGCCGAGGGCATCGTCCTCTATGGCATCAACTACAAGGACGACCCGGTAAAGGGTCTGCAGTTCCTTGAAGAGCTGGGCGACCCCTATGCGGAGCTTGCCGCCGACCCGGACGGGCGCACGGCGCTGGACTGGGGCCTTTACGGCGTGCCGGAGACCTTCGTGATCGACGGCAATGGCACGGTGGTGAAACGTTTTGCCGGGCCGATTACCGCGTCCATCCTGGAAAACGTGATCCGCCCGGCCATGGCAGAGGCCGCGGCGAACTAGGCGCCGCCGAAAGGCGTGCCTTCGGCATGCGCGACGTCTCGCGGGCGCCTCCGGGCGCCCGTTTCATTTTCGGTTCCACGGATTTTGCCAGGACATTGCGCGACCCCGGGGGCAGGCCCCAAGGGGACCGGGATGGAACCACATGACAGGATTGGACCGGCCCGACCGACCAAGTGGGCTTTCGACGGGGGCGGCACAATGACGGACTGTGCCGGGGCGGGCTGTGCTGGCAGGCCGGGGCGCTGGCAGGCAGCCGGATGTTCAGCGCCAACCGGTGCGGGTCAGAGCCGGTAGCCACCCGATACGGTCAGAACCTCGCCGGTGATGAACCCGGCCGCCGCGCTCAGAAGGAACCGGGCGGGGCCGGCGATGTCGGCGGGGGTGCCATCGCGCCCGAGCGCCGTGTCCTCGCGGATCAGCGCCCGGACGTCCTGCGGGCGCGGGGCGTGGTCGCGCTCGATCGGGCCGGGGGCGATGGCGTTCACGCGGATGCCCCTCGGCCCCAGCGCCCTGGCCTGGGATTTCGTCATGGCGATCAAGGCGGCCTTGCTGGCGGCATGGACCCCCGCGCGTTCGGGCGGCGCGCTGGCGTTGATCGAGGTGATGTTCAGAACCGCCGAGCCCGGCGCCATGTGCGGCAATGCGGCGGCCAGCAGGGCGGCGGGGGCGGTCACGTTCGTCTGGTACATGCGCGCATGCAGGGCGGCATCGACGCGGTCATGCGGCGTGTCCTGCGCGATGCCAGCGTTGTTCACCAGAAGGTCGATGCGCCCGAAGGCCGAGACGACGAGCTTGATCAGCTCGGCCGGTTCCTCGGGATCGGTCAGGTCGCTGCGCACTGCCAGGCTGCCGGGATGCTTGATGGCAAAGAGCTTGCCCGCCGGTTTGTCCGAGAAATAGGTAATGGCGACCCGGTGATCCCGGGCCAGATCATCGGCAATCGCGCGGCCGATGCCCCGCCCGCCGCCGGTCACGAGTGCAATTCTCATCTGGGTGCCTCCTGTTCGCAGGGGCAGGGTATCAGGTTGAGCGGGAAGGGAAAGGGCAAGTCAGGCGTGTGGGCGGGAGCCTTCAGGATGCCCCAAAGGCCCCGGTGGTCAAATTCGGGGCCCTTGGCGATCTTGCCGTGCTATCCCTTGGCCAGGTTTCTCAGCACGTAATGCAGCACGCCACCGTTCTCGATATATTCGATCTCGGGGGCGGTATCGATGCGGCACTTGAGGGTAATGGTCCGCCCGGTGCCGTCCGCACGGGTGATTTGGCAGGGAACCTCCTGCAGCGGTTCGATGCTGTCGAGCCCGGTGATGGTGACGGTCTCGTCCCCGGTCAGGCCAAGGGTCTTGCGGGTGTCTGCGCCGGTGAACTCGAAGGGGATCACCCCCATGCCCACCAGGTTCGAACGGTGGATGCGTTCGAAGCTTTCGGCGATCACCGCCTTCACGCCCAGCAGCGCGGTGCCCTTGGCCGCCCAGTCGCGGGACGATCCGGCGCCGTATTGTTCGCCGCCGAAGACCACCAGCGGCGTGCCCGCCGCCTGATAGGCCATTGAGGCCTCGTAGACGCTGGTCTGCCGCCCGTCGGGCCCCCGGGTATAGCCGCCTTCGACGATGCCTTCGTCCGTCGCCAGCATCTCGTTCCTGATGCGGATGTTGGCGAAAGTACCGCGCATCATGATCTCGTGATTGCCGCGCCGCGAGCCGTAGGAGTTGAAGGCGCGCGGCTCGACCTGGCGGTCGATCAGGTATTGCCCGGCCGGGCTGGAGGTGGCGAAACTGCCGGCCGGGGAGATATGGTCGGTCGTCACCATGTCGCCCAGCAGCAGCAGAACCCTGGCCCCTTCGATGTTGGTGATCGTGCCCGGCTCCGGCCCCATGCCCTGGAAATAGGGTGGGTTCTGCACATAGGTCGAGGCGGCGGGCCAGTCGTAGGTCTCGCTGTCGGTGGTTTTGACGCTGCGCCATTTCTCGTCACCCTTGAACACGTCGGCGTATTTCGCAACGAAGGCCGCGCGGGTGACGGTCTGGGCGACGAGGGTCTGGATCTCGGCATTGCTGGGCCAGATGTCCTTGAGATAGACGTCATTGCCATCCGCATCCTGCCCCAGCGGCTCGCGTGTCAGGTCCAGGTTCATGTCGCCCGCGATGGCATAGGCCACCACCAGCGGCGGAGAGGCGAGGTAGTTGGCGCGCACATCCGGGGAGATGCGGCCCTCGAAGTTGCGGTTCCCGGACAGGACCGCGGCGGCGACCAGATCGCCTTCGGCGATCGCCGCCGAGATCTCCGGCTGCAGGGGCCCCGAGTTGCCGATGCAGGTGGTACAGCCATAGCCCACCAGGTTGAAGCCGAGCGCATCCAGGTCCTCCTGCAGACCGGCGGCTTCGAGGTAGTCCGTGACCACCTGCGAGCCTGGCGCAAGCGAGGTTTTCACCCAGGGTTTACGGTCCAGCCCCAGTGCGCGGGCCTTGCGCGCGACCAGCCCGGCGCCGATCAGAACGCTGGGATTCGAGGTGTTGGTGCACGACGTGATCGAGGCGATCACGACCTTGCCCGAGGACATGTCGTAATCCTCGCCCGCAACCGGAACGGAGATATCCATCGCGCGTTTGAAGGTCTGTTCCATCTCACGCGCAAAGGCGGATTTGGCGTCCGACAGGGCCAGGAAATCCTGCGGGCGTTTCGGGCCGGAAATGGCGGGCACCACGGTTCCCATGTCCAGCTCCAGCGTCGAGGAATAGACCGGCGCGTAATCCGCACCGCGCCAGAAACCGTTTTCCTTTGCATAGGCCTCGACCAGCGCAATCCGGGCCTCGTCCCGGCCGGTCTGGTGCAGGTAGCGCAGGGTCTCGCCATCGACCGGGAAAAAGCCGCAGGTGGCGCCATATTCCGGCGCCATGTTGGCAATGGTGGCACGGTCGGGCAGCGACAGGTGATCGAGCCCGTCGCCGTAGAATTCGACGAACTTGCCAACCACGCCATGGGCGCGCAGCATTTCGACGATCTTCAGCACCAGGTCGGTGGCGGTGGTGCCCTCGACCATCTCGCCGGTCAGCCTGAAGCCGACCACCTCGGGGATCAGCATGGAAATCGGCTGGCCCAGCATGGCGGCTTCGGCCTCGATCCCGCCGACGCCCCAGCCCAGAACGGCCAGGCCATTGACCATGGTGGTGTGGCTGTCGGTGCCGACCAGCGTGTCGGGGTAGGCCACGGCCTCGCCGTTCCGGTCCACATCGGTCCAGACGGTCTGGGCCAGGTATTCCACGTTTACCTGGTGACAGATCCCGGTGCCCGGCGGCACCACACGGAAATTGTCAAAGGCTGACTGGCCCCATTTGAGGAAGGTGTAGCGTTCCAGGTTGCGTTCATATTCGCGGTCCACGTTCATCTGGAAGGCGCGGGGGGTGCCGAAATGGTCGATCATGACCGAGTGGTCGATGACCAGGTCCACGGGATTGAGCGGGTTGATCTTCTGCGCGTCCCCGCCCAGAGCCTTGATCCCGTCGCGCATCGCGGCCAGGTCCACGACTGCGGGCACGCCGGTGAAATCCTGCATCAGGACGCGGGCCGGTCGATCGGCGATCTCGCGCGGGTTCCGGCCGCCGTTGTCGGCCCAGTCGGAAAAGGCCTTGATGTCCTCGACGGAAACGGAAAACCCGCCGTCTTCAAAGCGCAGCATGTTTTCCAGCACCACTTTCAGCGCGGCGGGCAGGCGGGCGAACTGGCCCAGCCCGGCCTCCTCGGCGGCCGGGATGGAATAATAGGCGACCCTGGCCCCGCCTGCGGTCAGGGTGCGGCGGGTCTTGGCCGTGTCGTGGCCGGTTTGAACAGTCATGGGGTTGGCTCCCTTCATTGGCATCAGGGTATGGGCACCCCAGCATGTTCCCCGATCCCGGGGGGCGGAGGCAAGGGCAATGGCTTGAGGCCCTTGGATGGATCCGGGCGCCCCTGGAAAGATTTCAACCGGAACGGCAGACAGACCCCGGGCCGGGTGCGGCTGGGGGCTGATAACGTGCCCGTCAGGACACGGGTCACAAAGCTCTCAAAACCTTGATTGGCGGTGCCCCGCCCCGTGGTCTAACAAGAACGGGCACAGAAAAGGGGAAATTTCCGCATGCGAGCAGTGGTTGCGGTTTTTTTAGTGGCGCTCGGGTTGACCGGAGCCCTGTCGGAGTCTGCCAGGGCCGGGGACCGGCCGCTTGTGGTCATTGAACTTTTCACCTCGCAGGGCTGTTCCTCCTGTCCGCCGGCCGACGCGCTGATCCGTGAACTGGCCGAAACACGCGAGGATGTGCTGCCGTTGGCGCTGCATGTGGATTACTGGGACTATATCGGCTGGGCAGACAGTTTCGCCCGCCCCGAACATACCAAACGCCAGAAAGCCTATTCCTATGCGGCCGGCATGCGGTCGATCTACACGCCGCAGATGGTGGTGGGCGGGATCGACCACGTGATCGGATTCAAGCCGATGGCGGTGGCCGAAACCATTGCCGCCCATCAGATGGCATCCCCCCGCGTGATCCTGACCGGGGGATTGCAGGATGGGGTCGCACGGGTTCGGGCGGTCCCGCTGACGGATGAGGCGCTGCCCGCGCGCATCGTGGCGGTGCTGGTGCGCTATACCCGCCGGGAACAGGTGCGCATCACCCGGGGCGAGAACGCCGGTCAAAACCTGGAATATGCCAATATTGTCACCGCGATGGACGAGGTCGGCGAATGGGATGGCCAGGCCAACTGGCAGTTGGAGGTGGAAGTAGAAGGAGAAGCCCCGGCCGCGCTTCTGCTGCAGACGGCCGGGGTCGGTCCGATCCTCGCCGCGCTGCGCCTGCGGTGACAGGAATGAAGCCGTTGGCGAACCCTGCCCGGTAGGGAGGGTAGGCCACAACCCGGTCTTGGGCGTCTCTATACGCGTTTTGACCCACCGTAGAGGTGCAACAAGAAGGCGGAACGCCCGGATGATCCCGGTGTTGTGGCCGGTTCGGGATCACCTCGTGGCCAACTGGTGACGAACCGCCTTAATTGGCGGTCGGATTGTCCTTGTGGCCGCGCGCATGCAGGTTCCAGCGATTGTGCACCCAGAGCCATTGGCCCATATGCGCGCGCACCCGTGCCTCCAGGCTGTCATTGACCGCCTGCATCATCGTCTCGGCATCCGAATGCGGAACCGGCTCTTCGACCACGAGGTCGAAATCCAGCCCGTTTTCCCGCCGGATGGCATAGCAGCAGACAAACAACGCATCATGTTTCAGCGCCAGTTCGGCGGCCGAAAGTGGCGTAAGGGCGGTCTTGCCGAAGAAACTCAGCGGCGTACCGTCCTGCACATTGCGCTGATCGGTCAGGATGGCGATCATGTTGCCGCCGCGCAGGTGCTTGATCATCTGCCCGAGACCGCGGCGCCCCTGTTCGAACAGGGGCTCGGCCAGCTCCGTCAACCGGCGCACGTAATGGGCGTTGAAATAGGCATTGTGCATCGGACGATAGAGCCCGCCGATATTGTAGCCGCGTTGGTGAAAGGCCAGGCGCAGCGTGTCGTAATTGCCGAAATGGCCCGAGACCGCGACGATCGGGCGGCCCTCGGCCTTGGCCTGTTGCAAAGCGGCGACGCCCGGGCCGGTCAGGGGCAGCGAGGCGTGGCGAGCGATGCGGTCCCGGGGGGAATACAGCTCGGCCAGAACCCGGCCGGCATTGTCGGCCACCTCGAGGCAGAGGCGGCGGATCTCTGCCTCGGAAAGCTCGGGGCAGGCATAGGCCAGGTTGGAGCGGGTCCGGCGGTTGTAACCGGCCAGGGGGGCAATCACCCGGGCAGAAAGCCAGCCCAGCAGCGGGACGCGCCAGTGATAGGGCAGCACCATCGGCAGGCCGATCAGAATGCGCAAGGCAAGGTTGGCGCTAAAGGCCCCGATCCCGCGTTTTGGCTCGCGCATTTCCGCCCCGTTCCGGCTTGAGTCCATCAGGGGCGCACCGTGCCCCCCCGTCCGGGCAGTCTTAATTCCCGCTCTGCGCAAGTACAAGCTTTGGCAGGGTGCGAGACGGGGTGCGAGACGGGGCGCGTGTCGGGATGCGTGGCCCGTAATGCATGCGCCCGGCCGAAACGCCTATACCACCAGGGGGCTCCGAATGCTCCACCTTGTTCTTGCGCCCCAACAAGAAGTCCAAACGCTTTACTCATCCTCGGCGATCAGCAGAACCTCCCCCGCCGCTTCCAACTCGCGGATCGCGTTGACCACGGCATTCATTGCCGCTTCTCCATCACCCGGTTTGACCTTGCCGAGATTGGCCATTTCCTCGCGCAGCTGTTCGGCCAGGCGCTTCGACATGGCACCCAGGATGAACTCCACCACCTCCCCCATCTCGCCCGTGGCGAAGGCCAGGGCGGTGATCAGTTGGGCCTGGTCCAGATCCTTCGTGACCTTGGGTATGTCGCGGGGGTCCAGCCGCTGCGGAATGTTGGCGAAGGTAAAGATCGCCTTGCGCACCTCGGCGGCAAAGACGGCATCGTCCTCGTCCAGCCCCTGGAGCACCTCGTCGCGGGTGGCGGCAGGGCTGAAGTTCAGGATTGCGCCCACCCGTTCCACCGGCCCGTCGGCAAAGGCCCTGAGCGGCTGGGCGTCGAGCTGTTCGGCCAGCGAGCGGCCGACCTTTTCCACCACCTCCGGTTCGATCGCCCCGGTCAAGGACACAGCATAGGCGACCCGGCGCGCCCGCGGCCCGGACAGCCGGCCCAGCAGTTCGGCGGCGGTGGAAACCTTGAGTTTCGACAGCAGCACCGCGGCAATCTCGACGCTTTCTTCCTCCAGCACCGGCAAGAGGCGCAGGGGATCGAGGCCGACGATGGTCTCCCACGGGTCGCCCGTGGCGCGCACGCCACCCTGTTTGCGGATCCGCGCAGCCGTGGCGGGGCTGATGGATTTCTCAAGCGTTTTCAATGCCCCTTCCAGCCCGCCGGCAAAGGAGAGACCGATATCCTCCATCTCCGACACGAATTCATCGACCACGGCCTTCACCGTGGCGCGGTCGACGAAACGCATGGAGGACATCTGCAGCGTCAGTTCCTCCTGCAGATCCTCGTCCAGCGTGTTCAGGGGCACGTCGAGCCCTTCGGCCAGCAAAAGCCGCACGACGATTGCCGCCTTCTGCTTGCGGCTGAGCCGTTTTGGCATCTGCGCGCCGCGCGATTGCCGCGCGAGCGCCGGGTCTTGCCCGCCGGCGCGGGCGGGCAGGCCAAGGTCGTCGATCGGCGTGAGCGCGTTTTCCAAAGCTTCTTCTCCAGCATCCGCCATTTTGGACACTGTGACAGGGCGGAGTTAACACCCCCCTACCGAAAGCGTTTCGGGAGAACCTGAGCGACAGGTTTTTCACGAAACGCTTTAGCCATGCAGATCACGCCGTTTTCCGGGGGATGTCAGCCAGTCACCTCGGGTACGCAGGTGGCTGCCTCGTCGTCCCAGGCGTAACCGGGTATGCAGCTTTGCGCCTGTCGGTCATGGCCCGGGCAGGCGGTGGCGGGTGTGGCAATGGCCAAAGCGGCCAGGGTCAGCCCGACCAGAAAGGTGCGAAAGAACATGGGGCCCTCCGTGATGAAGGGCCCCATGGTAGCACGGATCGGAAAATTCCGGAAATTCGGGCGGGCGTCAGTCGCCGAACACCCGCTTGAAGATCGTATCGACATGTTTGGTATGGTAGCCCATGTCGAATTTCTCGTTGATGGCATCGACGCCCAGCGCATCGACCACCGCTTCGTCGGCCAACAGAAGCTCGCGGAAGTCCAGCCGTTCCTCCCAGACTTTCAGCGCATTGCGTTGCACCATGGCATAGGCGTCTTCACGCGACACACCGGCCTGGGTCAGGGCCAGAAGCACGCGCTGCGACATGACCAGACCGGGGAACTTGTTCATGTTGTCCAGCATGTTTTCCGGAAACACCAGCATCTTGTCGATCACGCCGGCCAGGCGGTGCAGGGCAAAGTCCAGCGTCACGGTCGCATCCGGGCCGATGCCGCGTTCGACCGAGCTGTGCGAGATGTCACGTTCATGCCAGAGCGCCACGTTCTCCATCGCCGGGATCACGGTCATGCGCACGAGGCGGGCCAGACCGGTCAGGTTTTCGGTCAGAACCGGGTTCTTCTTGTGCGGCATCGCGGACGAGCCCTTCTGGCCCATCGAGAAGAATTCGGCGCCTTCCAGCACTTCGGTGCGCTGCATGTGGCGGATTTCGACGGCGATGTTTTCGATCGACGAGGCGATCACGCCGAGCGTCGCGAAGAACATGGCGTGGCGGTCGCGCGGGATCACCTGGGTGGAAATCGGCTCCGGGCGCAGGCCCAGTTTCTCGCACACGTGTTCCTCGACCGCCGGGTCGATGTTCGCGAAAGTGCCGACCGCACCCGAGATGGCGCCGGTGGCGACTTCCCCGCGGGCTTTCTCAAGGCGGTTCTTGTTGCGGTCCATTTCCGCATAGAAACGGGCAAAGGTCAGGCCCATGGTGGTGGGTTCGGCGTGGATGCCGTGGGAGCGGCCGACGCGCACGGTGTCCTTGTGTTCCAGCGCGCGTTTCTTCAGCGCGTCCAGCACCTTGTCCATGCCGACCAGAAGCAGGTCGGCGGCGCGCACCAGCTGCACGTTCAGGCAGGTGTCCAGAACGTCCGAGGAGGTCATGCCCTGATGCACGAAACGGGCCTCTTCCGAGCCGACATGTTCAGCCAGGTGGGTCAGGAAGGCGATCACGTCATGTTTGGTCACGGCCTCGATTTCATCAATGCGGGCGACGTCGAATTCCACGTCCCTGGCCTTCCACACGGCGTCCGCGTTCTCGCGCGGGATCACGCCCAGATCGGCCATCGCGTCGCAGGCGTGCGCCTCGATCTCGTACCAGATCTTGAACTTGGTTTCGGGCGACCAGATGGCGACCATGTCGGGGCGGGCATAACGAGGGATCATGAGAACGACCTTGTGATTTGCGGCTGTGTTGCGGGTCTCATAGACAAGCGGGGGCTTGGGAACAAGGGAAGGGGGGCGATATGTGGCGTTTGGCGATGATGTTGGCGCTCTCATCCGGGGCAGCGGTGGGCGAAGAGGGATTTTCGCCCATGTCGGGGGAGCAGATTCGCGCGGCCCTGACCGATGGCAGGCTGGTCTATGAGGGCGGCTGGCAGGAGTTCCGCGCCTCGGGCCGCACACTTTACCACGTGGGTGGGGACAGCTGGGGATACTGGGCGGTGCGCGGGGACCGCTATTGCAGCCAGTGGCCGCCTTCGGACCGGTGGGACTGCTACGACATGGCGCGCGAGGGCGATGTGCTGCGCTTCTTCGATGATTTCGGCAATGTGACGGACGGGCGGTTGGAGTAGGCGTGTCTGGCGGCCGGTGTTTGGGCGGCGATAACCCCTCGTGGTAGGATCGGGCAGGGATCGGCGGGCGACGTCCCCGGTTGGCGGCGTCCCCGTCGGTCAGGTTCAGAACGGGAGGGGAGCCCATGATCATGCGCATTTTCCAGGTGACAACCCGGGAGGGAAAAGAGGCCGCCTTTGCCGAATTCTTTCACCA
>NZ_JASBTN010000056.1 GCF_030148435.1 Aliiroseovarius sp.
TACTGCGCCTGCCGCAAGCTGGGCCTGTCACTGGACATCCTGCCGCCCTCAACGCGTGATTTCACCGGCTACAAGCTGGTTTTGGCACCGGGTCTGATGCATGTGTCCGACGAATTGAAATCCGCTCTAACCAATTGTGATGGAAGGGTTGTTCTGGGGCCACGTGCCGCAGCGCGCACGGCTGAGATGCAGATGCCCGTACCTCTGGCGCCGTCCATTCCCGGGCTGGATGTAACCGTCTCGCGGGTGGAAAGCCTGCGCCCGGACATGCCGCTGGACGTGGAGGGCGGCGGGGCGGTGCAGCTTTATCGCGAGGAACTGGAAGGCACCGCCGACGTCACCCTGCGCCTCGCGGACGGCGCGCCGCTTGTGATGCGGGCGGGGCGGGTGTCCTACCTGGGCGGATGGCTGGACCAGGACGCCCTGTTGCGCCTGTTGCGCAAGACCTGCGCCGAGGTCGGGATCGCGACCCTGGACCTGCCCGATGGCCTGCGCCTGCGCGATACCGGGACCGAACGTTTCTGGTTCAACCACACACCCGGGGACGTGGTGTTCGAAGGGCGCAAAATCCCCGCCGCCGGTGTGCTGCGCGAGGCGTGATCCTTTGCTGCGCGGTTGGCTGTCCGCGCGCTGGATCAACTCTGCTCCCGTCCGGGGTCAGAGCCATGCCGTTCCTCCGCAATCCTCCCCCTGTTGATAACTCGCGCACCCTGTGGAGCGCTGTCGAAATCCTGTGGAGTACTGTGGATTTCCTGTGGACAACTTGCGGTGTTAACAAAGTTTCCCTTTACAGCGAATCACCTTTGCCCCACCATATGTCGTAGGGGTTAGGCGCATAGAACGCCGCACCTAGTACAGGCACCAAGACCTTGGGATCTGCCCCCCGAGCGGCTTGGAAAAGCAGAAAGGACCGCCACATGTCCGCAGCCGAGCAGTATATCGAAAGCGATGACCTTCACCCGATCGACATCGTCGAACACATCGCCGAGCATCACGCCTGGGAATTCGACCGCGTCGCGGACGACCAGATCGCCATGGCCGTCGAGGGCCAGTGGCGCACCTATTCCATCACCCTCGCCTGGTCGCCCTATGACGAGACCCTGCGGCTGATCTGCACCTTCGAAATGGAGCCGCCGGAAGAGAAGCTCCCGAAGTTGTACGAGGCGTTGAACGCGACCAACGACAAGATCTGGGCGGGCGCCTTCACCTATTGGCACGAGCAGCGTCTGATGGTCTATCGCTATGGGCTGGTCCTGACCGGCGGGCAGTTCGCAGGGCCCGAGCAGATCGACAGGCTGATCAGCTCGGCGGTGGGGGCGTCCGAACGCTTCTACCCGGCCTTCCAGCTGGTCTGCTGGGCCGACCGAGAGGTCGAGGACGCCCTGCAGGTGGCCATCGACGAGGCCTACGGCCGGGCCTGACCGGTTCCGATACATCCGGCCGTACAAGACGGCCATCACTCCCTGACTGGCCCTGCCTCGCGGCAGGGTCCTTGTTGTCCGCCCCTGTCCGATTAGCCCATTGCCCCCCTGCCGCCCCGCGATTAACGTCGCGCCAAGGACGACAGGGAGGGTTCCATGGACATGGAAGATCTGAAGGCGCGCGGGCTGGTGCTTCTGGGCTGTGGCAAGATGGGTTCGGCGATGCTGGAAGGCTGGTTGGGGCAGGGGCTTGCGGCCAGTTCGGTCTGGGTGCTGGATCCATACCCGTCCGAATGGTTGCAAGGCCTCGACGGGCTGAACCTGAACGTCGACCTGCCCACAGAACCGGCCATCGTGCTGATCGCGGTGAAACCGCAGATGATGGGCGACGCGCTGCCGGTGCTGGCCGCGCTGGGCAATGGGTCCACCCTGTTCGTCTCCATCGCTGCAGGGACACCGGTTTCCGCCTTCGAAAAGATGCTGGGCGATCAGACCCCAATCATCCGCGCCATGCCCAACACGCCCGCCGCCGTTGCGCGCGGGATCACCGCGATCACCGGCAACGGGCAGGCGACAGCGGCGCACCTGGACCTGGCCGAGGCGCTTCTGTCCGCCGTGGGGCAGGTGGTCCGGCTTGATGGTGAACACCAGATGGATGCCGTCACTGCCGTGTCGGGCTCGGGCCCGGCCTATGTGTTCCACCTGATCGAGACCCTGGCGGCGGCCGGCGAGGCCGAGGGCCTGCCCCGGGCGCTTGCCGTGCAACTGGCCCGCGCCACCGTGGCCGGGGCCGGGCACCTGGCCGAGAATGCCGGAGAGGACGCGGGCCAGCTGCGTGTCAATGTAACCTCGCCCGGCGGCACCACCGCCGCCGCGCTCGAAGTGCTGATGGATCAGGAAACCGGCTTCCCGCCGCTCCTGCGGCGCGCAGTGAAAGCCGCCGCCGACCGCTCGAAGGAGCTTGCGAAATGAGCGAGATCAGTTTCGATGACTTCCTGAAGGTCGATATCCGCAAGGGCACCGTGACCCGCGCCGAACCCTTCCCCGAGGCCCGCAAGCCGGCGATCAAGCTCTGGGTCGATTTTGGACCGGAGATCGGCGAGAAGAAAAGCTCGGCCCAGATCACCGCGCATTACGACCCGCAAGAGCTGGTCGGGAAATCGGTACTGGGCGTGGTGAACTTTCCGCCGCGCCAGATCGGTCCGATGCGGTCCGAGGTGCTGATCCTGGGTCTGCACGACCTAGAGGACAATGTTGTGCTGATCTGCCCGGACAAGGACGCGCCCGACGGCGCGCGCATGTGCTGATGCGGCTGTTCATTTCCCGCCCGCTGCCCGAGGCCGTGCTCGCCCGGGCCCGTGCGTCTTTCGACGTGACCCTGCGCGAAGCAACCACGCCACTGGGCCGTGACGAGATGCTCGCCGCCCTGCGCGATTATGACGCCGTGCTGCCGACCCTGCGCGACAATTTCAGCGCCGAGATCTTTGCCGAGGCGGGCGACATGCGCGCCGGGGTGCTGGCAAACTTCGGTGTCGGCTACAATCACATCGACGTGGCCGCGGCAAAGGCCCACGGCATTGCCGTGTCGAATACCCCCGGCGCCGTGACCGACGCCACGGCGGATACCGCGATGACGCTGATCCTGATGACCGCGCGGCGGGCCGGCGAAGGCGAACGGCTGGTGCGCGCCGGCAAGTGGGAGGGCTGGCACCCGACACAGATGCTCGGCCTGCATGTCACCGGCAAGACCCTGGGTGTGATTGGCATGGGGCGGATCGGCCAGGCCATCGCCCATCGCTGCCACTACGGTTTCGGCATGGAGGTGGTGTTCTGCAACCGGTCGCCGAAAGACCTGGACCTGCCCGCGCGCCAACTGGGATCGATCGAGGAGCTTTGCGCGGTGGCCGACATCGTCGTGGTGGCCACTCCGGGCGGGGTGGAAACAACACACCTGATCGGGGCGGAGGCCTTCCGGGCCATGCAGAGACACGCGCTCTTCATCAATATCGCCCGTGGCGAAGTGGTCGACGAAGCCGCGCTGATCGCCGCGCTTGGGGCGGGTGAACTAGCCGGTGCCGGGCTTGACGTCTACGAGTTCGAACCGCAGGTGCCGGAGGCGCTTCTGGCGATGGAGAATGTGGTCCTGCTGCCGCATCTCGGAACCGCCACGCTTCAGGCGCGCACGGAGATGGGCATGCTGGCGGTCGAGAACCTGGAAACCTTTGCCCGAGACGGCCGTCTGGTGACGCCGGTGTGACCCAATGGTGCGCCTGCGGCGCGCCTGATGTCTCGTCGTCGGCCTGGCGGCCTCCTCTTCGGTGATAGGGGGCGCTGCCCCCACGGCGCTTGCGCGCCTCCCCCGGGATATTTCGGGAAAGATGAATGGCCACACTCTTTTCATCTTTCCGGAAATATCCCCGCCGGAGGCCATCCGAGGGGGCGGCGCAGCCGACACCGAGAGAACAAGTGCGCCGAAGGCGCTCAATTTGCGGGCAGGTCTCCCACCGCTTCGCGCCAATGTCTGCGGCAGAGCGATACATAGCTCTCGTTGCCTCCGATCTGCACCTGCGCGCCATCCACCAGCACGCGGCCCTGGTCATCCTGGCGCGCCACCATCGTCGCCTTCTTCCCGCAATGGCAGATCGTGCGCGCCTCGCGCATCTCGTCGGCCAGCGCCAGGAGCGTGGCGGAACCCGGAAACAGCTTGCCCTGGAAATCCACCCTGAGCCCGTAGCACATGACCGGCACGCTCAGGTCATCCACCGCCCGGGCCAGTTGCCAGACCTGGTCGGGTGTCAGGAACTGCGCCTCGTCGATGAAGACACAGGCCAACGGCCCTTCGGCAAGGCGCGCTTCCAGCCGCGCGAAAAGGTCATCCCCCGCCCGGAACGTATCGGCCTCCGCGCCGATGCCGATGCGACTGCCGATCCGGCCTTTGCCGACGCGATCGTCCAGCTTGGCAGTGATCAGGTAGGTATCCATGCCGCGTTCGCGGTAATTGTAGGACGCCTGCAGGAGCAGGGTCGATTTCCCCGCGTTCATGGTCGAGTAGTGAAAGTAGAGCTTGGCCATGGCCCTCAGTTAGCGCGGGCGCGCGATCGGGGCAACGGGCAAACCGGTCGCAGGTTCGTGGAACGTTGCGGCGGTTGCGGTCCGGCAGGATTTCCTGCGCCGATGCAACGGGATGGTGGGGGGAGGGGAGCGGCTGAAAGCAATTCGAGGCCGTGGGCGCCAGGCGCCCTGGGGATGGAACTGACCTCACACCGTTTACGCGGCGATCCACCTGCACATGTCGGTTGCCCGGACATGCCCCGCAGCCAAAACGCACTGCGGGCCCCCACCACAACCGACGCAGCGGCGTCGGTCATTCGTGACATTTTTCCCGGTGGCCCGGGACACTTGCATAAAGCCATTCCCTTGCAAGGAGATTAATGGGAAAAGGGGTGTGGAATTCCCCTCAAGGCGATTTGAGGGGGCTTGTGGGGACAATGGGGACAGTAATGACAAGTGTCGGGAGTTACCTGAAGAAACATACGGAAGCGTTGGTCAAGGATGTCGGGCTTGAGGCCGCCTGCACGCTGACGGGCAAGTCCAAGGCCACCCTGGGCCGGTATTATTCGGAAGCCGAGGAACATGGCGATCGCTTCATGCCGGTCAATGCGGTGGCGGCGCTGGAAGAGGTCGCGCGCTATCCGCATGTGACCTCGGCCCTGGCCGAGCTGCGCGGCATCACGATCTCCTATGACAGCGAAAAGCGAAATGCGCCCGAGGGCGGGGTGAACGCCGACGTGATCGCGCTTTCGCAGCGGTTCGCGATGCTGATGGGCGAATACCAGCAGTCGATCGAGGACGGGGTGATCACAATCAACGAGGCCAAGCGCCTGCTGCGTGAAACCCTGGCGTTGCAGCATGTGTTGCTGGACATGAAGCTGCATCTGGAAGAAGAGGCCAACGGAACCTGACGGGACCGGCCGGCCCGGAAAACCTGAGAGGCGCCGGGGCCTCTACCCGATCAGGATCGCCACCCAAGCCACGCCCGCCGCGATCGCGGTGATCGCCACCGCGCCCGAGGCCAGGTCCTTGGCCCGCCGGGCCAGATCGTGTTCTTCGGTCGAGATATAATCTACCGTGCGTTCCACCGCCGTGTTCATCAGCTCGGCCGCCAGGATCAGGATACCAAGCGCCAGGATCAGGGCGCGTTCCCCGCCGGTCAGGTCCAGCACCATTGCCAGCGCGGCCGACGCGATGTTGGCCCAGACCCACTGCATCAGCGACTTCTCGTTGCGCCAGCAGTCCAGCCAGCCGCGCCAGGACCAGATCGCGCGCCATTTGAACCGGGTCCACTCGCGGTGGAAGGTGTCACGCAGCCCCATCCAGCCCCTCCGCATTCGCCATGTAGTGATCCACCGCGTCCTGTACGCGCCGAAACCGGTCCCCGCCCAGCTTGGTGCCGCCGAACCATCGGCTGACGACGACCACATGGCCGGTCAGCCCTTCGCGTTCCAGCATGCGCAGGATCACCATACCCGCGCCGGCCTCGCCATCATCGCCCTTCGCGGGTCCGTCATCGGGCAGGATCGCGGCCCAGGTGTTGTGGGTCGCCTTGGCATAGCGCTTGTCGCGGCAGAGCTGTTTCAGGAAGGTCTTGATCTCGGCGCGCGAAGAGACCGGCCCGCCGGACACCGCGTATTTCGACCCGCGGTCGGTCAGGAAGTTTTCGAACTGCTGCATTGGCCCTCCGGTTCGGAGGACTTATCCATATTCGCGCAGGTTTTCCAAGAGCGCCTTGTTGCGGCAGATGCCCGGCGCATGGGTGGCGCCATTCGCGCGGCCTTCCATCCACAGCTCGCACCCCTCGGGGTCGGGGCAGTCCATGCAGCGTGTCACCGCGCCTTCGACCTGCTGATAGGTGATCTGCGCCCTCTCCACCTCGCGACGCAGGTCCAGGCCAAGGGTTTCGGCCATGCGGTCGACAAGATTGGCGTGATGGTCGTATCCGAAATTCATTGGCATGGCGGCTGTCCCCTCTGGCTTTCCCAAGAAAACGGCGAATCGAGCGGGTTTGCCTTGATCCCGATCAAGTTGCGGCCCGGTTGGCGGTGCCTCGCTACATGCCCGCCACCGTGCGCCGCACGGTCTGAAGGCGCTGTGCATTGGGCGGATGGGTGCCAAGGTATCTGTGCCCCGGATCGCGCATCCGGCGGAAATACTGCGCGCCCGTCAAGGCATCATAGCCGGAGATTTCCGTGATCACCGCGCCCAGGGCATCCGCCTCCAGCTCGAACTCCTTCGAGAACCCGCTGATCGCGATCATCCCACCCAGGGTGGCCGCCTGACGCCGTTGCTCCTCGCTTGCCCCGGCCACGGTTGCGGCCACTTCGCCGGCCAGCCAACCGATGCGCATGGCCTCGACCTTGACCGGCAGGTGGCCGCGGATGTGATGGGCCGCCTCGTGGGCCAGGATAAAGGCGATCTCGTGGTCGTTGCGCAATTCGGCCAGCAGCTTTCGGGTAAAGGAGATGGTCGGCTGGCCGCGCCGGTTCTCGCCCTGAAAGGCGTTCGAGGGTGCGTCGGGATGGGTTTCGACCGAGATCCGGTAGTCGCACTTGCTGCGCGGGGCGCGGGCGCGGCATTCGCGTTCGATCACCGGCTCCATGCGTGCGACAATGTCGGCGTACCGGGCGATGCCCCGGTCATTCGGGAACAGGCGCATGGCCACGTCCGGGCTGAACCGGGTTTCTGTCGGCGCCAGCTGGCCGCCGGGGTCTTCGGGGGTACAGGCGGCCAGGATCAGGCCGAACAGGATGACAGCAAAGCGGTGCATGAAGCCTCCGGTTGACGATGACCCGACCATAGGCGCGAAGCCGCGGGGTTTCCAGAGTCCGGGCTGCGCGCTAGGCTGGCGATATGTTTACCATAGAACACGACTTTGACGCCACAGTGATCACCCTCGTCGACGAGCGCCGCGCCTACCTGCGCGAAGACGTGGTAATCAACGCTTTCGACGACTGCGTGACTATTGAACAATGGGAGCCGCAGGAGGATCGCGTGCACAAGATCACCCTGTCGATCAGCCAACTCAAGGATCTTGCCGTCGCCCTGGACCTGCCCGAGGGCATCTATCAGCGCGCCCGGCCCGGCGAGATCGGCGAAGAAGGGCAGGACGGCTGAACCCGCAGGCGGAAAACCAACGGGCCGTTTGCGGAGCTTCTCGCCGCCGGCCGATGGGCGGTCGCGCATGGCCCGGGCCTTTCAATCCAGCCGGAACACCTTGTCCCGGCTGCTCGCCCCCCGCACCAGCACCAACCGTGATTTCGCCACCCCCAGCGCCTGGGCCAGCAGTTTTGTCACCGCCTGGTTGGCCTTGCCGCCCTCGGGCACGGAGGTGGTCAGCACGCGCAGCCCCGCGGGCGTTTCCTCGACCAGGTTGCGCGCGGCTTTCGGGGTGACGCGCAGGGCGATCTCGGCGCCCGGGCGGGCCAGATGGGACAGCGATCCTTTCTTCATGGCCGCCACCCTGGGCAATTGCGCTTTACAGGGCAAGGGCAGCGCGACACTCTGCCTGCCAGAAGGGAGGCGCATATGACCACAGGGTTCTTCTGGGACGAGAAATGCTTCTGGCATTCCGGCGGCAACTACGCGGGGACCGTGCCGGTGGGCGGTCTGGTGCAGCCGCTGGCGGCGGGCGGTCTGCCGGAAAACCCCGAGACCAAGCGGCGGTTGAAGAACCTCATCGACGTGACCGGCCTGTCGGCCGAACTCGCCCTGCGCTCGGCCCCCGCCGCCCGGCTGGAAACCCTCGCGCTGGTGCATCCGGCGACCTACCTCAGCGACTTCAAGTCCGCCTCCGACAATGGCGGCGGCGAACTGGGCCTGCGCACCCCCTTCGGCCAGGGCGGCTATGAAATCGCCGCTCTCTCTGCCGGGCTGTCGGTGGCCGCGTTGGACGGCGTGCTGCGCGGCGAGCTGAGCAACGCCTACGCCCTGTCACGCCCGCCCGGCCACCATTGCCTGCCCGACTTTCCGAACGGCTTCTGCCTGCTTGCCAACCTCGCCATCGCCATCCGCGCTGCCCGGGCCGAGGGCCTGGTGCACCGTGTCGCCGTCATCGACTGGGACGTGCACCACGGCAACGGCACCGAGGCCGTCTTTGTCTCCGACCCCGACGTGCTGACCATCTCGCTGCACCAGGACCGCAACTACCCGCTCGACACGGGTGATGCCGAAATGCGCGGCGAGGGCGCGGGCGAGGGAGCCAACATGAACATCCCGCTGCCCCCCGGCGCGGGCCATGCGACCTATATCGAAGCGATGGAGCGGCTGGTTCTCCCCGCCGTGCGCGGGTTTGAGCCCGAGGTGATCGTGGTGGCCTGTGGCTATGACGCGGTGGCGCTGGACCCGCTCTCGCGCATGCTGGCCACCGCCGCCACCTTCCGCCAGATGACCCGCATGGTGCTTGACCTTGCCGCCGAGGTCTGCGGCGGCCGGGTGATGATGGCCCACGAGGGCGGCTACAGCGAGCTCTGCGTGCCCTTCTGCGGCCATGCGGTGCTTGAGGAAATGGCGGGATCGGCCATCACCGCCCCCGATCCGCTGGCCGCGACCTTTGCCGCCCGTCAGCCCTCGGCGCGCATGCTGGCTGTGTATTCCGGCTATCTCGGCGAGCTGGTGGAGTTTTTCGGCCTCCCCGGTTGACGCAGGCGGCCGCAGGTCCGACATGTGAGCGGACTTTCGGAGGACCAAATGCCCGCACCCAATCAAGCCGCGCTCGATTTCCTGCTGACCCGCCGCTCGCGCCCTGCCAAGACCCTGACCGCCCCCGCGCCGACGCGCGATCAGCTGATGCCGCTCCTCGAAGCTGCCGCGCGCACGCCGGATCACGGCAAGCTGGAGCCCTGGCGCTTCATCGTGCTGGAGAAAGCCGCGCTGACCAGGATGGCTGCCCTGGTCGGGCCGCGCGCCGAGGCGCTGGGCATTCCCGAAGACAAACTCGCCAAGGCGCATGCGCAATTTGCCGATGCGGACCTTGCCGTTGCTGTGATCTCCGCCCCGGTCGACAGCGCGAAAGTGCCCCGGATCGAACAGGTCTATTCCGCCGGGGCGGCCTGCCTTGCCCTTCTGAACGCCGCACTGGCGGCCGGCTGGGGGGCGAACTGGCTGTCGGGCTGGCCCAGCCACGACCGGAGCTTCGTCACCGAAGCGCTGGATCTCGCCGACCATGAAAGCATCGCGGGGTTCATCCATATCGGCACTGAAACCGTCGCCCCGCCCGAACGCCCGCGCCCGGACCTGGCGGCGAAGGTCAGCTGGGTTTCCGACTGATGCTGGGCGATTTCTTCACCGCGCTGGGCCAGATGGGCGACCCGCGTTTCCGCCGGGTGCTGCTCACGGGCCTGGGCCTGACCCTGGGGCTTCTGGCCGCCGTGACCGTGGCCCTGTTCTGGCTTGCGGGCTGGCTGGTGCCCGACACGTTCGCACTCCCCTGGGTCGGCGAGGTCGGCGGGATCGATACCGTGGCCAGCTGGCTGATGGTCGTCCTGATGCTGGTCCTCTCCGTGGTGCTGATGGTCCCCGTGGCCGCCGCCTTTACCGGCATCTTCCTCGATGACGTCGCCGCCGCGGTCGAGGACATGCACTACCCCCACCTTGCGCCCATCGGGTCGGTCCCCCTGAGCGAGACGATCCGCGACAGCATCGGCTTTTTCGGCGTTGTGGTCGGGGTGAACCTCGTGGCCCTGGTGCTTTTCTTCTTCGTCGGCCCCCTGGCGCCGGTTCTGTTCTGGGTGGTCAATGGCTACCTGCTGGGCCGCGAATACTTCCAGATGGCCGCCATCCGCCGCCTCGGGCGCGAAGGCGCCAACCGGTTGCGGGCGCGCCATTCGGGCCAGATCTGGATCGCCGGCACGCTGATGGCCGTGCCCCTGTCCGTGCCGCTCGTGAACCTGCTGGTCCCGGTCATCGGAGCGGCCACCTTTACCCACCTGTTCCACCGTCTGAATGGCGAAAACAGACAGGGCGCGCCCGCGCACCGTTGACGCTTTGGGTGTGGCCACCCCTTTCACCTTTCCCGAAAATATCCTGGGGTGAGGCCGCACGGCCGAGGGGCAAAGCCCCTGGAGCGCCGCGACGCCGCGCCCAAAGCGCGGCACCTCCGACCGGCAGGACAAAAGGGCCAACCTGCCGGGCCTGTCGCCCTGTCCGCCCCCCCGGTCGCCGCCTTACAGCGGCTCCGCCGGGGCTTCGTAGCGGTCGAACCAGTCCAGATCCTCGACCGTGATCCAGCCCGACAGGATGATGCCCGCGATGATCACCCACAGGACCGTCGTGATCCCGGTGACGATCAGCATCGTGCGCTTCACCCTGAAATTGGCCGGGGCGCCGGCATGGGTTCCCGGCACCACCTCGCCCTCGTCGCCCTGGGTGCGCAGGCGCACCGGCAGGGTCACGAACATGGTCATGAACCAGATTACGGCATAGAGAACCATCGCGGCTGTGATTGACATCGGATCAGACCTGTTCCAGCTCGACCAGGGTGCCGTTGAAGTCCTTCGGGTGCAGGAACAGCACCGGCTTGCCATGGGCGCCGATCTTGGGCTCGCCGGTGCCCAGCACGCGGGCGCCTTCCGCCTTCAGCTTGTCACGTGCGGCCAGGATGTCCTCGACCTCGTAGCAGATGTGGTGAATCCCGCCCGAGGGGTTCTTGTCCAGAAAGCCGGCAATCGGCGAGTTCTCACCCAGCGGGTAGAGCAGCTCGATCTTGGTGTTGGGCAGGGTGATAAAGACGACCGTGACGCCGTGATCGGGCTCGTCCTGCGGTGCGCCGACCTCGGCCCCCAGGGTATTGGCATATTGGGCCGACGCGGCTTCCAGGTCCGGCACGGCAATGGCCACGTGGTTCAGACGTCCGATCATCTCTGTCTCCTCTTCCTTCGGTTGGCCCGCTTATGCCGCGTGGCGGCCCCCCGGGCAAGCCGTGACGGTGCGTTGAAGGGGCGGTGGGCGATGTTAACGCGGTATTAGGTAAATGCATGTTCACTCCTTTGACAGAAAGGAGACACGACATGAGCGATGATCTTGAACGCTATGTCCTGAACCGCCCGCGTACCGCCGACCGGCCGCTTCAGGGCATGACCGTGCTGGTGGTCGAAGACAGCCGGTTTGCAAGCGAGGCGATTCGCCTTCTGTGCCTGCGCTCCGGGGCGCGCATTCGACGGGCTGACAGCCTGCTCGCCGCACACCGCCACCTGGCGGTCTACCGCCCGTCGATCGTCATTGTGGACATGGGTCTGCCGGACGGGTCCGGCGCCGATCTGATCCATGAACTGTCCGGCGCCCAGCCCCGCGTGCCGGTGCTCTTGGGGATCAGCGGTGACATGGACGGCGAGGCGCTGGCGATGGACGCGGGGGCCGACGGCTTCCTGCCCAAGCCCCTGGAAAGTCTGGCGCAATTTCAACAGGCCGTGCTGATGCACCTGCCGCCGGGCGAAGGGCCGACCGGTCCGCGCAAACTGCCACGTGAGGTCGTGCACCCGGATATGTTCGCCTATCAGGACGACCTGAGCCACATAGCCGAGGTGATCCGCGAAGCCCCCGACGGACACACCCTGGACTATATCGCGCAGTTCCTGTCCGGCGTGGCCATGTGTGCCCATGACGACAGGTTGGAGGCCGCCGCGATACGCCTTGCCCGGTCCCGCGCCAAGGGGCGGGGCACCGGCACGGATATTGCCCGGGTCGCAGGCATCGTGCAGGAACGGCTGGAGCGTCGCCGCTCGATCTGAACCCTGAAGGGAGGCGGGCGGCCCGCCTGGCCGGGGTGATGCGGCACCGGAATTCCCATCGCTCTCCGTATTTCCGCCCCAATTCCTGTCAAGACTGGCACTGTCCACTGTGGCATCGGTAACAGAAGGAGCAACCCGATGATTTCGAACTCCATGCGCAAGCGTCTCCTGGCGGATCAGGATGGCAATGTGGTGATCGATTGGGCGGTGCTTTTGACGGGTGCCCTGTTGATGACCACCGCGGTCGCGCTGACGGTCATCGACCGTGGTGAGAGCGTCGCGGACGACAGGAGCGGTCCGGCAATCACCGCGGAGGGTTATCCGACCGGCGCGGCGTGATCCCGACCCCGCAGCGACAGGGGCGGTGCACTGCTGCCCGCGCCCGTGAAACCGGCCCACCCATTCCCGCGCCCGGCCGCAGGCCCGGTCCCGCGCCAACCGGCTGCGGCGACAGGGGCGCAACGCCCGGATCTTCTTGCTAGTGTGGGCGTCTTGGGATCAAGCCGTGAGCCGACTTGATCTCGAAACGCTTTATTCCTGAGGAATGACGCGCAGGTGCAGTTCGCGCAGCTGTTCGTTCGCGGGCTCCGAGGGCGCGGCCATCATCAGGTCTTCGGCGCGCTGGTTCATCGGGAACATCATGACTTCGCGAATGTTCTCCTGATCGGCCAGCAGCATGACGATGCGGTCGACACCGGCGGCGCAGCCCCCGTGCGGCGGCGCGCCATACTGGAAGGCGTTGACCATGCCGCCGAAACGCTTGCGCACCTCGTCCTCGCCGTAACCCGCGATTTCGAAGGCCTTGAACATGATCTCCGGCTTGTGGTTCCGGATCGCGCCGGAGACCAGCTCATAGCCGTTGCAGGCCAGGTCGTACTGATACCCGGTGGCCGACATCGGATCGCTTTCCAGGATATCCATCCCACCCTTGGGCATCGAGAACGGGTTGTGGTCGAAATCGACCTCGCCGGTTTCCTCGTCCTTCTGGAAGATCGGGAAATCGACGATCCAGGCAAAGGCGAAACGGTCCTGTTCGGTCAGGCCCAGCTCGTTGCCGATGACGGTCCGGGCACGGCCGGCAACGCCTTCGAACGCCTTGGGCTTGCCGCCCAGGAAGAAGGCCGCGTCGCCCAGGCCCAGGCCCAGTTGCTGGCGGATCGCCTCGGTGCGTTCGGGGCCGATGTTCTTGGCCAGCGGCCCGGCGGCTTCCATGCCGCCTTCGACCTCGCCGGATTTCAGCTTGGCCTGGGCTTCCTTGACCGGGATGCCAAGCTCCTGCGCCACCGCATCGGCGGTCTTTTCGCGCCAGAAGATATAGCCCATGCCCGGCAGGCCTTCGCCCTGGGCGAATTTGTTCATCCGGTCGCAGAACTTGCGCCCGCCGCCACCGGGGGCGGGGATGGCGCGCACTTCGGTGCCCTCCTGCTCCAGCAGCTTGGCGAAAATGGCAAAACCCGAGCCGCGGAAGTGCTCGCTGACCACCTGCATCTTGATCGGGTTGCGCAGGTCCGGCTTGTCGGTGCCATACCACAGCGCCGCGTCGGCATAGGAGATCTGCTCCCAGTCCTGATCCACTTTGCGGCCGCCGCCGAACTCTTCAAAGACGCCGCGCAGCACCGGCTGGATCGTGTCGAACACGTCCTGCTGGGTGACAAAGCTCATCTCCATGTCGAGCTGGTAGAAATCGGTGGGCGAGCGGTCCGCGCGCGGGTCTTCGTCGCGGAAGCAGGGGGCGATCTGGAAATACTTGTCGAACCCCGCGACCATCATCAGCTGCTTGAACTGCTGCGGCGCCTGGGGCAGGGCGTAGAACTTGCCCGGATGCAGGCGCGAGGGCACCAGGAAGTCACGCGCACCTTCAGGGCTGGAGGCGGTGATGATCGGCGTCTGGTATTCGCGAAAACCCTGATCCCACATGCGTTTGCGCATCGACATGACCACGTCCGAGCGCAGCTTCATGTTCTCCTGCATGACCTCGCGACGCAGGTCGAGGAAACGGTATTTCAGGCGGGTTTCTTCCGGGTATTCCTGGTCGCCAAAGACCATCAGCGGCAGTTCGTCGGCAGCACCCAGCACTTCCAGGTCACGCACGAAGACCTCGACTTCACCGGTGGGCAGCTTGTCGTTGACCAGCTCGGGGTCGCGCGCCTTCACGTTGCCGTCGATGCGAATGCACCATTCCGACCGCACCTTTTCCATCTCGGCAAAAACCGGGCTGTCCGGGTCGCAGAGCACCTGGGTAATGCCGTAATGGTCGCGCAGGTCGATGAACAGGATGCCGCCATGGTCGCGGACACGGTGGACCCAGCCCGACAGGCGAACGGTTTCACCCACGTTGGATTTGTTCAGATCGGCGCAGGTATGGCTGCGAAAGGCGTGCATGGTCGGCTCCCGATTGGGGGTAAAAGAAGTCACGCGCCGATACACCCGCCTTGGCCGCCAAAGTCAAGGCAATAGAGCGGACGGGGCGGATTGTGGTGGGGGCTGTGGCGGGTTTTTCGGCCCCTTTCCGGGCGCAGGACGCAATTCGCGCCGAAAACGTCCCCGCACCCGGACCCCGGGGGAACCGGCGCGTGCCTAAGGGTTTTCTCTCCGTCCGAGGAACCACCACCTGCGCTTCCTTTCCACCTTCTTTTGCGTCGCCGCCTTCCCTGACACCTTTCCCCCCGCTGCCTCCCGTTCCCGGGTCCACCCCGTTTTCTTCACCCAGGCGGCGCCCATCGGGCGGCCTGTCTCGGGGTTGAGCGGGCCGAAGAGGTCGAGGTTTTCGTCCTCCCAGATCCGGTCGACCTGCCCCATCGACACGATCGCTGCGACCTTCCTGCCGTGGCGGGTGACGAGCACGAAATCGCGTTCGGCGATGGCCGTGTCCAGTGCCTCGGTCAGACGGGCGCGCAGGTGGGATGTGGGGATGATCAGAGCCATGGCGGTGCCTTCGGGATTGTTAAAGTCACGGGCTGCGACCCTTTAAAGAGTTGCAAATTCGCCCCCGAGCATCGTTAAAGACGTTAAAGAAGCCGCAATCCCACCGAACGGAGCCCGCCATGATCCGCCTCGCCCTTCTGTTCCAAGGCATCATCGGATCCACCCTCGCCAGCGTGGTGGTCGTCGTCGCCCTGGTCGGTGGCGTCACCGGTCTCTGGCCGCTGCTTGGCCTCGCGGCCGTCGGATTGGCGCTGGGCTTTCCCGTCGCGCTGGTCATTTCGCGGCGAATGATGGGCGGTGACTGATTTGGATCAAGGATATATCTGGAACATGTAATATTTATGTGTCTGCGTACAATTCGGACAAGGAGGCCCACATGTTCCGTTTGGCCCTGATTCTCTATGCAATGATCGGCACCTCGCTGGCCGGTATCCTCATGGTCGTGGCGCTGACCACAGGCTACGATACGACGCAACCTGTTGTTATCTCAGCACTTATCGGATTCATTATCGGCGCGCCAGCGGCCTGGATGGTGGCTAGGGCGATCAGTTGAACCCCGCTGACCCCGGGGTAATTTGACGGTTGAAGGGGGCCGCGCTCTGCGGGTCTTCCTGCACATGCAGCGACCCCTTAGCTTACCTGGGTAGGGCAATAATATGGCCCGACTACTTACCAATTTCAGGCAAGCAATTATATTCTAAATGAAAAATACCTGGTAAGCTTGCCAGGTAGGTGTCTGATTGACAATCATTCGTCTCGAAGACACAAAGCAGAAGTGCGCCCACGTAATTCAACTGGATAGAATATCCGACTTCTAATCGGGCTGTTGGGGGTTCGAGTCCTCCCGTGGGCGCCAATTTCTTGACAGTGTCTATGGAGCATAAGCGCGCATACCGGCCCGCTTTTCTGCTAATTTCTCGTCAATAAGTCTGGTTTTACCCGGGCCCCTTCCAAACGGCGACCGGGTGCATTCTTGCTGATACGCGCGGCAGATTGGCTTGGGCATTTGGTAACGTTCGTCGCGCAGTCCGAGCCGCATCAAGGCCGGTCTCAAAAAACCATCCATGAACCTGTCGTGGTTTGATGTCGCTCCTTTGAAAGCATTATTGCACCAAAGGAGACGAAATATGGGCACGAAAAAACGGGCGAACGTCGAAGGGACGCGGCGCGAATAGCTGTCTGACGTCAACGCCCAGGCATGGTCAGGCGTTGAACAGGAAGTGCAGCACATCCCCGTCCTTGACCTCATAGCTCTTGCCTTCGGCGCGCATCTTGCCTGCTTCCTTGGCACCACTTTCACCATTGCAGGCGATGTAGTCGTCATAGGCGATGGTTTCGGCGCGGATGAAGCCGCGTTCGAAATCGCCGTGGATGACACCGGCGGCCTGCGGGGCACGGGTGCCCTCGCGGATGGTCCAGGCACGGGCTTCCTTGGGGCCGACAGTGAAGTAGGTTTCCAGGTGCAGAAGCTCGTAACCCGCGCGGATCAGGCGATCGAGCCCGGCCTCTTCCAGACCCAGTTCCTCCAGGAACATCTCCATGTCATCGGCGTCGAGCTGGCTGATCTCTTCCTCGATCTTGGCCGAGATCACCACCGAGGCCGCGCCCTGTTCGGCCGCCATCTTCTCGACCGCGGCGGAGTATTCGTTGCCCTTGGCCGCGTCTTCTTCGTTCACGTTGCAGACATAGAGTATCTTCTTGGTGGTCAGAAGCTGGAGCAGTTTCCAGGCTTTCCTGTCCTCCTCGTCCACCGCGACGGTGCGGGCGGGTTGGCCGTTTTCCAAAGCCTCCTGCGCGGCGGCCAGCAGGCGGTCCTGCTGCTGGGCTTCCTTGTCGTTGCCCTTGAGCTTGCGCACCAGGTTCTGGCGGCGTTTCTCGATCGACTCGAGGTCGGCCAGCATCAGCTCGGTCTCGATCACCTCGGCGTCCTCGACCGGGTTCACGCGGCCTTCGACATGGGTGACGTCACCGTCCTCAAAGCAGCGCAGCACATGGGCGATGGCGTCCACCTCGCGGATATTGGCCAGGAACTGGTTGCCCAGCCCTTCGCCCTTGGACGCGCCTTTCACCAGGCCCGCGATATCGACGAAGGTCATGCGGGTCGGGATGATTTCCTTCGACTTGGCGATGGCCGCCAGCTTGTCCAGCCGGTCGTCCGGCACCGCGACCTCGCCCACGTTGGGCTCGATCGTGCAGAAGGGAAAGTTCGCGGCCTGCGCGGCGGCCGTCTTGGTCAGCGCGTTGAAGAGGGTCGATTTGCCCACATTCGGCAAACCCACGATACCCATTTTGAAACCCATGACGGCCTCCTGAAACTCTGGTCGCGCCGTGCATATGGGTTTGGGGCGACTTGCGCAAGCGTGGTAGGCTTTCCCGAGGGAGGACCAAGCCATGCAACCGATTGCCTACCTCTTCTTCAAGGACCAGTGTCGTGCCGCAATGATGTATTACGGCGGGATCTTCGGCACCACGCCCGAGATCATGACCTTCGCCGACATGCCCGATGCGGATCGCGCCGGGATGCCGGGCGCACCGGATGATGCGGTCATGCACGCAGCATTGGCGATTGACGAAGGCTGGATTTATGGCGCTGACGACCCGTTCGACGAGATGGGGCCGATGAAGGGCTGCAGCATTACCCTGTCCCTGCCTGGCGAGGCCGAGACCTGGCGCGTCTGGGCGGCGCTGGCTGAGGGGGGCGAGGTCGGCATGGCGCTCTCGCCAATGTTCTTCGCGCCGCTGTTCGGCATGTTGACCGACAGGTTCGGCATTCGCTGGATGATCATGACCGATGCCGGGCCCGCGTGACTTGACCCCAAGGAGGTGACGACAATGGATTTGAACCCCTACCTGACTTTCGACGGCAACCTTGAGGAGGCCTTTGCCCGTTACGCCAAGGTGCTGGGCGGCGAAGTGACCGTTCTCCAGCGGTTTTCCGAGATGCCGGGCAGCGAGAATATGCCGCCCGAGATGCTGACCAAGGTCATGCATGGCGAACTGTGCATCGGCGATCGCAAGATCATGGGCTCGGACAATGCGGGGCCGGATTTCGTACCGCCCGCCTCTGTGCATATCCAAACCGGCTGGACAGATTTCGACGAGGCCGCGCGGGTCTTTGCCGGGCTCAGCGAGGGTGGCGAGGTCATCATGCCCTTCGCCGAAACCTTCTGGTCCCCCGGTTTCGGCATCTGCCGCGACCGTTTCGGCGTACCCTGGATGGTGAATGTCTATGGCGAAGACTACATGAGCGACCCGGCCACCGCGTAACCGGGATTGATTTTCCCGCCCGCTTTGGGCACATCGGGGCGGATACACTCAGAAGGACGCCCCGATGACCCGCCCGACCACCCGCATTGACGACAAGTTCGCCGCTCTGAAAGCCGACGGCAAGAAGGCCTTCGTGGCCTATATCATGGCCGGCGACACGGACGAGGCGACCTCGCTGGAGGTGATGAAGGGCCTGCCGGGCGCCGGCGTGGACATCATCGAACTGGGTATTCCCTTTACCGACCCGATGGCGGACGGGCCGACCATTCAGCTGGCCGGTCAGCGCGCGCTGGAAGGTGGCATGACCCTGCAGAAAACGCTGGATATGGCCACCGAGTTCCGCAAGTTCGACGATGCGACACCGATCGTGCTGATGGGCTATTACAACCCGATCTACAATCGCGGCGTGGACAGGTTCCTGGAGGACGCGAAGGCCGCCGGTATCGACGGGCTGATCGTGGTGGACCTTCCGCCGGAGGAGGATGAAGAGCTCTGCATCCCCGCGCAGGCCGCCGGGCTGAACTTCATTCGCCTGGCCACGCCCACGACGGATGACAAGCGCCTGCCCAAGGTGCTGCAAAACACCTCGGGTTTTGTCTATTACGTCTCGATCACGGGCATCACCGGCGCGGCCGAGGCCTCCGCCGCCGACGTGGCCCCGGAAGTCGCCCGCATCAAGGCGGCCACCGACATTCCCGTCATCGTGGGCTTCGGCGTGAACACGCCCGAAAAGGCCGAGGCAATCGCCGGAGTCGCAGATGGGACCGTGGTGGGCTCGGCCATCGTCAGCCAGATCGCGGCGGGCAAACCGGTGGCAGAGGTGCTGGCTTTCGTGAAATCCCTCGCCGACGGCGCACACCGGGGATAAGCAGCCTTCCGAACTCGCAACACAAATAGCGGCGACGCGCCCGGCCCAAACAAAAAACGCCCGCGGTCTCCCACGGGCGCGTCAAACCGGACTGTTCGGACCTCAGACCCGGCGCAGCCGGATCACCACGTCGACCTTCGACACCTCAGCCCCTTCCGGCGCCTCGGGCAGGGCGGCGATCTTCAGATCCTCTGCCGGGGCGTCCATCAGTTCCTCGGTGTCTTCCCAGAAGAAATGCGGGTGGTTGGTCACGTTGGTGTCGAAATAGCTCTTGGCGCCGTTTACCGTGATCTCGCGCAGAAGCCCCGCGTCCGAAAACGAGCGCAACGTGTTGTAGACCGTGGCCAGCGAGACCTTTTCGCCGACGTCGCGGGTGGCGTCATAGAGGCTTTCGGCGGTGACATGGCGGTGCTTGCCATCCCCCACCAGCAGCGCGGCCAGCGCAAGACGTTGACGGGTCGGCCGCAGTCCCGCACCCGACAGCCATTCCGCCCCAATTGTCATCGCATCGCTGATCATAATGAATCCCGTTCGCTAGCCTGACGCATTATATAGGGCATTTCGCCCCGATCAGGCAAGAGAGGCGCGCCACATTGGCCCGCCCCGCCCCGTGCCGCCCCCTTGCCTGCTTGGCCCCGCGCCCCTTGCACCCGCATTCCCGCCGGTGATAGAGGGGAGGCAAGGGACACAACACAAGATATGGGGCAGTACCAATATGGCGGACTATCCGACGAGCTTCGACCGGGACGATCTTCTGAAATGCGCACGTGGCGAACTGTTCGGGCCCGGCAATGCTCAGCTGCCGGAACCGCCGATGCTGATGATGGACCGCATCACCGACATTTCGGCCGACGGCGGTGCCCACGGCAAGGGCCATGTGCTGGCCGAATTCGACATTACCCCCGATCTGTGGTTCTTCGACTGCCACTTTCCCGGCAACCCGATCATGCCCGGCTGCCTGGGTCTGGATGGGCTGTGGCAACTGACCGGCTTCAACCTGGGCTGGCGCGGCTGGCAGGGGCGCGGCTATGCGCTGGGTGTCGGCGAAGTGAAACTGAAGGGCATGGTGCGCCCCGACCGCAAGATGCTGACCTACAAGATCGACTTCACCAAGGCGATCCAGACCCGCCGCCTGACCATGGGCGTCGCCGACGGCATCGTCGAGGCGGACGGCGAGGTGATCTACGAAGTCAAGGACATGAAAGTGGCGCTTAGCGAGAGCTGAGGCGGGCACAACGGGGCGCGACGGAACCTGAGTAGATGGTTGTTGAGTTACTGGTTGGCGTTCTGATTGTTGCCTTGGTCCTCCGCAAGGGGATCAAGCTTCAGAAGCCGCCACAGCGCCCAGCTCGTCGCCCCACCCCGACCGGGCCGCCTCATCGACAGCCGCAACCTTTTGATGCCGCAAGCTCCAATCCCACGCTCACGAAACCCCATCTGATCGGGCGTGCATATGTCGTGGATGGCGACACGATCAAAATCCGGAAAACCCAAATTCGGCTGTTCGGTATCGACGCACCGGAAATGAACCACCCTTTCGGCAAAAAGGCGAAATGGGAGTTGGTCGCCCTGTGCAAAGGACAAAACGTGCGCGCCGAAATCACCGACAGGGATGACCATGGCCGCACCGTTGCCAGGTGTTATCTGGAAGATGGTCGTGATCTGTCCGCCGAAATGGTCAAGGCGGGGTTGGCCATCGACTGGCCCAAGTTCTCCGGTGGCAAATACAGCCACCTCGAAGTCACTGAAGCGCGCAAGAAGATGTGGCTGGCGGATGCCCGACAAAAAGGCCGGATTCACGTTTGGGATCAGTTCGAGGCCAAGCAAAGAGCGCGCAACGCGAATGGTCAGGCAAACGGCTGACGCGGAGCCCGACAGGGAGAAGGTGGCGGTCAAATAGACACCCCGCCTTGCCCCCACTCCCGGCCTGTCCTACACAGGTTCAAGCAAATCTGAAGGAGACCGCGCATGCGTCGTGTCGTCGTTACCGGGCTGGGGATCGTCTCGGCCATTGGCAATAATGCAGACGAGGTTCTGGCCTCGCTCAAGGCCGGGAAATCCGGGATCACTGCGAACGAGGACATGGTGGAACACGGGTTCCGCAGCCAGATCGCGGGCAAGCCGGATATCGACATCACCCAGCATGTCGACAAGCGCACGTTGCGCTTCATGGGGCCGGGCGCGGCCTATGCCTTTATCGCGATGGGTCAGGCCATCGAAGACGCCGGGCTGAGCGAGGATCAGGTGATCAACCCGCGCACCGGGCTGGTGGCGGGCTCGGGTGGTCCGTCGACCAGCGCGATGTTCGCCGCCCACCAGACCGCGCTGAAATCGGGTGCGACCAAACGCATTGGCCCGTTCGCGGTGCCCAAATGCATGGGCTCGACCATCTCGGCCAACCTGGCCACCGCCTATCAGATCAAGGGCATCAACTATTCGATCACCTCGGCCTGTTCGACCTCGCTGCACTGCATTGGCAATGCGGCGGAGCAGATCATGATGGGCAAGCAGGACATCATGTTCGCCGGTGGCGGCGAGGAGCTGGACTGGACGCTGTCCTGCCTGTTCGATGCCATGGGCGCGATGTCGTCCAAGTACAATGACACGCCCGAGAAAGCCTCGCGCGCCTTCGACGCCAACCGCGACGGTTTCGTGATCGGCGGCGGCGGCGCCATCGTGGTGCTGGAAGACCTGGAGCACGCGCTGGCCCGTGGCGCGACCATCTATGCCGAAGTGACCGGCTATGGAGCCACCTCGGACGGCGCCGATCTGGTTGCACCCTCGGGCGAAGGCGGCGAACGCGCCATGCGCCTGGCACTGTCCACCCTGCCCGAAGGCCGCAAGGTCGGCTATA
This sequence comes from Aliiroseovarius sp., assembly GCF_030148435.1. GTDB lineage: Bacteria > Pseudomonadota > Alphaproteobacteria > Rhodobacterales > Rhodobacteraceae > JASBTN01. The sequence continues at coordinate 22,117 of NZ_JASBTN010000056.1, forward strand.
TCAACGCCCACGGCACCTCGACCCCGGTCGGTGATGTCGGCGAAGTCGAAGCCGTGCGCCGTGTATTCGGCGAGGGCCAGACGCCGCCGATCAGCTCGACCAAATCCATGACCGGCCACAGCCAGGGCGCGACCGGCGCACAAGAGGCCGTTTATTGCCTGTTGATGCTGAAAGACGATTTCATCACCCCCTCGATCAATGTCGAGGAACTGGACCCGGCCCTGAGGCCGGAAGAAATTGCGACTGAACTGGTTGAAAATGCAGGACTGGACAGCGTGATGACCAACAGCTTCGGCTTTGGCGGCACCAATGGGTCGATGATCCTGAGCAGGTACAAGGGGTAATCCGTCATGGCAGGATTGATGCAAGGCAAACGCGGGCTGATCATGGGCGTCGCGAACCAACGTTCGATTGCATGGGGCATTGCCCAGGCCATGGCGAACGAAGGCGCGGAGCTTGCCTTCAGCTATCAGGGCGACGCCTTCGGGCAGCGGGTGAAACCGCTGGCCGAAAGCGTTGGGTCGGACATTCTGGTCGATATGGACGTGACGGATGACGCCGCCCTGGACGCGGGCTTTGCCGATCTGGCCAGCCACTGGGACCGGGTCGATTTCCTGGTCCATGCGATTGCGTACAGCGACAAGAACGAGCTGACCGGCCGTTTCGTCGACACCTCGCGCGAGAACTTCAAGAACTCGCTGGACATCTCGTGCTATTCACTGATCGAGGTCGCGCGCCGCATTGCACCGCTGATGACGGATGGCGGCACGATCATGACCATGACCTATGGTGGCTCGAACCGGGTGACGCCCTACTACAACGTCATGGGCGTGGCCAAGGCCGCGCTGGAAAGCTCCGTGCGCTACCTCGCCAATGACCTCGGCCCCGACGGGATTCGCGTGAACGCGATCTCTCCCGGTCCGATGAAGACGCTGGCCGGGGCGGCCATCGGTGGGGCGCGCAAGACCTTCCGCCATACCGAGGCCAACGCGCCGCTGCGTGCCAACGCCACTTTGGAGGCGATCGGTGGCACCGCGGTCTATCTGGCGTCGGACTACGGCGCCTGCACCTCGGGCGAGATCATCACCGTCGACAGTGGCTTCCACGTGCTGGGCATGCCGCAGTCCGAGAACCTGTAACCCGGCCCGGGCAGAGCGCCCCGGCCATCCTGCTCGACATGCTCTGCCCGTCCGCCCCCTTCTGCGCCGCCAGCTTGTTTCTTCGCGCAATCGCACGGAGACGTGCTGGTTTGGCACTTCCGGAGCCACCTCCGCGCTGACCCTGCAGACCCGACACCCCTCTTTATCTTGCCACAAGTATCCCGGGGGTTTGGGGGCTGGCCCCCAAATGGCCCCGCAGTTGAGGACGCCCCGTCACCCAACCGTCAACAGTCTTATTCCCAACGAACCCTTGCCCGAATCCCCGATCCGCGCCATGCCGGAAGAACCCGGACGGACACGCGGGTGATCCGTCCGGATGGACCTATGGGGGAAAGGCGCCATGACATTCCTGATCCTGGCAGGCACGCTGATGCTGGCCACCGTGCTGATGGTGCGCCCGGCGCTGGTCTCCGGTCCGCCGCTGGTGCTGCAGGGATTCAACGGCGCGGGCGTGGTGCTGGGCTTTGCCTGTTTTGTCGCGATGGCCGTGGTCATGGACCCTCTGTTCAGCTTCGCGCTGTTGCTCGCCTTCCTGCTGCATGAATTCGGCCATGTCGTCGCGCACCGCATGGTCGGGCACCATGACGCCCGCTTTCGCCTGATCCCGTTCTGGAACGGCGCGCGTATCTCGGACCGGCCCCCCACCACCGATGCCGACGCCTTCTTCATCGCCCTGATGGGCCCCGGCGTGTCGCTGGCCCCGATGGTCTTGAGCTTCGCCCTGGCCCCGGCGCTGGCGTCCACCAGCCCGCTGGTCTCCGAGTTCTTCCTGCAATTCGCCCTGGCCATCGGGGCGCTGAACTTCGTGAACCTGCTGCCGATCTGGCCGCTGGACGGCGGGCGTTGTGTGCGGCTGCTGATCCAGGCCCGGGCACCGCGTTTCGGATCCCTGGCGGCGGCCTCCATGTCGGCGGCCCTGCTTGGATTTTCCGTTACCGTGCATTCCGTGCTGTTGACCTTGCTGGCGCTGGCGGGCGGCTTTGCCCTGATCGCCAACCGCGTCGAACCCGCCCCGCGCCCCACGCTTTCGCGCCGCCAATGGCGTGTTGCCGCAACCGCCTGGTTTGCATCCCTCGCGGCGTTTTTCCTGGGCGGCTGGTGGGTGATCAATCTGATTCCGTTCAGCTGACCGGGGCGCATTTCTACCCCTTTCCCAACCGGTCGACCTGTGCCACCCTCCGCCACAAGGGAGAGACGTGCATGACCATTACCACCTGCATTTTCGACGCCTATGGTACGCTGTTCGACGTCAGCGCCGCCGCGCGCGAGGCCGCCCGGGAACCCGGCAACGAGGCCCTGGCCGACAGCTGGCCGAAACTCGCCGCCGACTGGCGCGCAAAGCAGCTCGAATACACCTGGCTGCGCGCCATTACCGGCGAGCACAGGGATTTCTGGAGCGTGACGCAGAACGGGCTCGACTGGGCGCTGGAGGCGCAGGGGCTGACCGATCCCGACCTGCGCGAGCGCCTCCTGCAGCTCTACTGGGAGCTCTCCGCCTATCCGGAAGTCCCCGCCATGCTCACCGCCCTCAAACACGCGGGGCTGAACACCGCGATCCTGTCCAACGGCTCGCCGGACATGCTGGCAGGCGCGGTGAACTCGGCGGGTCTTCAGGCCCTGCTGGACGACTGCCTCTCGGTCGAAAGCGTGGGCATCTACAAGCCCGCCGACGTGGTCTATCAGCTGGTCGAGGAGCGTTTCGGCTGTACCCGCGACGAAGTGCTTTTCGTCAGCTCGAACGGCTGGGACGCGGCCGGGGCCTCCGGCTTCGGCTTTACCACCGTCTGGGTCAACCGTATGGGCCTGCCAGTAGACCGCATGGACCACCGCCCGGCCCATATCCTGACCGACCTCACCGGCATTCCCGACATTGCGAAGGGCACCGAATGAAAACGCTTCAATCCACGGACGGGCTGACGCTCGCCTATCGTGACGAGGGCGAGGGCTTGCCGGTCATCGCGCTGGCGGGGCTGACCCGCAACGGCGATGATTTCAACTTCGTCGCGCCCCATCTGGAAGGCGTGCGCCTGATCCGGCCCGACTATCGCGGACGCGGTCACAGCGACTGGGCGCCCCACCAGTCCTACACGATCCAGGTCGAGGCGATGGACGTGCTGCAGCTGATGGACCATCTGGGGCTGGACCGGGCCGCCATCCTCGGCACCTCGCGCGGCGGGCTGATAGCGATGGGCCTGGGCGCGACCGTGCCCGAGCGCCTGCTGGGCGTCTGCCTGAATGACATCGGTCCGGTGATCGACAACGACGGGTTGGACACGATCATGGGCTACCTCGGTCGCCAGCCCAACGTGACGAGCTTCGAAGCCGCCGCCAAAGCGCGCGCCACCCTCATGGAGGGGTTCGACAATGTGCCGTTGAGCCGTTGGCTGGACGAGGTGCACCACCTGTTTGTACAGGAAGGCGACCGGCTGAAGAACCGATATGACCCCGCCCTGCGCGATGCGGTGATCGAGGCGGGCGCGCAGCCGGTGCCCGACCTCTGGCCGCTGTTCGACGCGCTCGCGGGCCTGCCCACCGCGCTGGTGCATGGCGCCAACTCGGACCTGTTGTCCGACGCCACCGTGGCCGAGATGCGCCGCCGTCACCCCGCCATGGGCTATGCCCGTGTGCCGGGCCGGGGCCACGTTCCCTTTCTGGACGAAGCCGAGGCGCTGACCGTGATCCGGGCCTGGCTGGAGGAGATGCGATGAATATCGACATGATCCGGGCCGCTCAGAAGCGGCTGCGCGGCCATGCCCGCGTCACGCCCCTGATGTCCTCGCCCTTTCTGGACGAGATCGCCGGGCGGCGGCTCTTCGTCAAACCCGAAGGCCTGCAGCACACCGGCAGCTTCAAATATCGCGGCGCGCGCAATGCCATCGCCGCGCTGGATGACGAAACCCGTGCGCGCGGCGTCATCGCCTTTTCCTCCGGCAACCATGCCCAGGGTGTGGCGCTTGCCGCCGCCGAACACAGCGTGGCGGCGGTCATCGTCATGCCCTCGGACGCGCCCCGGCTGAAGATCGGCAACACCCGCGCCCTGGGCGCCGAGGTGGTTCTGTATGACCGCGCGAACGAGGACCGCGATGCCCTGGGCGCGCGGCTGGCGGCGGAACGGGAACTGACGCTGGTCAAACCGTTCGACGAGCCGCTGGTGATCGCGGGACAGGGCACCGTCGGGCTGGAAATCGCCACCCAGGCGGCTGAACAAGGTTATGCCGACGGCGACGTGCTGGTGCCCTGTGGCGGGGGCGGGCTGATCTCCGGCGTCGCGCTGGCCCTTGCCGCCGAGGCGCCGGGGATGCACGTGCGTCCGGTGGAACCGGAAGGGTTTGACGACGTGGCCCGTTCGCAGGCCGTCGGCGAGGTCCAGCGCAATGCCCGCCTGTCCGGCTCGCTCTGCGATGCGATCATTACCCCGCAGCCCGGCGATCTGACATGGCCCGTGATCGACCTGCATTGCGGCCCCGGGCTGGTGGTTACGGAAGACGAATGCCTGAAGGCCATGGCGCTCGCCTTTACCCGCCTCAAGATCGTCATTGAACCCGGTGCCGCCGTCGCCCTGGCCGCGGCCCTGTTCCATCGCGACCGGGTCGAGGGCGATGTGGTGACGGTGATTGCCTCCGGCGGCAATGTCGATGCCGACGTTTTTGTCCATGCGCTTGAAAGGTTCGCGAAATGACCGAGTTCACGATTGCCAGTTTCAACGTCAAGAACCTGATCGGCCCCGACAGGGAATACTATCGCTTTCAGGAATACACGCCCGAGGAATACGCCTGGAAGAAGGACTGGATGGCCGAGCAACTGCTGGCGCTGGACGCCGATGTGGTGGGGTTTCAGGAGATCTTCGAGGAAGAGGCGCTGAGGGATGTGGTGGCCGAGGCCAGCCGCCGGGCCCATGCCCACAACAAGGCGACCATCCCGGACGAGGGCAAGCGGTATCACCGCAAAGTCATTTTCCGCAAACTCGGGGTTGATCCCTGGGACAATGCCGCCCTGGCGTTTGCCCCCAACGTGGCCGATGCCGGGCCGGGCGAACGCCGCCCGGGCCTTGCCGTGCTGTCGCGCCTGGGCTTCGTGGGGGAACCGGAGGTTGTCCAGGATCTGGCCGAGCCCGTAACCATTCCCTTTCCGGCCTTGCGCGGACTTGAAGGCGAGGCGGGCTCCTACACGCTGACCCGCCTGTCGCGCCCGATCCTCAAGGTGCGCATCCCCGTGGATGGCCAGGTGGTGACGCTGTTCAACTGCCACCTGAAGTCCAAGCTGGGCGAGTTCATCACGCCGAAAGGCGCGGAGTTTGCCCCGGAAGAGGACCTGACCCGCTATGACCCGGTGGGCCGGGCGCTTGGCAGCCTGCGCTCGGCCGTCCGGCGCATGGCCGAGGCCTGGGTACTGCGCAAGCTGATCGTCGAGGAGATCCGCAAGGGCAACCCGGTGGTGGCCCTTGGCGACTTCAACGATGGCGAACATGCGGTGAGCTCGGAGATCATCTGCGGCGAGGTGCCCTTCAAGAACTACGCCTGGATGCTGCGCCATGACGCCGAGGCCCGGATCGACCGCTATTCGGCGGATCAGAACAAGGCCATCACCGAGGCAGTCGAGGCCGTGCGCCTGCGGTCTGCCGAAAAGCTCTTCGTGCGCAAGTCCCTGCGCGACATGGTCTATACCTCCAGCTTCGGCGGGGTCTACGAGAGCATTGACCAGATCCTGCTGAGCCGCCATTTCCACCCGGAGAATGAAGGCCGCGTGGCGGATATGACCTATTTCTCGGTGCTGAACGATCACATCACCGATGGCTCCCACCCCGAGGCGCCTTACAACAAGCTTGCCTCGGACCACGGCCAGATCATGGCGCATTTCCAGTTGCGGGAGTGAGAAAGACCCACATGCACGACGCCCCACCCGATCTGGGCACGCTTGCTTTGAACGTCGAAAGCCACGGACCCGACGGTGCCCCCGCGCTGGTGCTGGCCCATGCGCTGGGGTCGAACTCCCGCGCCTGGGACAGGTTGCTGCCGCAGTTGCCGGAAAACTTGCGCATCATCACGCTGGACATGCGCGGCCACGGCCTGTCGCCCTGCCCGGACGGGCCCTACCCGATGGGCGATCTCGTGGCGGATGCGGGCCGGGCCCTGGATCGGTTGGGGGTAAAGGACTGCGTCTTTCTCGGCCTGTCCATCGGCGGCATGATCGCCCAGGGCCTGGCTGCCGAACGGCTGGACCTGGTGCGCGGCATGGTGCTGTCGTCGACGGCCGCCAAGATCGCCACGCCGGGCGTCTGGGCGGACCGCATGGCGGCCATCCGCAAGGGCGGGATCGAGGCCGTGGTGGACCCCAACATGGAGCGCTGGTTCTCGCGCCGGACCCGCCGCGACGCGCCCGAGCTGCTGGACGAGGCCCGCGCACGGATGCGTGCCACGCCGCTCGAAGGCTACCTGGGCTGCTGTGCCGCCGTGTCCGAAACCGACCTCTACGAAAGCACCGCCCGGCTGACCCTGCCCACGCTTGTCACGGCGGGCAGCGAGGACGGTTCCACCCCGGCCGACCTCGTGCGCGAGACCGCGGGGCTGATCAGGGGCGCCCGGTTCGAGCTGATCCGCAACACCGGCCACATGTCGCCGGTCGAGGCGCCAAAGGCCTATGGCGCGCTGGTCTCGGAATTCCTGCGGGACATTGCCCATGTCTGAGTTCCTGCTGGTGCACGGATCATGCCACGGTGCCTGGTGCTGGCGCGACCTCATCCCGGCTCTGGAAGCCCGTGGCCATGGCGCCCGCGCCATCGACCTGCCCACCCATGGGGCGGATGGAACACCCATCGCCGAGGCCACCTTGATGCGCTACGCGGAGGCCATCCTCGGTGCCATCGACACCATGGGAGGTGGGCCGGTCACGGTGATCGGCCATTCGATGGGCGGATTCCCGATCACCCAGGCCGCCTGCCTGGCACCGGAAAGGATCGCCCGCCTGATCTATGTCTGCGCCTATGTACCCGCACCCGGCATGACCCTGGTCGAGATGCGCCGCGCCGGGCCCTATCAGCCGCTCGAGGGCGCGCTGGACATTTCCGGGGATGGCAGTTGGTTCACCTTCAAACCCGAGCGCACCCTTGACCTGCTTTACCAGGACTGCCCGGCGGGCACGGTGGACTATGCACGCCAGCATCTCTGCCGCGAACCGACGCTACCCGCCAACACGCCGATCCTGGGCAGCCACAGGGTTCCGCGCAGCTATGTCCGCTGCACCCGGGACGCGACGATCCCACCGGAATACCAGGTGGCGATGAGCGCGGGCTGGGATAGTACCCGTGACCTCGATTGCGGCCATTCGCCCTTCTTCGCCTGCCCCGAGGCTCTGGCGGATGCCGTAACGGAACTGGCCTGATAGCGACATCCCTGTCGAAAACGCACTTGCCGGGCGCTGAATGCGCTCGCATCGTGGGCGGAAACAACAGGGACCGACCATGCAGAAAATCAAAGCCGCCGTATGCCACGAGTTTGGCCAACCTCTTGTCATCAAGGAGATCACCCTGCGCGCGCCCGTGGGCAGCGAAGTGGAGGTGACGCTGGACGCCGTCGCCATATGCCACAGCGACATCTCCTACGCCGATGGGGCCTGGGGCGGTGCGTTGCCCGCTGTCTATGGCCATGAGGCCGCAGGAAAGGTGACAGCGGTAGGCGACCACGCGAAGGGCATCAGGGTCGGCGACACGGTTGTCGTCACCCTGATCCGTGCCTGCCAGAGCTGCGCGTCCTGTTCCTCGGGCAGCCCTGTCACCTGCGAGACCCCCTATGACGGCGACAAGGGGCCGATCACCACGGCCGAAGGCGGCACGCTGCACCAGGCGATGGCCTGCGGGGCCTTCGCGCAAAAGGTGGTGGTGGAGGCCAGCCAGGTCGTAAAGATCTCGCCCGAGATGCCGATGGACGCGGCCGCGCTGCTGGCCTGCGGGGTGATTACCGGCGTGGGCGCGGTGGTGAACTCGGCCCGTCTGCGGCCCGGTCAGGACGTGGTGGTGATCGGCGCGGGCGGCGTCGGCCTGAACGCCATCCAGGGCGCGCGCATCGCCGGGGCCCGGCGCATCATCGCCGTGGACATGAGCGAAGAGAAGCTGGAGGCGGCAAGGGAATTCGGGGCCACCGACGGGGTGCTGGCCACCGGCAAATCCCCCTGGAAAGAGGTGCACCGGATCACCGGGCGCGGGGCCGATGCTGTGCTGGTCACAGTGGGCGCGATCCCGGCCTATGACAGTGCGCCGCGATACCTGGCGCCGGGCGGCAAGGTCATCATGGTGGGCATGCCGCATTCGGGGGACACGTCGAGCTACGAGCCGGTCATCCTGGCCGCCATGGGTCAGGGCATGGTCGGGTCCAAGATGGGCGATGTGGTGATTTCACGCGACATCCCCTGGATGGTGGACCTGTACGAGCAAGGACGTCTGAAGCTGGACGAGCTGGTGTCGGGGCGCTGGACACTCGACCAGATCAACGAGGCGATTGCCGATACCAAATCCGGTTCGGCCCGGCGCAATGTCATCCTGTTCGACTGATCCCGGCGGGACCGGTCAGGCAGTCGCCCAGCCGCTCCCACTGTCTGCGCGACATGCGTTCGCGGGCGCCAAGCAGCCAGTAGGTCTCGTGATGCGGCAAGACGTGGCGCGAAGCCCGCACCAAAGTGCCGCGCGCCAGATCCTCCCCGACCAGGGGCAGCGAGGCGATCAGCACACCCAGCCCGGCCCGCGCCGCCGCCAGGCCAAGGGAAAACGTGTCGAAGCGCAGCTCGGGCAGGGGCGTGGTGGGCATCCCGGTCTGCTCGCACCACGGCCCCCAACCGGGGCGCGGCCCTGCCACCGCCAGACGCGGCAGGGTTGCGAGGGGCCCCTGCGTCAGCAGCTCCGGCGTGGCCACCAATCCGAAGGCTTCGTCATAGAGCGGGCGTTTGTACGCCACCGGCCAGTCGCCGCTGCCGTATCGCACACGGATCGCGGTATCGTCCTTGGCCTCGTCGCTGGACACAACCATCGTGCGCAGCTTGACCTGCACACCGATCTCGGCTGTCAGGCGGGCCAGGCGCGGCACCAGCCAGAGCTCGATGATCGAGGCGCTGGCCGACAGGGTCATGCGGTTCTTGGCCACGCCGAACAGCGCCTCGGAACTGTCGCGCAGCCCCGCAAGCGCCGCCTGCACATGGGGCAGCCAGGCTTCCCCCTCGGCGGTCAGCGATATGCGCCGCGCCTCGCGGGCAAAAAGCCGGGCGCCCAGACGGTTTTCCAGATGCGCGATGCGCTGGCTGATGGCCGATTGGGTCAGGCCCGTTTCCGTGGCCGCGGCAGTGAACGACCCCAGCCGCGCCGCCGTTTCAAAGGCGCGGATCCATTCCAACGGCAGTTGATCGAAGCCCGCGTTTTGCATTACGAAAGCTGCCTCTCAGGTAGCGATAGCCTAATTGGAGTTTATGGACGCTGCTTGGCACACTGTCGAGACAAACAGCTCCACCAAGGAAACACGCGAACATGACCGCCTCGAAAACCCAGGTCTCCATCACGCCCGCAGGCGACGTGCTCACCCTGTGCGGCCCCTCCGGCCCCACCCGTTTTCACGCCATCTGGCTGCGCGACAATGCGCTGGACGCGGACACCCGCGATCCGGGCAACAACCAGCGCCTGATCACCATGGCGGACATCCCGACGGACCTGACGATCTCGGCGGCCAGGGCCAACGGCGACACGATCGACGTGACCTTCGACCCAGAAGGCAAGACCGTGACCTTCCCCCTGGCCTGGCTTGCGGCCAACGCCTATGACCGCCCACAGGATAGCGCAATTGGCCGCCTGCCCGCCGGGGCGACCGCCTGGCGGTCGGACCTGAACGGCGACATCCCCACAGGTTCCTTGCCGGAGTTGAAGTCAGACAAGACCAGGCTGCGCGACTGGCTCGCGGGCATCCGCAGATACGGGTTCGCCAAAGTCACCGGCATGCAGGCCAGGGCCGGGGAACTGTTCGAGATTGTCAGTCTTTTCGGCTACGTGCGCGAGACCAACTATGGCCGCCATTTCGAAGTCCGCACCGAGGTGAACCCGGTCAACCTCGCCTTTACCGGTCTGGGGCTGCAGGCCCATACCGACAACCCCTACCGCGACCCGGTGCCTTCCGTGCAGGTCCTTGCCTGTCTCGACAACTCTGCCGAGGGGGGCGAGAACATGCTGGTCGACGGGTTCGCCTGTGCCCGGCGCCTGCTGGCCGAAGACCCGGAAGGCTTTGCCGCGCTGGCCGGTCATTCCGCGCGCTTTGCCTATAGTGGCAGCGCCGGCGTGGCGCTCAGCTCGCAGCGCCCGATGATCGAGCTTTCGCCCGAAGGCATGCTGAAGGCGATCCGTTTCAACTCGCGATCCTGGGCGCCGCTGACCGACGTGCCCTTCGACCGGATGGAGACCTACTACCGCGCCTTCCGCCGCCTGTCGGACATCATCGACGACGAGGCGATGGAGGTGACGTTCAAGATGGAGCCGGGTGAGGCGATCATCTTCGACAACACCCGTGTGCTGCACGCGCGCAAGGGCTACTCGGGCGAGGGCTCACGCTGGTTGCAGGGATGCTATTCCGACATGGACGGGGTGCTGTCGACCCTCGCCGCCCTGGAGGCCGCGCAATGAAACCCGATTTCTCCCGGCTTAGCGCCGACAATATCGTTGCCTTCATCGCTGATATCTTCGCCCGTCGCGGTGGCGAGGAATACCTGGGCGAACCCGTCACCATGGCCGAGCACATGCTGCAAGGCGCCACGATCGCCGAACAGAACGGCCAGTCCGAGGAGATCATCGTCGGCGCGCTTCTGCATGACATCGGCCACTTTACCTCGGAGTTCGGCACCTACCACCCGGAGGACACCGAGGACCGCCACCACGAGGACGCGGGTGAGGCGGTTCTGGCCCCGTTCTTCCCGCCGGTGATCACCGATTGCGTAAAATATCACGTGGCGGCGAAACGGTATCTCTGCGCAACCAAGCCTGCGTATTTCAAACGCCTGTCACCCGCTTCCGTGCATACGCTGGAACTGCAGGGCGGACCGATGAGCGATAACGAGGTTGCGGAGTTCCGGAAGAACCCCAACCTCAAGGAAATCATCGCCGTGCGTTACCTGGACGAGGCCGGCAAGCGCGCCGACATGGAAACACCCGATTTCGCCCATTTCGCCCCCATGGTGCAGCGTATGGTGGACCGGCACGTTCAATCGTCGTCCATGTCCTCATCCAGCGCACCATCCCAGCCGAAAAAGACGCCATGAAGCTTCTGCTCGGCCATGCCGCGATACAGGGCCAGGGCGGCGGCGTTGTCGCTCCCAGCCCCCAACCAGACGCCGTGACAGCCGCGGGCCCGCGCAATCGAAATCATCTGCGATATCATCCGCCTGGCGACACCCCGGCGGCGGAAGTCCCGGTGCGTGCCGACCTCGTTGATGAACAACGCCGGCGGTTTGTCCGGGTGCAACAGGACCGTCGCCGAGCACAGGCCGACGGCACGGCTGCCCGCGAAGGCCAGAACCAGCTCGTGCCCGGGATCGGCCAGAAATGCGCGCGCCTGCTCGGGCCGGATCGCATGATCAAAAACGCCCGGCCCGACGGCCAGCAGCACCTCAAGGTCTTGCGCGGCAAGAGACCGTATGCTGATCTCGTCTTTCATGAACTGCCTTTCCAGCCGGAGCCTAGCACATGAAACTGCAAGACCTCGACATCATCGTCACCGCCCCGCCTGCCCCCGGATGGGGTGGGCGGTACTGGATCTTCGTCAAGGTGACGACCGCCTGCGGGATCACCGGCTGGGGCGAGGTCTATGCCGCCTCGGTCGGGCCCGACGCCATGCGGGCGGTCATTTCGGACGTCTTTGAACGGCACATGCAGGGCGAAAACCCGGAAAACATCGAGCGTATGTTCCGCCGCGCCTACAGCTCCGGCTTTACCCAGCGCCCCGACCTGACTGTCATGGGCGCCTTTTCGGGGCTTGAGATCGCCTGCTGGGACATCCTGGGCAAGGCGCATGACCGGCCTGTCTATGCGCTGATGGGCGGGCTGATGAATGAACGCATCCGCTCCTATACCTATCTCTATCCGCTGCCTCATCAGTCGATGGCGGATTTCTGGACCTCGCCGGACCTCGCCGCAGACTGCGCTGCGGCCATGGTCGCCGAGGGTTTCACCGCGGTGAAATTCGATCCCGCCGGTCCCTACACCGCGCGCGGCGGTCACATGCCGGCGATGCGCGACATTTCCCGTTCGGCGGCCTTCTGCAAGGTGATCCGCGCGGCGGTTGGGGATCGCGCGGACTTGCTGTTCGGCACCCACGGCCAGTTTTCCACCGGCGGGGCAATCCGCTTGGCGAAAGCCCTGGAACCCTATTCGCCTCTGTGGTTCGAGGAACCCGTCCCACCCGACAATATCGCGGAAATGGCCAAGGTCGCCCGCGCCACCTCGATCCCGGTTGCCACCGGCGAACGGCTGACCACCAAGGCCGAATTCGCCCCGGTGCTGCGTCAGGGCGCCGCCACGATCCTGCAACCGGCGCTGGGACGATCCGGCGGCATCCTCGAGACAAAGAAGATCGCCGCCATGGCCGAAGTCTACAATGCCCAGATGGCGCCGCACCTTTACGCAGGCCCCATCGAATGGGCCGCCAACATCCAGCTTGCCGCCAATATCCCGAACCTGCTGATGGCCGAAACCATCCAGAAGGGCGGCGATTTCCACCTCGCGCTAATCAAGAATTCGATCACCTGGGAGGAGGGCTTCATCCTCGCCCCCACCACGCCGGGCCTGGGCATCGAGGTCGATGAGGATCTGGCCCGCGCCCATCCCTTTACCGGCGAGGGGCTCCACCTCGAAATGCAGGACACCCCCTGCGACTATGTGAACGAGAACGATTTCCAGGGCGGTGCGCCAGCCACGGAATAGCGGCGCTGATGGTTGACGTCAGCGTAAAAGGCCCGGTTTAGGCTCAAGTGTCACACCTGGTCCTCCCCCACTGAAGTGGTCTGCCCGATAGTCAGGCATCAGTTCAACGCATGGTAGCGAACTTCAAGCGAAGGCCGGTCGCCACGCCAAACCGCGACGGCCAACTTGCGGGGCAACAGGTTTCCCAACGGCACTTCACCGTAGCCACGGGGAAATCCTCAACCACCGCGCGCAATCCTTCCCGGTTCCGGCGATGACATCATGGCGCGCGAAGACCCATTCTGGACCATACCACGACCAGTTTCCCGGGCGCGTTCATCAATTGGCGCGCCTGCGGGCGGATGTATCGGCTGGAGGTTCATATGCTTCGCTTCGCAGTAAAACGGCTTGCCATCCTTAAGCAAACCGCCGCCAAGCTCAAACGCGACGAGAGCGGCGCGATCATGGTGTTCTTCGCGGTTTCGCTGGTCGTCCTGCTGGGACTGGTCGCCATATCCTTCGACATGGGGCGCATCAACATCACCCAGACCGAACTGCAGTCCTATGCGGACAATGTCGCGCTGGCGGCGGCGGGTGAACTCGACGGCAAGGCCGATTCCATCACCCGCGCGACTGCTGCAGCGGCCAGCATGATCTCAGATCGGCAAACCTTTGGCGAAGGAGACAACACGCTTGCCGGGGTCACGGACTATACGCTGACCTTTCTGTCGACCCTGCCCGCCAGCGATGCCGATCCCACAACAGCAGTTACTGCGGACCCCCTTCAGGCTGGCTATGTTCGGGTCGATGTGACCGAGCAAACCGTGCCCTGGGTGTTCGGAGCCGCGTTCTTCAGCCTGAGTGGTGAGACGCCCCCGGATATCGACGAGGTAGGGGCCAGTGCGATCGCGGGGTTCACCCGCATTGCTTGTGATATTTCCAGCATGATGTTCTGCGTACCCCCCGGCTTCAACCCGGCGGCCGAAGCCGGCAACGTGATCCGTTTGCGCGCCGGAGGCGGCAGCGGCCAATGGGGCCCGGGCAATTTCGGCTTTCTGGAGCCACCGGGCGGACTCTCCGCTATCGACCCGAATGGCAACTGCGCCGGGTTCAGCGCCTCCGCCCAGGAATGGTGCGTGCTCGCCGCCCAGTCCCCCAGAACCGTGTGCTTCCGCGAAGAAGGGCTGGATACGCGCCCAGGGCAGGCGGTTGGGCGGATGGCCGCAGCGATCAACACGCGGTTTGATATCTATGAGGGCGTGCTGAACAGCTATCGGGACCACCCGGCCTTCGGCCCGGCTCCGAACACCATCAGCGGCTACGAGGTCTCCACCCAGGGCGGTGGGAAAACTCCGCAGTGCAAAATCGATCAAGCGGCTTCAACGGAGCCGGAATATACCATCGGGCTACCGCCTGACGATTGCTTTGCCACGGACGATTGTCCGGGAGGCCGGTTTGGAACCGGGGATTTCGCGGCAGGTTACGCCGATTATGTTGCCACGAACTACGGCACCGCGCCGGGATGGTTCCCGCCCTACCCGACGACCCGCTGGCAGATCTACAATGACGAGATTGCCAACTCGACGGATGGGGATATCGCCGAAATGTCCGGCAAGCAGGAAACGGGCGCGGCCATTTGCAACGCCGCAAACCGTACCCCCGATCCCGAACGCCGGGTCATTATTGCGGCCGGCGTGGACTGCGCGGCAAACGAAATCAAAGGGTCTGCAACCGGGGTCAGCGTCGATGAGTGGGTCCGGGTGTTCATCCTGCAACCGGCCGATTCCGTGTCCAAGGACATCTTTGTCGAGGTGCTGGGCGGCGCTGGCAGCGGGGCTGCCGGCGGCGGTGCGGGTTTCCTGACCGAACACATTCAGCTCTACAGGTGACGCCGATGTCGGGTCTTGCACGGATTTACACAAGCCTGCGTCGAATGTTCCGCAATGACAGCGGGGCGGCCCTGGTCGAGTTCACAATCCTGTTGCCGCTGATTCTGCTGGTCTTTGCGGTCGTGATCGAAGGGGGGCGGTTGATGTGGGCCTATCAGAGCGTGAACGCAGGCGTCAGGGATGCGTCGCGATACCTCGCGCGAATTGCTCCCGAAAGCGTCTGCTCGGGGGGCTCGCTTGCTGCCTATCAGCCCACTCTGGAATCAATTGTGCGCAACCGGATCGACGGTGCCTCCTTCCTGCCGTCGGGTATCACCGTGAACGCGGTCACGCCCTCGCTGACTTGCGTTGCCGGAACGTTCCGCGTGTCCCCGGCACCGGTGGCCCAGGTCACGGCAAGCCTGACCGTGACCTTTCCCTTTGCAGGTGTCGTTGCCTTCGCGGGGGGCGCGCTGGGCACGGTCACAACGTCGATTTCCGATCAAAGCCGGGTATACGGCCTGTGAAACAGATCGTGCCACATACCCGTTTGTGGAACCTGGTCAGGCAGCTGCGCCAGTGCGAGAGCGGTACCACGCTTGTCGAACTCGGCCTGCTCATCCCTCTCTACCTGTTAATCTTCCTGGGGCTAATCGATTTCGGCCGTATGGCCTTCCACTACGTGTCCATGGAAAAGGGCATGCAGGTTGCGGCCCGGGTCGCAACCGTGCGCCCCCCGGCATGTTCCGGCGTTCCGACCACCAACGACCGGGGAACGTCAACCGTCGTTCCCGCGGCCAGCTACGGCACGAAATGCAGCGCCGGGGCCGGTATCTGCGCAAATCCCGGGACCATCAGCTGCGCTGGCAGCACGACAAACGCCACCGCGAACGAAATCTGGACCATCGTCCAGGGGACATTCCCCAATTCCGCTACCGCCGCCAACCTGCGGTTTATCTATACCTACGACAACAACCTGGGCTTTCTGGGCGGCCCCTATGTGCCCACGGTCACGATGGAGGTTCAAAACCTCGACTTCGAATTCGTGAACCCTCTGGGTGTGCTGGTTGGGTTGGCAACCAGTTCTGCGGCCACTGGCCTGGGGGCCGACATTCCGTTCCCGGCGCTGAGCGTCACTCTTCCGGGTGAGGACCTTGCAATGGGCGAAGACGGGTGATCGTCGTTCACCCCGCGCAGCGCGCTTTACACGCGCCGCGACTTGCAGGCATGGATTGCTGACAAACAAAGGGCAAGCCCCAGCAATGCGTCTTTCGAGCGGTCCTGTACCGAGTTGATATTTAACGAAAAGCTGGCAACCCTCTGAAGGGTTCGAACCACTGGCCCGCCGACTGGATGTCGGCAGGTGGTTCAGAACCCCTCGAAATTGACTCGCCGCCCATTTTGTCATTACCGTCGGTAAAGCCGATAACAAACCCGAAGAGGCGATCGCCAATCGCCGGACGGCCTGCTGACAACAGCGGGCTGCCACATGTACACCCAACGTGAGGCCTTTCTGTATGTGCCTTTCACAAACCGTCAGTTTTACTGCCAGCACCTTACTGGTCATCGGGGGTGGCTATGCCGTCACGCGCGCGTGGACGATCAACCGTCGATACCTGCCGGTGGCGCTGATGCCGGTCTTTGCCGGGCTTCAGCAGTTCATGGAAGGCAACGTCTGGTGGGGTGTGAACACCGGCGATCCGGTCACGACGCTTTTCGGCGCTTTGGGGTTCATCTTCTTTACCTGGTTCATGTGGCCGTTCTGGATTCCGCTGGCATCCTGGGTACTGGAGCCGCCAGACAGCCGGCGCCGCCCCTGGATGGAGGCGATGTCGGTGGCGGGACTGGCCTTCGGGCTGGCGCTTTACGTGCCGCATCTTGTCAATCCCGACTGGGTTCAGGTCACTGTCAACCGGGACTCGCTGGCCTACGAGGGCACGATGATCCTCGACTATCTGATGCCGCGCTGGATGACCTACGTGATCTACCTTTTCCTGATCATCGCACCACCGGCGATCTCGACCTATTATCACATGCGCTGGTTCGCGCTGACCGTCGTCGCGGTGGTCGTCGTCGATATCCTGTTCCTGCGCTATGCCTATATCTCGTTCTTCTGCCTGCTGGCCGGTCTTGGCACCCTGCATTTGATTTACATCATTGCGCGAAACAAATGCGCGCGCGAATGTCCGGTCCTGTTTGCCTGAGCAGGCTCGCAACCATGCGAAGAAAGGACGGCGATCATGTGCGGGTCCAAAAGCGGGGCGCGTGACGACCACGCCCCTGAAGATGTCGGCCTCGAAACGGCGCTTTCCACGAACCGGAGCGCGTTTCTGGGCTTCCTGATCAAGCGGCTGGGGAACCGGTCTGACGCGGAGGATGTGCTGCAGGAGTTCTGCATCCGGGTTCTTGCGCGAAAGGAGCAGTTGCGCGAGGTCGGGCGGATGGACGCCTGGCTCTACGCGGTGTTGCGCTCGACGCTCAATGACCACTACCGGAAGGCGGGCAGGCACAATCGCCTGAAGGATGCGGTTTCGCTGGAAGCGAAGTCGGCAGCGGTCGCCGAAGATCCGATCGACGGCATGGACCTGATCTGCAAATGCGTCAAAGGGCTGGTCACGGAATTGCGCCCGTCCGATGCCAGCCTGATCCAACGCATCGACATCGACGAGACCGACCGTGCGACTGTGGCAGCGGAGCTGGGGATCAAACCCGGTACGCTCAATGTCCGGCTGCATCGCGCCCGTGCGGCATTGGCGGATACGTTGTTGACGCATTGCGGACCCTGCTGCCGCGACGGTTTCGAGGATTGTTCCTGAGCGCCGCCTGATGGATGGCGGGCAACGATCAGCCGCTGGCCGCGTCTTCCTTTCACGCGGCAACGCCATGCCGTGACCGCGAAACCATCGCCAATCCCCGCGTGGACATCCCCCTTGGCCGGCTCGGACGGAGCCGGAACCCCTGCGCAACTTGTAATGAAAGCGCGCGGCGAGCGTCTTTCTATCAGGGGTGTTCAGACAGCTTCAAAACAGGAAGGAGACACGAAATGTTCGGTATTCTGACCATCTTGGCAGTTGCGGCCACGGGTTTGCTGGCCGCCGTGGCCTTCGAAATGTCCCCTGCGCAAAAAGGCGTTGGACGCGCAGTTGTTCGCGTTCCCGCAGGTTCGCCGCTCCGGCGGCGGCAGTTCTGACGCCGAAGGTCCGGGTTTGACCGCCAAACTGAACGAGGTTGCGATGCGAGACTTCGGCCAGATAACCATTGTCGGCGCAGGGCCAGCCGGCCTGGCCTGCGCGATCGTTCTGGCGCGTAGTGGTGCCAGGGTCGTCGTGCGCGAGTGGAAGGATCGTGTGGGGCATCGGTTCCACGACGATTTCCAGGGGCTGGAGAACTGGAGCGCCGAAACAGACGTTCTGGATGAATTGACCAGGGCCGGGATCGCCAGCGACTTCGACCACCATCCCATCGACAGGGGCACGGTCTTTGACCCTGCCGGGCGACGGCACGACGTTCGAGGAGGAAGGCCGCTCTTCTACCTCCTGCGCCGGGGTTCGGGCGAGGGCACGCTCGACCGCGCGCTTCTGGCCCAGGCCCTCGCCGCTGGCGTCGAGGTCCGTTTTGGCGACCGGGTGCGCGCCTTCGACGGCGCGGGCATCCTGGCCGCGGGGCCGCGCGAGGCCGGGGTCATCGCCGCCGGACATATCTTTGACACCGACATGCGCGACGGGGCCTGGCTGGCGCTTGGCCACAAGGTCGCGCCGGGCGGCTATGCCTATCTTTTGGTGCAGGGCGGGCGCGGTACGGTGGCAAGCTGCATGTTCACGGGCTTTCGCGATCAGGCGCGGCATGTCGAGTCGGCCGAGGGCTTCTTTCGCGCCCAAGCGGGACTGGAGATGCGAAACCCGCGCGCCTTCGGAGGGTACGGCGCCTACCGGTGGCCGCGCAGTGCTACCCAGGGCGGACACCCGGTCATCGGCGAGCACGCGGGGTTTCAGGACGCGCTTGCCGGGTTCGGGATGCGCCATGCGATCCGGTCGGGCGTCCTGGCGGCGGAATGCCTGCTCGACGGCGGCGACTATACCGCGCGGTGGCAATCGGAGCTGGGCCCATCGCTCAAGGCGGGCATCGTCAACCGATGGATGTTCGGCCTTGGCGGAGAGTTCGGGATGCGGCTTGCCTGCCGCAGGTTGGCACGGGGTGACGCGGGCGACGTGCTCCGCCGCGCCTATGACCTGACGACCTTCCGGCGGCTGATGCTGCCGCTCGCCCGCCGCCGTTACCGCAAAATGCTGGCCGACCCGAGTTGCAGCCATACGGATTGCGATTGTGTCTGGTGCCGCCACGGCGATCACGGCGATCACGGCGTGGAAGAGGGGAAAATCATCTTGGGAGGAACAACATGACCCAGCTGACAATAGGACGCTTCACGTCGCCGGGCCACCGCGCGCCTGTTGCGCTCCGGCTTCTGGACCACGCTCTGCGCAAGTTGATCCGACGCGGGACTCTTCAGATCCATCTGCCCGATGGCGAAGCCAGGACGTATGGCGACGGGGCGCCCGTGATCGCAATCGCCATCCGCGACTGGCCGACCTTGCGCCGGGTCGTGGCCAATCCCGACCTCGCTGTCGGTGAGGCCTGGATGGACGGCACGCTCAGGATGGAGCGGGGCGACCTCTTTTCATTTCTCGCCCTGTGCCTGGAGAATTTCGAAGGCACCCCGAAGCATTGGTTGTGGTGGGCAAACAATCGCCTGAGGATGGCGGTCAGGTCTTTCATGATGCACAACCCGGTCGGCCGGGCGCGTCGCAACGTGGCCCATCATTACGATCTGGGCGACGGGCTTTATGATCTCTTCCTTGATCGCGAACGTCAGTATTCCTGCGCCTATTTTGAGGATCCCGGTGACAGCCTCGAGGCCGCTCAGGTGCAGAAGATGCGCCATATCGCTGCCAAGCTGCGGCTGGAGCCCGGCCACAGGGTGCTCGACATCGGGTCGGGCTGGGGCGGGCTGGGGATGTATCTGGCCCGCGCCTCGGGCGCCGAAGTGACGGGCGTGACCCTTTCCGTGGACCAGCAGCGCCACGCCTCCGAGCGCGCCGCGCGCGAAGGCCTGGCCGACCGCGCCCGGTTCGAGTTGCGCGATTACCGGCACCAGAAAGGCCGCTATGATCGGATCGTCTCGGTCGGCATGTTCGAACATGTCGGCGCAGGGCACTACGTCGAATTTTTCACCAGACTCGCGGAACTGCTTGAAAATGACGGCGTGGCCCTGCTGCACACGATCGGCAGTAGCCGGGGGCCGCGTGCGCCTGATCCATGGATCACGAAATACATCTTTCCGGGCGGCTACGTACCGTCGCTTTCGGAAATTGTGCCGGCGATCGAGCGGGCCGGGCTCATCGTCACGGATCTCGAAGTGCTCCGCCTGCACTATGCCGAAACGCTGAGAGCCTGGCGCGAACGGTTCCTCGCGCGGCGGGCAGAGGCGGCGACGCTCTATGACGAACGCTTTTGCCGGATGTGGGAATTCTATCTTGCGTCCTGCGAAGCGGGCTTCCGGTACAACCGCCTCGTTGTGTTCCAGATCCAGCTCGCGCACCGGCTGGACGCTGTGCCGATGACGCGGGGGTACATCGAAACCGATAAACGCAGGTTACGGAATCCTCGCGACACGGCCGGGGTGGAAAAGGTCGGACCTTCCTCGCAACAGGAGGAGGATGTCGGAGCCGAATGAAGGAGCGCATGGTGACGCCAATCGTCGTTTGTGCGTTCTCCTCCCGACGCTTCCGTATCTGGACAATGACGACAGGATCGCGGGGCCACGCAAACCCTCTTCCAGGAGTAACAGTAAACGCGCTGCGCCGCCCGGGAGGCAGAGGCGGAATACAAGCCCGTTTTTCGCCCGAGCGCAGTCCCGGTCACGTCCGGTTCGGGCCGATTTGGAAGTCTGGACACATAGTGTGAAAATTACGCTAAGCCTTGATTTTCGGCCTTGTTTCTCTGATCCGTGGCACATATACCGGCCAACGGAGACGTGGCCGAGTGGTCGAAGGCGCTCCCCTGCTAAGGGAGTAAACGTTAACGCGTTTCGAGGGTTCGAATCCCTTCGTCTCCGCCACTAAACATGAAACTCTCGTTTTATCCCAGTTGGTTGAATGTGCGCCGGGTTGGATGGAGTCTCAACTTTGTCCCCTCTTTTGGATTTCAATGAGACGCGTTTCGTCCCGTTGCCTTCCGTCGGTGCGGCAATTTGAACGGTCTCTTTCCCTATGGGTTTTGCTAAATTTCCTCGCATTCCAAACTGGCTGGAGTTCAAATATGCACAAGGTGGCAATCCTGCTGGCGGTTCTGATCTCAGCCACAACTGCCCGGGCGCAGGGCGGCGTGGACCTCAGTGCGCTGATGCGGGACACCTGTTCGCATTGTCACGGCGACACGGGGGATGCGTCGAGCCGCATGTATCCGCGTCTGGCGGCCCAGAACCGGGACTACCTGGAAAAGCAGTTGCGCAACTTCCGGGACGGCAGCCGGGTGAGCGACATCATGAATGCCATGGCTGCGGCGCTGACCGATGCTCAAATCGTGGCGCTGGCGGAGTTCTACAGCGCCCAGCCGGCCGAAAAGCACCGGGTGCGGACATCGAAACGCGCCTTGGAGGCGGTCGGTTCCTACATCTACCACGAGGGCAACGAATACACGCAGATCCCACCCTGCGCCGACTGCCATGGCGAGTTCGCCGCCGGGGACGAGAACCTGCCGCGTCTGGCCGGACAGCACAGGCATTACGTCGTCGAACAGCTGATGGCCTTCGAGAACCGTTCCCGCACCAATGACAACGCAATCATGCATTCGATCGCCAAGAACCTGACCGAGCTGGAAATCAACGCGGTCGCGCTCTATGTCAGCGGGCTGGTGGAGGAGGGTGGAGCCGAGGGAAACTGACGCGACGCTTTGGTGCGCCATCTACACCGTTCGCCGGATCAGGCGGGCGTTTCCTCGCCTGCCAGCAGACGTTCGGCAATCTGCGTGGCGTCGTCCAGATGGCGGGCCACGGCGGCTTCGGCGGCCTCCGCGTCGCCTGACCGGATCGCATCGCAGATAGCCTGCATATGCGCCCCACCGGGTTGTTCCCGGTCGGTGGTCGACAGGGTCATGCGTCGCAAGCGGCTGATGCGTCCGTTCAGGCGCTGCACGATCTCCCAGGCGATCCTATGCCCGGCGCCCTCGAAAATCTCGGCATAGAAACCCGAGGTGGCCTGAAACAGTGCTCCGGTCGATTCCATGGTCAGCGCCTGTTGCAGCCGGTCCAGCGCCTGTTGCAGCCGATCCGCGCGTTCCGGGGTGATCCGTTCGGCACAGGTGCGGGCCGCGGCGGTCTCCAGCATGCGGCGGATCGCGTAGATCTGTCGCGCGTCGTCCCAGCTCATCGTAGCCACGATCGGGCCGTGACCGGGCAGGATGTCCACCAGCCCTTCGGCCTCGAGGTAGCGGATCGTCTCTCGTATCACGGTGCGGCTCACCCCCAGCTGTTCGCACAGAGGCCGTTCGACAAGCCGTTCACCCGGCTTGAAATGCCCCTCGATGATCGCATTGCGCATGCGGTCCTGCACGATGTCACGCAGGGTTGTTGGTGGCTGTTCGATTTTCGATAGGGCACCGTCGGTCATGTGGTGTTGATAGCAACCGGGGCAGGTCAGGAGCAAGCGGATTGACATAACGTAAGATGGTATACCATATTACGATTAGAGAATCGCAACACAGGTGCCGCCATGCCCGCCGAAATCCGCAAGACGCTGCTTCATGTCGAAGATACCCTGATCGAGGGCGGCAAGCGGGCCGAAACACCGCTGAAGATGATTGCCGCCATCGCGGTGATCAAAAACCCCTGGGCGGGCCGGGGCTTCGTCGAGGATCTGCGCCCCGAAATCCACGACTGCGCGCCCCATTTGGGAGAGCTGCTGACCGGCATGGTCCTGGACGCAGCCGGGGGCGGGGATACGGTCGAGGGTTACGGCAAATCCGCCATTGTCGGCGTGAATGGTGAGGTCGAACATGCCTCGGCACTGATCCATACCCTGCGCTTCGGCAACCACTACCGCGAGGCGGTGGGAGCGAAGTCCTACCTTGCCTTTACCAATACGCGCGGCCCCGCAAACGCACCTTTGCAGATTCCGCTGATGGACAAGAACGACGGCGGGCGGCGCAGCCATTACCTGACGATCCAGCTGTCCGTGGCCGACGCGCCGGGGCCGGATGAGATCGTCATCGCGCTGGGCGCCTCGGTCGGCGGGCGGCCGCATCACCGGATCGGCGACCGCTACCAGGACCTCAAGGAGCTGGGCCATGACCTCGACAACCCTGCCTCTGTCTGACGGAGGCATCCTGTCCTTTCGCGAGGCGGGGCGGGGCGCACCGGTGGTGCTGATCCACGGGGTCGGGCTGCAGTCGGCGGCCTGGGGGCCGCAAGTCGAGGCGTTGGCCGGAACCCATCGCGTCATTGCGCTGGACATGCCGGGTCACGGTGGGTCAAGCCCCCTGTCCGAGGGCGCGGAGCTGCCGGAATACGTCGCCTGGCTGGCCCGCGCCTTGGTCGCGCTGGGGCTGGAGAAGGTCAGCCTGGCAGGCCATTCCATGGGTGCGCTGATCACCCTGGGGTTTGCGGCCACACACCCGGAATGCGTTACCCGCGCGGCCCTTCTGAACCCGGTCTATCGGCGCAGCGCCGAGGCCCGCGCGGCGGTGGTTGCCCGTGCCGGAGAAATCCGGCAGGGCGGGATCGACCCCGACACACCGCTGAGCCGCTGGTTTTCCGACAGCCCCGCCGACCGGACCGCCCGCGCGGATGTAGCCCGCTGGTTGGCGGAGGTGAATCCACACGGTTATGCCACCGCCTACGGGGCCTTCGCGCGCGGGGATGCGACCTATGCCGGCCGGATCGGCGCGATCACCTGTCCGTTCTGGACCATCACCGGCGACGGCGACCCGAACTCCACCCCCGGCATGGCCCGGGCCATCGCCGAAGCCGCCCCGCGAGGCCGGGCTTTGGTGATTGCAGGCCACCGCCATATGGTGAACCTGACGGCCCCGGATGCAGTCAACGCGGCGCTGCGCGACTGGCTGACCTGCGACACGGAAGGAGCGACCCCATGACCCAGATCGATCCCCGCGCCTTGCGCGATGCCTTCGGGGCCTTCATGACCGGCGTGACCGTGGTCACGGCCCATGACGCCGATGGCAATCCGCTGGGCTTCACCGCCAACTCCTTCACCTCGGTCTCGCTCGACCCGCCGCTGGTGCTGGTCTGCCTGGCCAACAGCTCGCGCAACTACCAGGCGCTATCCCAGGCCGAAGGCTTTGCGGTCAACATCCTGGCGGAAACGCAGAAGGATGTCTCAAACACCTTCGCCCGACCTGTCGAGGACCGTTTCGCCGCGGTGGACTGGCGCCCCGGCCCACATGGATCGCCGGTATTCGACGGGGTATCCGCCTGGTTCGACTGTTCCATGTTCAACACGGTTGATGCAGGCGACCACCTGATCCTGATTGGCAAGGTGGAAGCCTTCGACAACACGACCCACCCCGGTCTGGGCTATGCGCGCGGCGCCTATGTCACCCCGGCCGCCGAGGCCGAGGCGCTGAGCCGCAGTACCCATCTACGCATCTCGGCCCTGATCGAACATGGCGGCAAGGTGCTGCTGCTGGACGACGGCGAAGGCCGCCTGACCCTGCCGGAAACCGATGTCGGCAAGGAAGGCGCCTCTGCCGCGCTGGCCCGGCTGATCACCGAAAGCGGCACCGACGCCGAACCCGGCTTCATCTATTCCGTCTACGAAGACGACGCGCGCGAAACGCAGCACATCTCGTTCCTGTGCCAGGCCGGTGGCGATGCCGCCAGTGAGGGCCTGTTCACCGAGCTCACCAAGTCGACCCTGATGGGCATCGCCGATCCCGTAATCTGCACCATGCTCGAACGGTTCGCGACGGAAAGCCGGATGGGGAATTTCGGGGTGTATTTTGGCAATCAAGTCACCGGCAGGATCGCCCGCGTGACATCAGGGAGTTGAGGCATGAAGTTCTCGCTTTTTGCGCATATGGAGCGCATTTCCGCCGCCGAGGATCAGAAGCGGCTCTATGACGAGTTTGTCGAGCTGTGCAAGATCGCCGACCGGGGCGGGATGCACGCGGTCTGGACCGGCGAACACCACGGGATGAATTTCACCATCGCGCCGAACCCGATGCTGAATCTCGTGGACCTGGCCCGCCACACAAAGAACGTACGTCTGGGTACGGGCACGGTGATTGCGCCGTTTTGGCACCCGATCCGCCTGGCAGGTGAGGCGGCGATGACCGACATCATCACCGAGGGCCGGTTGGAACTGGGTATCGCGCGCGGGGCCTATGAGTTCGAATATGAACGGCTGATGCCAGGCATGGATGCCTGGGAAGCAGGCCAGCGTCTGCGTGAACTTGTGCCTGCCATGAAGGCCCTGTGGCAGGGCGATTACGCCCATGAGGGAGAATTCCACCAGTTCCCCAAGACCACCTCGGCGCCGCAACCGGTGCAGGATGGCGGCCCGCCGATCTGGGTTGCCGCCCGCGACCCCAACAGTCACGAGTTTGCCGTCGCGCAGGGCTGCAACGTGCAGGTCACGCCGCTGTGGAAGGGGGACGAGGAAGTCACCGACCTCATGGGCAAGTTCAACGCCGCCTGCGGCAAATTCCCGGACCAGCCCCGCCCGAAGATCATGCTGCTTCAGCACACTTACGTGGCTGAGGATACGGCGGACGTGAAACGAGGGGCCGAGGAGCTGAACCGCTTCTACTGCTATTTCGGCGCCTGGTTCATGAACAAGCGCGAGATCACCCAGGGGCTGATCGAACCGCTGACCGAGGAAGAGATCGCCGCGCATCCCTTCTACTCGCCCGAGGCGATGGAGCGTGACCTGGTCATCGGCACGCCGGACACGGTGATCGAACGGCTGAAGGGTTACGAAGCGCTGGGCTATGATGAATACTCGTTCTGGATCGACAGTTCGATGAGTTTCGAACGCAAGAAGGCCTCGCTGGAGCGGTTCATAAACGAGGTCATGCCCGCTTTTGCGTAAACCGGGCAGGGGAGGGAAAGATGCAGCGTTTTCAGCACTATATTGATGGCGGCTTTGCGGATGCGGTGAACGGGTTCGACAGTCTCGACCCCGCCACCGGTGCCGCCTGGGCGCAGATGCCGGCCGCCACGCCGGCGGATGTGGACCGGGCGGTCGCGGCGGCGGAACGTGCGTTTTTCGCCCCCGACTGGGCGCTGATGACCGCCACGGCGCGGGGCAAGCTGCTTCTGCGGCTTGCCGATCTGATCGCTGAAAACGCGCAGCACCTGGCCCAGCTCGAAACCCGTGACACCGGCAAGATCATTCGCGAAACCTCCGCCCAGATCGCCTATGTCGCCGAATACTACCGCTACTACGCCGGTCTGGCCGACAAGATCGAGGGCGCGCATCTGCCCATCGACAAGCCCGACGTGGAGGTCTGGCTGCGCCGCGAACCGATCGGCGTGGTCGCCGCCGTGGTGCCCTGGAACTCGCAGCTGTTCCTGTCGGCGGTGAAGATCGGCCCGGCGCTGGCGGCGGGCTGCACGGTGGTTCTGAAAGCGTCCGAGGACGGGCCCGCGCCGATGCTGGAGTTCGCCCGCCTGTTCGACAAGGCCGGCTTCCCGCCCGGCGTGTTGAACGTGATCACCGGGGGGCCGGAGGTCGGCGCGACCCTGACCGCACATCCGAAAGTGGCCCATGTCGCCTTTACCGGCGGGCCGGAGACCGCGCGCCATATCCTGCGCAACTCGGCGGAGAACCTGGCCTCCACCTCGCTGGAACTCGGCGGTAAATCGCCCTTCATCGTGTTCGACGACGCTGACCTGGACAGCGCGGTGAACGCGCAGGTGTCGGGCATTTTCGCCGCCAGCGGGCAGAGCTGCGTCGCGGGCTCGCGCCTTGTGGTGCACGAGGGGATCAAGGACGCCTTCCTCGCCCGGCTCAGCGAAAAGGCCGAGGCAGTGGTGATCGGCGCGCCCGGCGACATGGCGACCGAGGTCGGCCCGCTCTGCACCGCGCGCCAATGCGACACGGCCGAACGGCTGGTGGCCCAATCGGTGGCGCAGGGCGCGCGGTTGATCACCGGCGGCAAACGGCTGGAGCGCGACGGCTTTTATTTCCCGCCCACGATCCTGGATTGCGACGGTGTGCCTGACGCGGCCAGCCTGTCGAACGAGTTCTTCGGTCCGGTCCTGTCCGTGGTCAGTTTCAAGGACGAGGCCGAGGCCATCGAGATTGCCAACAATACGCAATTCGGCCTTGCCTCGGGTCTGTTCACCCGAAACCTGACCCGCGCCCACCGCATGATCCGCGCCATTCGTGCGGGTATCGTCTGGGTCAATACCTACCGCGCCGTCAGCCCGATTGCGCCCTTCGGCGGGCACGGGCTGTCCGGGCATGGCCGCGAAGGCGGGATCGAGGCCGCGCTGGACTACACCCGGGTCAAGGCCGTCTGGCTGCGCACCTCGGACGATCCGATTCCCGATCCTTTCGTAATGCGCTAGGGCTTGCTTCACGGCGCGCCATCGTGTTCCTGTCAGGGCCTGATCCGGTCCGCCGAGGAGAGCCCATGAAACCCGACACCCCCGCCCACGCCGCGCCCCAGGACGCCGAGGCCCGCCGCGCGATCAAGCCGGTGGTCTGTTACCCGCCCGAAACGCTCCCGGTCCCGGATCTGGCCACATACGCTGTCGTACGGGAAGGGGCCGTGAAACTTGGCGAGACCCTGATCCCCGCCCGTGACGCGCGCTGCTTCGAGGTGCCTGCCGGGCATTTCTTTCGCATCTCCTCGGTCGAAGGTCCGCAGGTGGGCGACCTGAACCTGTGGAACGCCGCCGATCTGACCGAACGTTTCTATTCCGGTAAGACCCGGGCGCTGCATGGCACCCATCTGTCCACCGGGGACCGCATGTGGACGAGCTTTCCGACCCTGCGTCCGATGGCGACAGTGACCACCGAT
Source organism: Aliiroseovarius sp. (assembly GCF_030148435.1). GTDB lineage: Bacteria > Pseudomonadota > Alphaproteobacteria > Rhodobacterales > Rhodobacteraceae > JASBTN01. The sequence goes on from NZ_JASBTN010000056.1 coordinate 50,103, forward strand.
ACGCTTGACTGGTATGGGTTCGACACGTTCGGCGGCTCGGTCCATGACGTGATCGGCACGCGCTGCGACCCCTATACGCACAATCTTCTGGCGGGCGGGCAGTATCACCATTGCTGTCATTCCAACCTGACCCGGGCGCTGGCCGATCACACCGGGCTGAGCCTGCGCGAGGCCGAACCCCATGTGCATGACGTGTTGAATGTTTTCATGTGCACCGGGTTTACCCGCGATACCGGGCAGTATTTCATGAAGGCAAGCCCGGTGCGCCCCGGCGACTACCTTGAGTTCTTCGCCGAGATTGACCTGCTGGGCGGGCTGTCCGCCTGTCCGGGCGGGGATTGCGGGTCAGAACACAGCTCCGACACCGCGGCCTGCCATCCGCTGCTGGTCGAGGTATTCAAACCCGCCCGCGCGCCCGAAGGCTGGGCCCCGGCCGGGCGCAACCTTTATGATCGCAGCCACGGGCGGGGGTGAGGCGCACGATCAGCAGTAACGCTCGATCCCGACGATCTGCGCGTCCGAATAGCGGTCGCCATGGGCCCAGCCGGGCGGCATGATCCGGTCGATCTCGGCGCGGTCGTCGTTGGTAAACGCGATCTCGGACGCGTCGGCCCAGTCGCGCAGGTGGTCCGCCGTGCGGGTGGCCGGGATCGGCACCAGGTGGTCGCCCTGGTCCAGCACCCAGGCAAGCGCGGCGGCGGGCACGGACCAGCCCCTTGCGCGGCAGAACTGGCGGAAGCGCTGGATCACCGCCTGATTGGCCGAGAGGTTCGGCTCGACGAAACGCGGGTTGGCATGCAGGAAGGGCAGGGCCTCGGCCCGGCCGTTCGGCATGGGCGTGTCGGAAAAGATGCCACGCCCCAGCGGTGAAAACGGCACGAATGTCGTGCCAAGCTCCTTGCAGGCACGGATCAGCCCCAGGTCGGGCTGGCGCGTCCAGAGCGAATACTCATTCTGCACTGCCATCACCGGCGCCACGCTGGCGGCGCGGCGCAGGCTGTTGGGTGCGATCTCGGAATAGCCGAAGCCGCCGATCAGCCCCTCTTCGCGAAAGCCCTCCAGGGTCTCCGTCACCTCTTCGATCGGGATCGACCAGTCGCGGCGGTGTACGTAATAAAGCGCCACCCGGTCCACGCCCAGCCGGGTCAACGAGCCTTCCAAAGCGCGGCGCAGGTGCGGTTCGGAGTTGTTGTTTTCCCCCCGCGCGCCGCCCAGAACGATGCCGCCCTTGGTGGCGATCTGAAACCGGTGGCCGCGGTCGGCCATCCAGTCGCCGATAATCTGCTCGGACAGCCCTTTTCCGTAAAGCTCGGCGGTGTCGAGGAAGGTAATCCCCGCCTCGCGCGCCGCATCCAGTGTGGCAAAGCTCTCTTCCCGGGTGGTCTTGCCGTAGAACCCCGCGAAACTCATGCATCCCAGCGCGATGGCAGATACCTCGGGGCCGTCCCGCCCCAACCGCCGCATCTTCATGCGAAGGCCGCTTCCAGGGCAATCTCGACCATGTCGCCGAAACTCTGTTCCCGCTGGTCGGCAGGCAGCGCCTCGCCGGTCTGCAGGTGGTCCGACACGGTCATGATTCCCAGAGCACGAGCGCCGTGGCGCGCGGCGAGCGTGTATAGCTCGGCCGCCTCCATCTCGACCCCCAGCACGCCGTGGCGGGTCATCTGGTCGGTCAGGTCGGACCGTTCGTCATAGAAAGTGTCCGAGGAATAGATCCCGCCCACGTGTACGCCACAGTCACGGGTGCGCGCGGCGGCCACGGCGGCTTCCAGCAACCCGTAATCGGCGCAGGGCGAAAAGTTCAGCTCGCGAAAGAGGGTGGAAGACGGGGTGCCCAC
>NZ_JASBTN010000059.1 GCF_030148435.1 Aliiroseovarius sp.
GGGCTTGCCGCGTTTCAGGTGCTCGATCGCCATGTCGTCCTCCTTCGCCGGGCTCAGGGCCGCGGCGGTTCCTTCTCGCCCCGGTCGAAGGCCTCCCAGCCCTCGCCGCCGAACACGTCCCGCCCGAGCTGCGCCAGCACGTGCGGGAAATCCACCATCACCCAGTTGCCGGTGATCTTCCCGTCCTCGACCTTCCAGAAGTCCATGTAGCGGATCTCGACCCGCTTGCCGGTGGGGGCAATACCCAGGAACTCACCACAATGCGTGGCTTCCTGACGGCCGAAGGCGGCCGCCCATTCGCCCATGTAAAGGCGCGCTTCGTCGATACAGGTCTTGTCACTGAAGGCCGCCTGGAACGGGCGCTGCCAGTTGTCCTGAAACTCCTTGAGCCCGGTCTTGGCACCGCAGCCCCGGTTGCCCATCCAGCGAAATCCTTCCGCGAAGAACTCGCCGATATCGTCGATGCGGTGGTCGTTCAGGCCATCCACCATGGTTTCGATCACGCGACGGGTTTCGTCGGTCTTTGTCATGTCGGTGTCGCGGGTCAGAACCGCTTGTTCGGGGCGGGAGCCTTTCATCGGGCCTCTCCTTCGTGCATGTCGTGGGATTGTGAGGGGGTGAGGCACACCCCGCTCAGGAAATCCCGCGGCATCCGATTGAGGGCCGGATGACGCGACATGGCTTTGTTGCGAGCAGCCGCGCTCATCCCTTCACCGCGCCTGCGGTCAGGCCGCTGACAATCTGGCGCTGGAAGAACATCACCAGGACGAACAGCGGTGCGGTGGCCGAGACAACGGCGGCGACCGCGAACATCACGTTGCCTTCCGTATAGGTCGTGCCAAGGAAGGCCGCGATGGCCGGCACCATGGTGCGGTTGCTCTCGCTCAGCAGCATCGCGGTCACGGCGAAGTCGTTGTAGGCCAGAAGAAAGCTGAACAGACCGGTGGTGATCACGCCGGGCCACATGACGGGCACGATGACATGGCGGAAGGCCTGAAACTGCGTGCAGCCGTCAACCTTGGCACTTTCGTCCAGCTCCTTGGGGATGTTCTGGAAGAACGAGTGCAGCATCCACAGGGTAAAGGGCTGGTTGATCGCGACGAGCACGATGACGGTGGTCGGCAGGATACCCCAGACATTCCATTCGAAGAAGGGCAGCAGGTAGCCCGCCACAAGCGTGATCGGCGGCATGGCGCGGAAGATCAGCGCCGTGATCAGCAGCCAGAACGTATAGCGGTAGGAGGAGCGCGACAGGGCGTACCCCCCCAGCGTGCCGATGGTCAGCGAGGTGCAGACCACGAAGAAACACACCAGGAATGTGTTGATGACATTGCGCCAGAACTCCTCCTGCACCCACGCGCCGAAATAGCCGGCGCCGGTGACGGGCCGCCCGTAGGTGGCCTGGGTGCGCTCGCCCGTGAGGGCATTGGTCCAGTCGGCGATCGAGAAGAAGTCGAGCTCGACCTTGAACGATCCCCAGAGCGTCCAGAAAAACGGAAAGGCGGCCAGGATGAACCAGAGCAGGACGAAGCCGCTGGTCAGGATACGGAGCCCGGTGGGCATTCTTTGTGCTTTGGATGCCATGTTACTTGCCCTTGAAGTCACGCCAGGTCCGCACCAGCACCGGCGACAGCAGGATGGCCACGCCTATGATTGTCAGAACCGAGGTTGCAGAAGCTGCCGAAAGCTGCCGGGTTTCGCCGCCGAGGTCGTTGAAGATGATCCAGCTAAGCGACGTCGCATGCGCCGCGGCATTGAACCCGACCACGGGTTCAAAGACCCGGAAGTTGTCCATCAGCTGAATCAGTGCCACGAATGTCACCAGCGGCATGAGGTGCGGCACGACCACGTATTTGATCTGTTGCCAGCGGGTTGCCCCATCGATCTGGGCCGCCTCGATCTGGTCCTTGGGCAGCGTCTGCAAACCTGCATAGAACACCACGAAGGCAAAGGGTGCAGCGTGCCAGACCCCATAGACGATGAGCATGACCCAGGTCAGCCCGGTCGACGCCTTGAGCGAGAAATTGGGATCTCCCGCAAGGGCGACCAGCGCGGATCCGATGACGCCACGGCTGTCTACCATCCAGAACAGGATCAGGGAGCCGATCAGGGGGGTCACGATCATCGGCAGGAGCGAAAAAAAGATCATCAGGCCCTTGAGGTGCCGGTTGAGCGAGTTGACCGCCAGCGCGATCATCAGCCCGAATACGATCAGAAGCGGGGTGACGATGAAGGTAAATGTCAGTGTGAACGCCAGCGCCCGGTAGAGCGGCAGGTTGAACAGCCCCGACCAGAAGTCTCCCCAGTTGTCACTGCTTTCCCAGGCCTGTGCCAGTTCGGTAATCGCCAGGTGTCCGCGGTCGAGGTAGATGTCGAGCCCGACGAAGCGGCCCAGCGGCTGTGCCTCGCGGATTTCACGGGTGGCTTCCTGATCAATCGTGGTTTCGGTTGTGCAACCCACCAGGGGGGTGCAGTTCTCGACCGTCTTCAGAACGGCCTCATGCGGAGCAAAGACCGACTGGATCACGACCGACACGATTGGAAAAGCGATGAACAGGAGCATCGCCAGACCCGTCGGCAGAAAGAACCAGAAGAATGTTCGATGTTTCATCTCGGGATCCGGGCTGAGTGGGAAAGGAACCGGAGAGGGTCGCCCCTCTCCGGCGGGAGGAAGGGCTTACTTGAGGAAGCCCTTTTCCATGGCGGCGGCGCGATAGGCCGCTTCGACGTCAGCAAGCGCCTGCTCGGCGCTTTCCTTGCCCTGCAGGAAGTCGGCAAGCTCGTTGCCGAGCGCCCCGTGCATCAGGCCCATGTAGGGCACCATCGGATAGGGCTTGGTGCCCGCCTGAGCGGCCTCGAAAACACCCACGGCAGCGTCGGTCGGCTGGTAGCCTTCGATCAGCCACACGGCCTGCGACGCCACTTCCGCATCCTGCATCAGCTCGGGGCGGATGCCGTTCATCATGGCGATAAAGGTGGCCTCGGCCTCTTCGTCGCTGATGTTCTTGGCCACGGTCCAGCCGTCCCACCACAGGGTCGAGGCCGGGATCGAGCCACCGCCCACGGTCATCGGACCGGCAATCGCGTGACCTGCCTTGACCTCTTCGGTCACACCGTCAGCGGTCGTCTGGGTCGCAGCGCGCGAGCCCCACATGTTCAGAAGCGCCACGTTACCGGCACGGTATTCCGCGTTGGTGGCGTTCGAGTCATGGGTCAGGAAGTCGGGGTTCATGTACTCGGACAGCGCCTTCATCATGTTCAGCGTGTTCACGCCGGCTTCCGAGTTCACGTTCGGCTCCGCGCTGCCTTCCTTGAAGAAGGTGCCGCCGTAGCCGATGAACATGTTGTTGAATTCCTGCGCCAGGTTCCAGCCCGCCGCATAGGCGCCGCCGACCGGGTTCTGCATGATCCCCTTGTCGCGGATCATCTGGGCAATCTCGAGCATTTCCTCATAGGTCTTGGGCGGCTCGACGCCCAGGTCGGCCAGGATGTCCTTGCGGTACATCAGGTGCTGGGCATTGGCCATGAAGGCCACGGCCATGACCTTGCCGTCGATGGTGATCAACTGGCTGGGTTGCAGGCCCTGGCCATACTTGGCCACCAGGTCGTCAAGCGGCCGAACCAGATCGTCGTTCATCAGAATGGTCAGGGTCGAGTTGGCGACGATGGCCGAGGTATATTCAGCGGGGTTGCCCTGCATGCCGGCCACGTGGATGTCCTTGTGGTCGGCCGTCAGGTTCTTGGTCACTTCGGCACCGGTGCATTCGGCAGCGCCCGCACCCACGGTCTGGATCGCCGGGAATTCGTTGCCGATGATATTCACACGGGCGCCGATTTCACAGGCCATCGCACCGCTGGCCCAGAGGGCGATTGTGCTGGCAAGGGCCGCTTTCTTCAGAAACATTGGTATTCCTCCCTATGGAATTGGATGCATCTTCGAAGACTGCATCCGGGTTGTTCCGCCAAGGCGGTATGGATTGGGGTCACTCCCCGAGACGTGCACCCGTTGCCGTATCGAACAGGTGACAGTGATCGGTGTGGATGTGCAGCGAGACCTTGTCGGCGATCTCGGCGCGGAAGGTCTTGTCGGCCTTGACCGATACCAGCTGTCCTCCCAGCCGGACCGAGACCATGGTGCTGTCGCCCAGAAGCTCCAGCGTGTAGATAGGAGCGTTGATTTCGCCGCCAGCCCCGCCTTCGACCACATTTGCATCCTCGGCCCGGAAGCCAAGGGTGACGCGCCCGTCCGGCGCATCCAGACCGCGCACCTCGGTGTGATCGGAGCGAAAAACACCGCCTTCGACCACACCTTCCAGAAGGTTCATCGCAGGGTTGCCGATGAAACTGGCCACGAAAGTGTTGGCGGGGGTGTCATAAATCTCGACCGGGGTGCCGACCTGCTGGACCACACCCTGTTTCATGATGACCACACGGTCGGCCAGGGTCATCGCCTCAATCTGGTCATGGGTCACGTAGATCGTCGTGACCGCCAGCTCGTGGCTGAGGTTCTTGATCTGGGCCCGGGTCGATACCCGCAGCTTGGCATCGAGGTTGGACAGCGGTTCGTCCATCAGGAACACGTTTGGTTCCCGTACGATGGCGCGGGCAAGCGCGACACGCTGACGCTGCCCACCAGACAATTCGGCCGGCTTGCGGTGCAGGAACTCATCCAGCTCGACCATGGCCGAAGCGCGGCGCACCTTTTCGTCATGGGTTTTGGGGTCGATACCGCGCACCTTCAGCGGAAAGCGGATGTTTTCGTAGACGTTCATATTCGGATAGAGCGCGTAGCTCTGGAACACCATGGCCACGTCGCGATCCTTGGGCTCCAGGTCATTTACCCGCTTGCCATCGACCAGGATTTCGCCATCCGTGGCATCCTCCAGCCCGGCGATCATTCGCATCGTCGTGGTCTTGCCACAGCCCGACGGCCCCAGCAGTACAAGGAATTCCCTGTCTGCAATGGTGAGATCAAAGTTCTGAACCCCTACGAAACTGCCCCAGCGTTTGCTGAGGTTGCGCAGTTGAATTTCCGCCATTCGACATCCTCCCGTCGGAATCGGCTACGTTTTGCATACGTTTGCAAGAATACTGGACAAAGGAGGGGTATTTTGGCAAGCTCTTTTTGCATACGCATGCAACATTACCAGTCAAGGTGCTGAACAGGTGGAGAAAAAAGTGAGCGACTTTCAGGAAGAGAAGGCCTTGGTGCGGGCAATGCAGGACGAACTGGATGTGGACGGTGTGGATTTCAATGCCGCCCTAAACCGCCACACGGCCCCCGATTACAAGTGGCGTGGCTTCCATCCGTTCGGTGAGCTGACCGGCGCCGAGGCGGTCGCGCGGACCTTCTGGGCACCCCTGCGCGCGGCCCTGCGTCCAATCCAGCGGCGCGAGGACATCTTCTTCGCGGGCGCCAATCACATTGACGGGGGGGCTAGCACCTGGGTCGTTTCCATGGGGCATCTGATGGGCCTCTTTGATGCGCCCTGGCTGGGCATTCGTCCGACCGGCAAGATGGCCTTCCTGCGCTATTGCGAATTCCACCGGGTCGAAAACGGCCGGATAACCGAGACCGCGATGTTTTTCGACATCCCGCACCTGATGGTACAGGCGGGCCAAAATCCGTTCGGCCCGCAGACCGCGCAGCACCTTGTGCAGCCAGGGCCCTCGACCCATGACGGGCTGCTCTACAATACTCAGGATCCGGCTGAGGGCCAGGCCACGCTGGACCTGATCCACCACATGATTGGCGACCTGGGACAATGGGACAGCGGGCTCAGCCTCGAGGAAGAGCTGCGCCAGACCTGGGCCGAGGATATGATCTGGTGGGGTCCGGAAGGGATCGGCGCGACCTACACGATTGAACGCTATGTCAAGCAGCATTCCGGCCCCTTCCGTGCCGGGTTCACCGACCGCTCCAAAACCGCCCACGTGGCGCGCCTGGCCGAGGGCAACTACGGTGGTTTCTTCGGCTGGCCCAATTTCATCGCCACCCCCACCGGTGGCTTCATGAACATGCCCGCAACGGGCAAATCGGGAGAATTCCGGGTAATCGACATCTATCGCCGCGATGGGGACAAGCTGGCCGAGAACTGGATATTCATCGACCTGCTGTATTTCTGGAAAACCCAGGGCGTCGACATTCTGACGCGGGCCACCGGAACCCCGCTCTCGACCTGACAACCGCTTCGGCGTGGCAATACGACTTGCGCCACGCACCTTTCCGCCCAACCCCGGCCCCTGCTCCGCACCACTTGCGGCCAACAGGCGACTCGGCGCTCCAACAGCCCTCCCCCACCCCAGCGACACCCCGCCGCACATCCCATGGGGCGGGTTTTCATTTGACAATCGCATAAATGCGATCTTATTTGAATGCGCATTCATGCAATTCAAAAACGAATCCAGCCCCGCCGATCCGCGCCGCCGGAAGGGAAGAGGAAAAGCGCCGATGGCGATGACACCGCGACAGAATTTCAAAGCCGCAATGGAACGCAGCGGACCGGAATGGGTGCCGCTGGACATGGGCAAGCACATCGGCTCGATCCACAAGACCCATTACGCCGCGCTGAAGCCGCATCTGCCCGGTCTCGCGATGGAAAACGGAGAAGTGATCCTGGACCGCATGGCCCAGACCGTGGTGCCCGACGAGGCGCTGCTGGAGCAATTCGGCGTCGATTTCCGCTGGCTGGTGCCCAATTGGGTCCAGGTCACGGAACGCGATGACCTCGAGGACGGCTATATCGACATGTGGGGCGTACTCTACAAGGGCGCACATGGCGATCACTACGCCGTGGACAGCCTGGCCAAGTCCCCTCTGGCGGATTGCGAGACCGCCGAGGACGTGCTGAACGCCGATTGCTGGCCCGACCCCGAAGACCCCGCCCAATTCACAGGCCTGCGCGAACGCGCCAAACACCTTCATGAGACCACCGGCTATGTGCTGGGCGCCGACGCGATCAAGGCGGGCCCCCTCATGTCGGCCCTGCAAATGCGCGGCTATCAGCAGTTTTTCATGGACCTGGTGATCAACCCGGAACTGTCCGACGCGCTGATGGGCAAGATTACCGACACGCTCTGCCACATGTGGACCCGGTTCATGGACGAGGTCGGCGACTATGTCGACCTGGCCTATGTCACCGACGATCTTGGCAGCCAGACCTCGTTGCTGATCTCGCCCAAGGTCTATCGCAAACGCATCAAACCGTTTCACACCCGGCTGCACCAACACATCAAACAGGCGGGCAACTGCTATCTGATGATGCACACCGACGGGGCCGTTCTGCCGCTGATCGAGGACCTGATCGAAACTGGCGCAGACATTCTGAACCCGGTGCAGACCTCGACCACGGGGATGGAGGACACCTCGGTCATCAAGGAAAAATTCGGCGACCGTCTGGCCTTCCACGGCGCCATGGACGTGCAGCAGATGATGCCCGGCGCCACCCATGAGGAGCTGCGCTGGGAAGTGGCGCGGCGGCTGAAAGATTTGGGTCAGGACGGCGGCTATATCATTGCGCCCTGCCACAACATCGGCCATGACATTCCGCCGGAAAACTCGTTGCAGTTCTTTGAGCTGGTGCGTGAGATGGGGCGCTATCCACTGGATGTGGACGCGGCGCTGGAGCCGAAGGCCTCGTATTTTGAACGGCTAGCGCGGGAGAGCGGAGAATGAGCCCGCACGCCCGGTTTCGCGCGGCGCTGATCGCGCGCGTACAACTGGTGGGGTGTTTCATCAAAACCCCCCACCCCACGGTGATCGAGGTTCTGGGCGCGACCGATCTGGATTTCCTTGTTCTCGACGGTGAGCATTCGCCCTTCGACAAGACATCCACCAACCTCTGCCTGCTGGCCGCCAGGGCCGTGGGCATGCCGGTGCTGGTGCGCGTGCCGGACGACAACCCGGCCTTCATTCTGAATGTGCTGGACTGCGGCGCGGCCGGGGTGGTCGTGCCCCATGTGACCAGCGTCGATCAGGCCGAACGCCTGTCGCGCGCAATGCGCTACCTGCCCGGCGGGCGTGGCATCGCCGGCACGACGCGGGCGGGCGGCTATGGCGCCCTGCCCCTGCCCGAACATCGCGAACGTGCGGCCGCCGAAGTCACGTTGATCTGCCAGATCGAGGACCGCGAAGGCGTCGAGAACGCCGGTGCGATTGCCGCCGTGGATGGTGTGGACGCGCTGTTTGTCGGACGCGCCGACCTGACCGTCTCTTACGGCAAGAGCGACTTTGGCGACCCCGAGATTGCCGCGCTCTGCGGCGAGGTTCTGGGCGCGAAAGGTGCCACCACCGGGCTGTTCGTGGCCCCCACCGAAGACATGTCGCCCTGGCGCGACAAGGGCGCCAGCTTCTTTCTGAGCGGCTCCGACCACTCCTTCCTGTTCTCGGGTGCCAAGGCCCTGGCCGCCCGCAAACCCGACACAACCTCCTGAGGAGAAACGATATGTCCGATCTTCTGACCCCGGATTATGCCAAGAACATGCGCCTGATCGGCCACAGCGACCAGGGTGGTCGCGCCGACGGCATCCAGATCATGGTCTCGAACGGCTATGCCTATGTCGGCCATGTGTTCAACAACGGCTTTTCGATCATCGACGTGCGCGACCCGATGAACCCGCGTTTCGTGAAACACATCCCGCAGCCGGAAGGCACCTGGTCGCAGCACTTGCAGACCCATGGCGACATCCTGATCGTCAACAACATGTGCGACATGCTCAAGGTTGAAACCTCCGGCGCCTTCGATCCGGGCGAGTATTACAAGGGTTCGGTAGCCGACAAGGTCGACATTGCCGGAGAGAAACCCTGGTCCGCCGGGATGCGCGTCTATGACATCTCCGACCGGGAAAACCCGCGCGAGATCGCCTTCCTCGACGTTCCGGGCCTGGGCGTGCACCGGGTATTCTGGGATGGCGGCGACTGGGCCTATATCTCGGCCCTGCCGCCGGGCTTCTCGGATGATATTTTCATGATCGTCGATTTCAAGAACCCGGAAAAACCCGAAGTCGTCTCGAAGCTCTGGCGCGAGGGGATGCATACGGCGGGCGGCGAGGAGCCGTGGTGGGATCCGAAATACCGCTATGCCCTGCACCACGCGATCATCAAGGGCGACCTGGGCGCCGCCGCCTGGCGCGACGGGGGCATGTCGCTGATCGACGTGTCGGATCGCTTCAATCCGCGTTTCATCAGCCATGACAACCCCTGCCCGCCCTTCGCCGGCCACACCCACAACACCCTGCCGCTGCTGGATCGGGGCCTTTTGTTCGTGGTCGAGGAAAGCCAGGCCGACAATTGCGAAGACGGGATCAAACGCAACTGGGTCTATGATATTTCAGTGCCGGAAAACCCTGTCACCATCGCCACCACCCTGCCCCCGTCCGAGGCCGACTATAGGAACAAGGGCGGTCAGTTCGGCCCGCATAACGTGCACGAGAACCGCTCCGAAGGCTTCGTGAGCGAGGATCTGATGTTCGTGAGCTACCAGAACGCGGGGCTTCGCGTCTACGACATCTCGAACCCGTTCCGCCCGGAAGAGGTCGCCGCCTGCGTACCGCCCGCGCCGAAAAAGCTGATGGACTACCGCCCGAACCGTCCCATCGTGGTCGACACCACCGACGTCTATGTCGACAAGCAGGGGCTGATCTACACCACCGACATGAACGCGGGCCTCTACATCATGGAAATGGATGGCCTGACATGACCCGGCTGGTGATCGCAGGAAAAATCCACCCGGATGGTATGGCGCTGCTTCATGCAGAACCGGGTCTGGAGATCGAACTGTTCGAAGACCCCGGCGCCCACCTGCCGATGGAAAGCCTGTCGCAGGCCGATGCGCTGCTGATCCGATACGGGGTGATCACGCCCGAGATGGCGGCGGGCATGCCCAACCTGAAAGTGGTGTCGCGCCATGGGGTTGGTTGTGACAACCTGCCCAATGCCGAATTGGGTGCGCGGGGCATTCCCGTCACCATCGTCGGCCCGGTCAATGCCGTGTCCGTGGCCGAACAGGTGCTGGCAATGATGATGGCATTGAGCAAGAAAACCGTCGCCAGCGATGCGGCTGTGCGCGCGGGAAACTGGAACTTTCGCAGCACCGTGGCGCTGAGCGAACTCAACGGCAAGACCCTGCTTTTACTGGGGTTTGGCCGGATCGGTCGCGAGGTGGCACGGCGCGCAGCGGCCTTCGACATGACGGTTCAGGTGTTCGACCCCTTTGTCGATCCCGATGCCGTGCGCGCCGCCGGGTACACGCCGGTCAGCGACTGGAAGGCGGCCTTGCCGGGGGGTGATGCGCTTAGCCTGCACCTGCCTGCCACACCCGAAACCATGGGAATGATCGGCGCCGGGGAACTGGCACGGATGAAACCCACGGCGATCCTGATCAACGCGGCGCGTGGCGGGTTGGTGGACGAGGATGCGCTCCACGATGCGCTGTGCGGCCACATGTCGGCGGGTGGCGCCGGGCTCGATTGTCTGGCCTCCGAGCCGCCTACCCCGGACCTGCCACTCCTGTCCTTGCCCAACGTGGTATTCAGCCCCCATTCCGCCGCCCTTAGCGCGGAAAGCACCCGCGCCATGGGGGTGGTCGCGGCGCAGAACATTTTGGCCGGGCTGAAAGGCGCGCTGGACCCGGTGTTGGTTTTCAACGCGGCAGCGCTGAAAGAGGCTGGCCATGCACTATGATATCCCGACCGAGGGGCGCATCCCCTTGCTGGACATCACCATCCCGATCCACTGGGACAACCACGCGATCCTGATGTTCGCGATCTGGTTCGTGCTGGTGCCCGTCGCGGTGATCCTGCTGCGCTTTGGCAAAATCCGCCCCACCCCCTACGGCATCCCGCGCGGCACGCCCAAATGGGCCTGGCCCGAGTTTCCCTGGAGCTTCCACAAATACGCGCTCTACACCGCGATCACGCTGGCTCTGGCAGGCGCCGGTTTCGCGATGATGCTCAGCGGCGGTTTTTCCGGCACCCTGCACGCCTGGTTTGGCCTGGCAACGATCCTGCTGGGTCTGGGGCAAGCCATATCAGCCTGGTTTCGTGGCAGCCACGGCGGCCGCAAGGCCCCCGCTTCGGATCCCGAGGATCGCACGACCTGGGGCGGCGACCATTTCGACATGGCGCCGCAACGCTGGTGGTTCGAGGCCTATCACAAGACCTCCGGCTATTTCGCGCTGTTCAGCGCAGGCGGGGCCGTCGCCACCGGGCTGTCGCAGTTCTGGATGCCGGGGATCGCGATTGCCTTCGGGGGGACCGTACTGGCCGGGCTGGTCGCCTCGATCCTGCTGCAAGGGCGCGGGCACAACCATGACACCTATAGCTCGGTCTATGGCTATCACCCTGAGAACCCGTTCAACAGGCGGCGGTATCGGGAGATGATCAAAGCGCAGGACATGAAGCCCTGAGACCTAGGATCGAATGGTCAGCCCCAGCAACGTGTTCAGGGGCTGAAAGCACCCGGTGTCCGTGACCGTGACGCCAGGGTTTCTGTCTTCGAATACGCTCAGAAGCGCCTGCACCTTTTCAGGATCCCAGACCTTTTGCTGACCGCATAGATCGCTGGCCTGGACCGAGACTCGGCGCAACCGTGCCCCTGGCGCGGTGTCGCGTTGCAGCCGGTGCGCCCGGCGCCCCAGTTCGAACAGGGCTTCGTTGCCCACGTCGCTTTGCACGTGATGGGCGGCATAGTCACCGTCCAGCCAGTCGAAGGCCACCGTCTGGGAATAGCCCATCGTGACCAGGTAGGCCGTGACGACGGCTCCCCGATCTACCGCATACGCCAAGTCGGTCCCATCCAGGTGAACCCGATCCGCAAGCGTGATCCCCCCCATTTTCGACACAGCGGCAACAGGTTGCAGGAGGATCATGGGATCGGCCAGGGCCCGGATACATCCGCTGGCCTGTGCGAACCACTCAAGCAGCCCCGCTGCCCGGTTGCCGCCCCGCTCAAGAACCCGCGCATACTGTTTTTGTCGTTTGAGGCGGCGCAGCGCGGGGTCCAGAAGATCAGCCACCGGGACTTGCCAGGACTGGGCCCCGGCCGTGGAAAGCAGGACGAAACTCACGACGGGACGGTCCGCGTCAGTTGGCCAGGCCCAGGGCCCGCTTGACCGCGTTGACCGCACCAGGGGCGTCCTCGCCGAAGGCATCAGCGCCGATCGCATCCGCATAGGACTGGTTTATGACCGCCCCCCCGATGACGATCCTGACGTCCTTTTCCTGTTCTTTCAGGTGGTTGACCACATTCATCATCTGCGGCTTCGTGGTGGTCAGAAGCGCACTGAGGCAGATCACCTGGTTGCCGCGATCCGCGGCGGCGGCGAATTCTTCATCGGGCACATCGACGCCCAGATCCTCAACCTCGAAGCCCGCGCCCTTCAGCATCATCACGACAAGGTTCTTGCCGATATCGTGCAGGTCGCCCTTTACGCTGCCGATGCACACCTTACCGACCGGCTCGTGATCGGTCTTGGCCAGGATCGGTTCAATGATGTCGATTCCACCCTGCATCGCGCGAGCGGCCACCAGCATTTCGGGCACAAAGACTTCGCCAGCGGAAAACTGTTCGCCGACCTCGGCCATGGCCGGGATCATCGTATCGTTCAGGAGCAGGCCCATGTCCCCGCCCGCGTCCCGTTCGCGGCTGACCAGCGCGACAACGGTCTCGCGGTCCCCATCACAGATGGCTTCGAACAATTCGTCCTTTTCGTCTTCCGACAGCATGGCGATCTCCGGTCTTGCTGATTCTGTTGCGCGTCACATTTAGTGCATGCGCATTCAATATTCATGAATTGCGCCATCCGTCAAGGGCGCGTGAAACACGCACGGCCCTGACCCCACCCCGAAGGGCCCGCCGCGCCTTTCCAAGCCAAACGCGATCTTCTAGAACGGGGACAGAGATAAGAGCAGGATTCAGGAGCGCGGATGCCACGCAAGTCGATCACATCCTATGACGTGGCCAAGGCCGCCGGTGTGTCCCAGTCCGCCGTGTCGCGGGCCTTTTCGCCCGGTGCTTCGATCTCCAAACCGACCCGAGAACACATCCTGAAGGTGGCCGGCGAGATGGGGTACCAGCCAAATGCCATTGCCCGCAGCATGTCCACGGCGCGCAAGGACATTCATCAGAAATCGGGCATGGTCGGCGTCATAGTGACCCGCCTGGAAGACCCGTTCTTTGCCCAGACGATTGCCGAGTTCAGCCGGGGCATCCAGGCGCAGGGCTGGCAGATGCTGCTGTTCACCGTCGACACGGAAGCCGAGGTCGACACCGCCCTGAACACGCTGATGCAATACAAGATCGACGGGGCGATTGTCCTTTCAGCCATTCTCAGCGACCAGATGGCACGGGCCTGTAACACACAGGGCATTCCGGTAATGCTTTACAACCGGAGCGCCGAGGGCCTGAACGCAAGCTCGGTCGAGATCGACAACCACGAGGGTGGACGCATGGCGGCCGACATCCTGCTGGAGGCCGGTCACACCCGCATCGCCTTCGTCGGCGGGGAAGAAGGTGACGCCACCTCGACCAGACGCCAAACCGGGTTCGAGGAGCGCCTGGCTGAGGCCGGGCGGCAGATTTTTCGGCACGAGACCGGCGACTACACCTTTGACAGCGGACGCGAGGCCGCTCTGCGGCTGTTTGCCCGCAAGGACCGCCCGGACGCGGTCTTCTGCGCCAGCGATGTCATGGCCCTGGGGGTGCTGCACGCCGCCCGCAACGAGTTGGGCCTGCGTATTCCCGAGGACTTCTCTCTGGTCGGCTTCGACGACATCCCGTCGGCCGGTTGGGCGGGCCATGCCTTGACCACCATCCGACAACCGGTTCGCCGCATGATAAAGGATGCGGTCGACAATCTTGTCGAAAGCATGGAAAGCCCCGCCCTGCCCCCGCGTATTCGCCGGTTCGAAGGGCGCCTGATCATCCGAAACACCGTGCGCCAGGTTGGTTCATCCTCCCCTTGAGGGGCCGCCTGAAAATGAAGCCTGAATGGAGTCCCGGCGCTCCTTCCCACGCTCCTCCCGGCTTCAGAGTAGAGCCGCTCATCGGAGCAAGCAGGCTGAAAGTCCGCCAAGCGGGACGAGGACGAAACCTCTTTCGCGGTATTGGCGCTTGCGTCGGGTGTTGCGCGATAATTTGAGCGTTGTGGATTTTGTGAACTGACGAACCTGTTTGACGATTGGGACCTTCTCAATCTGATGACAGGAGGTTTTGATGACCGATCAATATGTTCCGAAGCTGCGCCAGCGTTTTCCGAAGATATGCAGATCAAGGGTCTGCAGCCGAAGACGCAGACGATGTATCTGCGGGCGGCGAAGAAGATCCCCGTGGTCCTCAGCGCCGAAGAGGTCACGTGCAGTCTCGAAGCGGCACCCGGGCCGGGGCTCTGCTACCGGGCCGCCTTCAGCGTGGCCTATGGCGGCGGGTTGCGCGCCAGCGAAGTCACCCTCCTGAAAGCCGGCAATATCGACAGCGATCGCATGTTGATCCGCGTTTCATGGTCCATCCTCTCTTGGGAGGATTACCAACACCTCAATGGACTGATTTCAGAGGGCTGGGTCAGGGTCGTTTCAGAATCTGCTTTGCCAAAGCCGCGCCGCAGCGTCGGTCACGCTATCGAACGGCGGCCAGGGGTGGACCAATTCGAGGGGAGAGGGCCAATTTTAGTTCCTGCAAATTTCGAGACAAGCGCGCAAACCTTGCGTACCGGTTTCGAAGTGAAGATGCCCTCCATGCTGTTCGGCCACGGTTGCCACAATGGTCAAACCCAGTCCGAAACCGTCGACGGCCTTGGTGTTATCCCCACGCTTGAACGGCGCCACCACGGCCTCAATGTCTTCGGCAGACATGCCCGATCCCTCGTCCTCGACCACGATGGTTGCGTGGTCCGAAGTTGCGGTCAGTTCGACCGAGGCCCGGCGCCCATATTTCATTGCGTTTTCGATCAGGTTCGATATGGCGCGTTTCAGTGAAATTGGGCGCGCCATGACCAGAATACGTTGAACCTCCGGGAGAGCCCCATGACCAAGGCTGGAGGCAAACACGGACCGTCCGCCTTCGACCAAGGGCTGGTCCAGAGTTCGGATGGTCACGGGGCGGCCCAGGTCTTCGTAGTCCGCGACAAGAGCTTCGACTAAGGACGTCAACGATAACTGGCGTGGCGTCTCTTCGTTCAGTTCGGCGCGTGTATAGGTCAGGACGCTTTCGATCATCTCGGTCATGCTGTCGATATCGGCTTCGAACTTGTCGCGCAGGCCGACGTCCTCGATCAGGGCTGTTCGCAGGCGCAACCGGGTGGCCGGGGTGCCCAGGTCGTGGCTGACCCCTGACAAAACCGTTGCGCGTTTTGAAAGCTGGGTGCGTTCATGTTCCAGATAACTGTTCACGGCCAGAACGATATCGCGCAGTTCTTCGGGTCCCTGCACCTCATAGCTCTGCGGCCCGCCCAGGCGGCGACGATTGTGCAGGGCGCGAGCGAAGCGGTCGAAATGGGCCGAGGTGTCGCGCACAAGCGTGGCAAGGATCGCCAGGGCTACCAGACACAGTAGAACCGCCAGCAGACGCAGGTCTGTTGGGGCGGCATCGCAGCCCCAGACCGAGCGCCCGTCGATCCGACGCCATTGTTGCGCCCCCATCCGGGCAAAAAGGATCGGTTCGCTGCAATAGGTCGCCAACAGCCGAGTGACGTTGCCGAATTTTTGGGCTGCGGCCTGGCCTTCGTTCGAGACCAACTCGGACACCGAGTATCGCAGGTTGCCGGACACGATACCCAGCGACAGCGTATCCCCCGAAACCGGGTCGCGCCCCGGGCCCTTGATCGACACGTTGGTCACGAAGGCAGGTGTGGGGATATCGGACAGACGCGAAAACTCGCCATGATTGGCGTGTGCGGATTCACCTGCGTCCAGAACGGTCACATTGATCCCAGACGGCGGCTCGGCCCCGGTGCGCAGGGCTTCGTACAGCGAAATGCCGGTTACATAGCTGAGAGTCAGGTGATCCTGCCAGGACCGGGTCGAGGCAAACCACAACCATGCGGACCCGAACGCCGTGGCGAAAGAGACAAGGATCAGAGCACCCCCGAGGGTCTGTAGGCGGAACCCCTTGCTCATGCACTGTCCTCGACCGTAACGTCGGTGGCAAAGACATATCCGGTGCCACGTTCGGTTCGCAGCAGTTCGGGCGACTTGGGATCGACCTCGATCTTGCCGCGCAACCGTCCGACCAGCACGTCAATTGCCCGGCCCGAGCCATCGGGGGTGCCCTGCGTTTCGCCGGTGACATCCAGGGCGGCGGCGATCTCTTCACGGGTCAAGGGAATGTGCGGATTGGCCAGAAAGACCTTGAGCAGCGCGGTTTCCTTGCGCGACAGGGCAACCTGATAGCCTTGGGGCGAAGTAACCTCGTCCCGCTTGGCATCATAGTACCAGCCCGCAAAGCGAAAAACCGCAATGCTGCGTCGATAGACCAAAGAGGCGCTGCGATTGGCGCGGTGCAGGACCGCGCGCACCCGGGCAAGCAGAAGCTCGGGGTTGAACGGCTTGGCGATATAGTCATCCGCGCCGACCTCATAGCCCGCCATGCGGTGGTGATCTGCAGACAAGGCCGACACCAGAATGACGGGCACGTCCTGCTCCCTGCGCAGCCGGGCGCAGATCTCAACGCCGTTTTCATCTGCAAGCATGACGTCAAGCAGGATCAGGTCCACCCGACCGCCCTTCAGATGGTGGCGGATTGCGTCTTCTGTTTCGCAAGGGAAGGCCATGAACCCGTTCTGTTGAAGAAACTGGGTCATCATGCTGCGTGTCTCTGCGTCATCATCGACGACAAGCAGTCTGGGAATCGCCATGTGATGTGCCTCCGCTCGGCCAAAAGTACCGGCCTTACAATCCGTTTGTTTGTAACAGGGTGCAACAAAATCAAGGCTTGCGTAACATCACGTAACAAAACGCCCGAAAAACTGATGCCGGGTGCGTGGCAGCCCTGCTTCTGGCGTTGCGCAATGACGGCTCCGGTCGGCAAGCTTTGTTCAGTGCCACTCGGTTGGGTGGCCAAAGGGAGGAAAAACCAATGAAGACATCCGTATTCGCGGCCGTTTCGGCCATTGCTGTCACTGGCGCCATGACCGCCGTGGCCGAACCTCAGGCCGAGGTTCTGCACTGGTGGACATCCGGTGGTGAAGCCAAATCTGTCGCCGTTCTGCAACAAGAGTTTGCCGACAATGGTGGGACCTGGACCGATATGCCTGTCGCCGGTGGCGGCGGTGATGCTGCCATGACCGCACTGCGCGCACGTGTCCTGTCGGGCAACGCGCCGACCGCCGTCCAGCTGAAAGGCCCTGCCATTCAGGAATGGTATGAAGAGGGCGTTCTGGCAGACATCTCATCTGTTGCAGAAGCTGAAGGCTGGGCTGACGTTCTGCCTGCCTCGATCGCTGGTCACATGATGTGCGAAGGCACTTGGTGCGCTGCCCCCGTCAACGTGCACCGCGTTGATTGGATCTGGGCAAACGCCGACGTTCTGGAAGCCAATGGCATCGCCATGCCCACCACTTGGGACGAGTTCAACGCCGCCGCCGACAAGCTGGCCGCAGCCGGCGTCACGCCGCTCGCGCATGGCGGTCAGGCCTGGCAGGATGCCACCGTATTCGAGGCCGTCGCGCTGGGCATCCTTGGTGCCGATGGTTTTCGGAAAGCCTTTGTCGAACTGGACATGGACACGTTGAAATCCGACGAAATGGTCGCGGTGTTCGACCAGATGCGCAAGATGCGTGGCTACGTGGACGACAACTTCTCGGGTCGTGACTGGAACCTTGCCACCGCAATGGTCATGAATGGCGAAGCCGCCTTCCAGATCATGGGAGACTGGGCCAAGGGTGAATTCCTTGCCGCTGGCAAAGCGCCAGGCGAAGACTTCCTGTGTGCGTCCGTTCCGGGGGATGGCTTTCTCTACAACGTGGACAGCTTTGCCATGTTCAACGTGGACGGTGACGACAAGAAAGCTGGTCAGGACCTTTTGGCCAAGCTGATCGTCGGTCAGAACTTCCAGAAAGTGTTCAACCTGAACAAGGGGTCGATCCCGGCACGTGTTGACGTTGCTCTGGACGATTTCGACAGCTGTGCGCGTCTGTCCGCCAAAGACATGAACGAAAGCTCTGACAACGGCTCGCTACTGCCCAGCTATGCCCACGGTATGGCACTGCGTGGCGCGCAGTCGGGTGCAATCACCGACGTTGTGACCGCGCACTTCAACTCGGACATGTCCTCGGCAGACGCTGTGAACATGCTGGTCGACGCTGTCGCCAACTCCATGTAAATCTCCCTGGCCCCGCACCTGGTCACAGGTGTGGGGCCTCTTTTTTCAGGGATCGTTACAATGACCGAATGGCTTGAACGTCATATCCCCAAGATGGTGCTCGCACCCTCTTTCATCGCCACCCTCGTTTTCGTTTACGGCTTCATCGCCTGGACAGCCTGGGTATCGCTGACCCGCTCGCGGCTTTTGCCAAAATACGAGGTTGAAGGGCTCATCCAATATGAGCGCTTGTTTGCATCGCCACGGTTCGATACCGCGATGATGAACCTTTTCATCTTCGGCACGCTGTTCATCCTCATCTCGATGGTTCTTGGACTGCTGATCGCGATCCTGCTGGATCAGAAGATCCGCACCGAAGGCGTGCTGCGCACGATTTACCTTTACCCCATGGCGCTGTCGATGATCGTTACCGGCACCGCGTGGAAATGGATCATGAACCCCGGCCTGGGTATCGAAAAGATGGTTCGTGACTGGGGGTTCGAGAGCTTCTCGTTCGACTGGGTAATCGACCCGGACATGGCGATCTACGCCATTGTCATTGCAGGCGTCTGGCAAGCTTCGGGCTTCGTCATGGCACTGTTCCTGGCAGGCCTTCGCAGCGTGGACGGAGAGATCATCAAGGCCGCTCAGGTCGATGGCATCCCGAGCTGGCGCATCTATTCCGCCATCATCATACCGTCGATGGCCCCGATCTTCCTGTCAGCCTTCATCGTACTGGCTCACCTTGCGATCAAGAGCTTTGACCTTGTCATCGCCCTGACCGGCGGCGGCCCCGGCTACGCCACGGACCTGCCCGCGACCTACATGTACGCCATGGCGTTCTCGCGCGGGGACATCGGACAGGCGGCAAGCTCTGCCATGGTCATGATGGCCGTCGTCTTTGCGATCGTCGTTCCCTATCTCTACTCTGAATTAAGGGTGAAACATGACTGACATGACCCTGTCCGCACCCGCCCGCGCCGCCAGCCGCAACTGGACCCGCATTGCCCTGCGCTGGCTCCTCTTCACCCTCTTGGGCCTGTTTGCCCTGTTCTACCTGATGCCGCTTTTCGTGATGGTCACGACTTCGCTGAAAAGCCTCGAGGAGATCCGCACCGGCAGCCTTGTGGCCTTCCCCCGCGAAGTCACGTTCGAGGCATGGCGCACGGCCTGGTCCGGTGCCTGCACCGGCATCCAATGTGAAGGCCTTCGCCCCTACTTCTGGAACTCGGTTATTCTTGCGATCCCGGCAGTTGCAATCTCGACCATTCTTGGTGCGATCAACGGCTACGTGATTGCACAATGGAAGTTCAAAGGTGCGAACCTGATCTTCTCGCTCATGTTGTTTGGCTGCTTCATCCCATTCCAGGTGGTGCTGCTGCCGATGGCACGCATGTTGGGCATGATGGGCATCGCTGGAACCATTCCGGGGCTGATCTTCGTGCACGTGATCTACGGTATCGGGTTCACCACGCTGTTCTTTCGCAACTACTATGTGTCGATCCCGCAAGAGCTGGTGAAAGCCGCCAAGGTGGATGGGGCTGGGTTCTTCCGCATCTTCTGGTCGATCTTCCTGCCGCTGTCGTTGCCGATTGTCGTCGTCACCGTCATCTGGCAGTTCACCCAGATCTGGAACGACTTCCTGTTCGGCGTGTCTTTCAGTCAGGCAGGAACGCAACCCGTGACCGTGGCGCTGAACAACATCGTCAACTCGACCACCGGCGTGAAGGAATACAACGTGGACATGGCTGCCGCGATCATCGCCGCCCTGCCCACCCTGCTTGTCTATGTCGTCGCCGGCAAATACTTCATCCGCGGGCTGACCGCGGGTTCCGTGAAAGGTTAATCCCATGGCTCACATCCTGGACATCCGAAACCTCTACAAGAACTATGGGTCGACCGAGATCCTGAAGGACATCAACGTCGCGATCGAGCCGGGGGACTTCCTGGTGCTGGTCGGCCCCTCGGGCTGCGGCAAGTCCACGCTGCTCAATTGCATCGCCGGGCTGGAACCCACCTCCGGCGGCACGATTGACATTGGCGGGCGCGACATGACCGAGGTCAGCCCAAAAGACCGTGACATCGCCATGGTGTTTCAGAGTTATGCGCTCTACCCGACCATGTCAGTTGCCAAGAACATCACCTTCGGCATGAAAGTGCGCGGTGTGGATCAAGCGACGCAAGAACAGAAGCTTCAGGAAGTGGCCCAGCAGCTGCAGATCGAGCCACTTCTGAACCGCCGTCCCGGCCAGCTTTCTGGCGGTCAACGGCAGCGTGTCGCCATGGGCCGGGCGCTTGTGCGCGACCCGAAGCTGTTCCTGTTCGACGAACCTCTGTCCAACCTCGACGCCAAGCTTCGTGTGGAAATGCGGACCGAGATCAAGAAGCTGCACCAGAACCTGAACGCCACGATGGTCTATGTGACCCACGACCAGATCGAGGCGATGACGCTTGCCACCAAGATCGTCGTGCTGAAGAGCGGCATCGTGCAGCAAATCGGCAGCCCGGCCGAGATCTACAACAAGCCCGCCAACCTGTTCGTGGCGGACTTTATGGGCAGCCCGGCGATGAACCTGATCCCGGCGCGCACGAAAGCCAATGGCAAAGGCACCCGGATCGAGATCGAGCGCGCCGGTGCAGCGCCTCTGGTCTTGATCGATGCGCATGCCAAGGACTTGCCAGAGGACGTCATTCTGGGTCTGCGCCCTGAAGACATCGCCGAAGCAGGGTTCCGCGCGGGTGAAGACGTGCAGGAAGCAGACTGCCTGATCGATATGGTGGAACCTGCCGGCGCCGACACATATGTCGTGTCTCAGCTTGGTGGAAAACACGTGACAGCGCGGTTGCATGCTGAAACGAGTGCGCAGTCTGGTGAGATGCTGCCGCTGGCTTTCGATCTGAGCAAGGTCTCCTACTTTGTTCCTGAAAGCGGGGAACGTCTGAATTGACCGGTGTGAGACTGGTTGCCGACGTTGGCGGGACGAACACGCGTTTTGGTTTGTCCCGCAACGGCGAACTGGAAGCGGGTTCGATCGAAAGCTTTCGAAACGACGACTTTCCAAGTTTCGACCGCGTGATGGAGTGTTACTTCTCCGACAGGAGGGGAACTCAGATCACCGATGCCGTGGTGGCCGTCGCTGGCCCGATCCATGGCGGTGAAGCCCGCCTAACGAACCGGGATTGGTCCTTCGGGGAAACGCATCTTTCAAACCGGCTCAGTGGGCGTCCCTTTATGCTCCTTAATGATCTGGCCGCACTTGGGCAGGCCTGCAACTTTCTTGAACCTGATAGCCTTGATTCCGTCTTTGCCCCCAAGGTGGAGGCCGGTGAGGGCGGGCAGGCGTTGGTCGTCGGTGTCGGGACCGGGTTCAATGTATCACCCGTGATCTTCTCGAACACCTGGGTGGAAAACCTGGAAGTGGAATATGGGCACATCAGCCTTCCGGTGGATATTGCTGCGAGGCTTGGTGAACGATTTGGGCAAGCAGCGTCTGGTTTTTCTACGATTGAACATGTATTTTCTGGCCGGGGTTATGCAGCCTTGTATGAACTCGATCTCGCGCGCACACCCTCGGAAGAGTCTGAGAAAAGTGCTGCTTTCTCCCACCGGAAACAGGAGTTTCTGGCGTTCTATGCCGCACTCCTGGCCATCCTCACTCGGAACCTGATGCTTGCCTTCCTTCCCAGAAAAGGGATTTTCTTTGCCGGCGGGGTTGCTCGCAACCTTCTCACCTCACCCGCCAAGGCGAGCTTCGTCGAAATTGTTCGGGCTCCGTTTCCCTTGAATACCTTGCATTCGGCTCCGGTTCACACAATTCTTGACGACGCGGCAGCGTTGAAAGGGTGTGCATTGTACACGAGGTAGCCGCCGCGGAAGCGGTGCGTGGATAGGCACCGGCAAACCGGGTCTCTACATTACAAGCCATGCAAGCCTAGATGGTTTTCGCAGAAGTCCGGAGGAGTTTTCCCCGGATGCCGAAAGCACGTCCGTCGCCGGCATACGCTGCAATGGCCACGAATGACAGCGAACCGATCGCTTGGAACGCGGCCATGCACTGGTGTTCGTGCCATGCCTTTGCCTCCCGCTGCGATGTCAGCCCTTGACCGCGAACTGCCCCATCATTCCACCATCCTCATGTTCAAGAATGTGACAATGGAACATGTAGGGCCGCGCCTCGGCGGCCGGACGGTCGAACCGCATCAGGATCTCGGCCGCGCCGTCTACGAGGAGGGTATCCTTCCATCCGGTGTTTTGCGGCCGCGGGGCCTGCCCGTTTTCGCTGAGCACCTGGAACGTGACACCGTGGACATGGAAGGGATGCATCATCATGTTCGCCGAGACTGTCCACTTCTCAAGCTGCCCGACCCGGGTCGTGAAGTTGAGTGTCGACATGTCGAAGGGCTGCCCATTGATCGAAAAGCGGTTCTCTGCGCGGCGCATCATCATGCCGGGCCCCATGGCCATGTCGAGCGTGATGCGCCGTTCAACGGCATCGCTTGAGCTCATATTTGGACGTGACCCGCCGAGGGCCTCTGGCAGGCGTGAAACTCGTACCGGCACCTGCGGGTCGACGACAAAGGGCAGAACCTCGAACGGTGGGCCGGAGGCGCGCCGTCCCCCCATCATTCCGCCCATCATTCCTTCGTTGATGTTCTGCCCGCTCAGAAGCGAAACCTCCATCCCGTCGCCGAAATCCACGAGCACCTCGTAGCGTTCACCGGGAGCCAGGGTCAGGGTCTCCAGCGCGATGGGACGGTCCAGCAGCCCCGTGTCGGTGCCGATGAGGTGCATCGGGCGCCCGTCCGACAGGGCCAGGGTGTAGATCCGGGCGTTGGACCCGTTCAGAAGGCGCAGGCGGACCAGCCCCTTGGGAACAACGGCCGTCGCGCCGACCTGACCGTTGACCAGCATGGTATCCCCAAGAAACCCCATCATCTGGTCAGGCATGGACACCCGGTAGGCCATGCGCCCGTCCCGGTCGAAGCGGCGATCCTGCAGGACAAGCGTCAGGTCGTCGACACCGTAGGCCGTCGGCAGGCCACGCGCGTCGTCCTGTCCGTCCGTCAGATGCAGCACACCCGCCAGCCCCATCTGGACCTGCTCTGCCGTCCTTGCATGCGTATGGCTGTGATACCAGACGGTCGCGGGTGGCTGATCGATCGGCAGGACCGGAGACCAGGTCTGGCCGGGCTGCACCAGCTGATGCGGCCCGCCATCCACGTCACCCGGCACCACAAGCCCATGCCAATGGACCGAGACCGCCTCGTCCAGGCCATTGCGGACCTCGGCTGCGGTTTCGGACCTGTGATGCAGTCTCAGCGTCGGGCCAAGAAAAGGCTGCTCAAATCCCCAGGTCCGGCTTTCGGCACGGCCCAGAAAATTCGTAATGCCGGCCTGCGCCGTCATCGCAAAGCGTCCGGTCTCCACAGCGTCCACCAAGAGGGGCATTTGCAGTGCCTTCGCCGGGACATCGGCCCATGCGCGGGTGGGCAATTGAGACAGCATGGCGGCAGAGCCCAAGCCGGACAGCACGGTGCGGCGCGTGATCATGTTTGACCTTTCTTTTGGGTTGAACGACACGAGATCCAGTTGGGTCACAAGTTGACCTCGAAATATCTTAATATCAATATGTTTTGCGCGTTTTGCCTCATTCCTGTACCTCGACAACGAGGCAAAACGCTTTGATTGGTCTGGATTAGTGGCAGTTGTCGATGCTGAGACCTTCCAGAATGGGGCAATCGGGCCGGTGATCGCCCGCGCATTCCTCGGACAGGTGGGTCAGGGTCGCGTGCATGGCCTGCAGATCGTTGATCTTTGCCTCGATCTCTTCGAGATGCTGACGCGTGATCTCTTTCACGTCCGAGCTGGCCCGGGTTTCATCCTCGTAGAGCGCCAACAGGTTGCGGCAGTCGCCGATGGTGAACCCCAGGGCGCGGGCGCGGCTGAGGAAGATCAGCTTGTGCAGGTCGGTTTCGCGAAAGACGCGATAATCATTCGTGTCCCTGAGCGGTTTGACCAGACCGATATCCTCGTAGTAGCGGATGGTCTTCGGGCGAAGACCGGTGCGCTTGGAAACATCTCCGATATTCAGGTTCATAGTTTCCTCCAATTCAGCCAG
>NZ_JASBTN010000061.1 GCF_030148435.1 Aliiroseovarius sp.
GGGTCGGGCAGATTTCTGGCCGAAAATGCCCCTGCCCGGCGCCACACGCAACCCTTCGTTAACCACTTCCGCGCCAGACTGGCCTTCGGACAGGGCTCAAACCGGCAACGGTTGGCCACAAAATGGCCATCTGCGCCTGTATTCCCTACGTTTGGCGTGACAAGCGGCAGATTTATGCGCAAAACGAGGGCGCGCCAACAGGAAGACTTCGGCGGAGTTTGAGACAATCGGAATGCAGCAGATTTCTGGCCAGAACCGAAGGTTCCTGTTTCTGCAGGGACCGCATGGGCCGTTCTTCTGGCGACTTGCCAAGATGCTGCGCGCGGCCGGCGCGGAAGTCTGGCGCGTCGGTTTCAACCGCGGGGACGAGGCCTTCTGGTTCGACGATGCCAGCTACGTCCCCTTCACCGACCCTCAGGAGGCCTGGCCGGACCGTTTCCACACCCTTTTGGACGACCACGGGATCACCGATATCGCGCTGTATGGAGACGTGCGCGTCATCCACGCACAGGCAATTGAAATCGCACGAGAAAACGGCCTTCGCATCCATGTGTTCGAAGAGGGCTACCTGCGCCCCTACTGGGTGACATACGAGCGCGGCGGGTCGAACGGAAATTCGCGGCTGATGGAGTTTTCGGTCGACCATATGCAGCATGTTCTGGCCGATGCCGAACTGGACATTCCCGAAGCTCCCGCCCACTGGGGGGACATGCGCCAGCATGTGTTCTACGGCGCGCTCTACCATTGGTTCGTCATGTTCCGAAACGCCCGCTATGACGGGTTCCGCCCCCATCGCGACCTGTCGGTGGGCAAGGAATTCCTGTTGTATCTCAAACGCCTGATGCTGATGCCCGCGCTGGCAGCAAACCGGATCGCCGCGACCCAGCGCATCAAGCACGGCGGGTTTCCCTATCATCTGGCTCTCTTGCAGCTGGAACATGACTCCAGCTTCCGGGAACACAGCCCGTTCTCCACCATGACAGAGTTTCTGTCACTCGTGATGGAAGGGTTCCGGGACGGCGCGCCGCCACATCACCACCTGGTGTTCAAGGCCCATCCGCCGGAAGATGGCCGTGTAAATTTACGTCATGAAATCATGTGCCTGGCGGAGTTTTTTCAAGTGTCCGACCGGGTACATTACGTGCGCGGTGGCAAGCTGGCGCAGCTTTTGGATCATGCGCGCAGCTCGGTCACGGTGAACTCCACCGCCGGTCAGCAGGTGCTGTGGCGCGGCCAGCCGATCAGGGTCTTCGGCAACGCGGTCTATGCCAAGCCCGAGTTCGTTTCGACCCAGCCTCTGGCGGAGTTCTTTGCCCACCCCACCCGGCCCGACAGCCGTGCCTATCGTGACTATCGCCACTACCTGCTGGAAACCAGCCAGGTGGCGGGCGGGTTCTACTCGGCGCGCGGGCGGCGTCAGCTGCTCAGGCAGGTCGTCGACATGATGCTGGTCGCCGATGACCCCTATGACGCGCTGGCACGCGGCACCGCGGCGCCGCGGCAACAGTTGCGCCTCGTCAAATGACTCCGCGAATCGGCGCTGGATTTCCCCTGCAAACCCACGTAGGTTAACAAAAAACAAAAACAGGCAGATCTCCAGCAAAGGAGCGAGCAGTGAGCAGTACTGGCAAATTCTGGGCCCGACGCATGGCCCTGGCCGCGCTTGTCGCCGGTGTGGCGGCCTGTGGCCTGCCCCGGGTTGGCCCGACGAAATCCGAAATCTTTGCGGGGTCCGTGCAGAAAGAGGGCGATGCCTTCATTGTTTCGGTCGACGACCGGGTGGCGCGCGCCACCGCCGTGGTCCCTGCCCTGGGCTTTTCCGAAAGCTTCATCCGCGCAGGCGCCGTCGGGTCGGACACGGTCCACGCGGGCGACGTTCTGGGCGTGACCGTCTGGGAAAACGTCGAGGACGGCATCCTGGCCACCGCCGGCGCCCCCGCGGGCCTGGAAGAGGTGCAGGTGGACGGCGCGGGCTACATCTTCATCCCCTACGCGGGCCGTATCCGCGCCGCGGGCAACAGTCCCGAAGCGATCCGCCGCATCATTACCGAGAAGCTGGAAAGCCAGACCCCGGACCCGCAGGTCCAGGTGCGCCGCATGGCCGGTGACGGCTCGACCGTGTCGATCACCGGGGCCGTGGGCGGCCAGGGTGTCTATGCGATCGAACGCCCGACCCGGACGCTGAACGCCATGCTGGCGCGCGCCGGTGGCGTGTCGATCGAACCCGAGATCGCCCGCGTCAAGATCATCCGTGGCAACCAGACCGGCGAGATCTGGTTCGAGGACCTGTTCGAACATCCCGATTTCGACATCGCCCTGCGCGGCGGCGACCGCATCCTGGTCGAGGAAGACACCCGCGCCTTTACCGCGCTCGGCGCCACCGGCTCGCAAAGCCGCGTGGGTTTCGACACCCAGACCCTGTCGGCAATCGAGGCCATCGCCACCGTGGGCGGGTTGCAGAGCCAGACCGCCGACCCGACCGGTGTCTTTGTCTTCCGCAACGAGGCGGCCGAGATCGCCAACGCGGTGCTGGGCCGCAGCGACCTGATCGGAGCACAGCGCATGGTCTACGTGCTGAACCTGACCGAACCCAACGGCATGTTCAACGCACGCGACTTTGTCATTCGCGACGGGGACACCGTCTATGTGACCGAGGCACCCTACGTGCAGTGGACCAAGGTGCTGACCGCAGTGACCTCGACCATCAACGGGGCCGACACGCTGTCCAGCCTGGGCCAGAACTGACCGTATGAGGCCCGATACGAACAACCCGGCCGCCGGGGGGGAAACCCCTCGGCGGCTTTGCGTTTACAACGGCGGATTTCTGAGCCAGGGCCGGGTACGGCGCATTCTGGAGCTCTCGGGCTGGGACATTTCGCTGGGCCTTCCCGGGGACGGCGACTGGGTCGGCACCTGGGGCAAGAGCCCGACCTCCGGGCGCGGCGAGGCCGTGGCCGCCCGGCGCGAAGCCCCTGTCCTGCGGGTCGAGGACGCGCTTTTGCGTTCGATTCTGCCCGGGCGGCAGGGCGAGGCACCGCTTGGGCTGATGCTCGATGACATGGGGGTGCATTTCGACAGCGCCACCCCCTCGCGGCTGGAACATATCCTGGCCACCGACCCGCTCGATGACAGCGCAATCCTGAACCGTGCGCGCGATGCGATGGCGCGCATGCAGTCCGCCCAGCTGTCGAAATACAATGCCTTCGATCCGCACCTGCCGATCCCGCATCAGGACGTGCCCCACGTGGTGGTGATCGACCAGACGCGGGGCGATGCCGCGATCGAACACGCAGGCGCGCGCGCCGGTACATTTCGCGAGATGCTGGTCTTTGCGCAGACGGAGAACCCCGGGGCCAAGGTGCTGATCAAGACCCACCCCGAGGCCCAGTCCGGCCACCGGACGGGGCATTATGGCCCGGAGGACGAAACCCCCAATGTCACCCTGCTGACGGATCCGGTCAGCCCCTGGAGCCTGTTTTCCGGCGCGCAAGCCGTCTATACGGTCAGTTCCGGCATGGGGTTAGAAGCGATCCTGGCGGGTCACAAGCCACGCGTCTTCGGTCAGCCCTTTTACTCGGGCTGGGGCCTCACGCAGGACGAAAACCCGGTGGCGCGGCGCGAACGCAAACTGTCGCGCGCGCAGCTTTTTGCCGGCGCGATGATGCTGTACCCGACCTGGTACGATCCCTATCGCGACCGTCTGTGCGGGATTGAGCAGGTGCTGGATACGCTGGAGGCCCGCACCCGGGCCTGGCGGGAGGATCGGCAGGGCTATGTCGCTTCCGGCATGCGGCTGTGGAAGAGAAAGCCGCTGAACCGGTTCTTCGGATCGGTTAAACCGCTGATCTTCGAAAACGACCGGACACGCGCCCGGGACAGGGCTCGGGAAACGGGGCGAAAACAGATCGCCTGGGCGGGGCAGGCCACGGGGGACGTGGGCCGCGTCGAGGACGGCTTCCTGCGCTCACGCGGGTTGGGCGCAGACCTTGTCCCGCCGCTGAGCCTCGTCTGCGACGATTTGGGCATCTATTACGATCCGACCCACGAAAGCCGCCTGGAGCGGCTGATCAACGCCTCCCCGGCCCTGCCCGCGCCTGCGGTCGCCCGCGCCAAACGGCTGATCCTGAGCATCACGCAGGCGCGGCTGTCGAAATACAATCTGGATCGCCCAACGCCCGCGTTGCCGGACGGGCACCGCATCCTTGTGCCGGGCCAGGTGGAGGATGACGCCTCGATCCGGACGGGCTGTGCAGGGGTGGCAACAAATCTGGGCCTGCTGGAGCGTGCCCGGGCCGAGAACCCGCAGGCCGTGATCATCTACAAGCCCCACCCGGACGTCGAGGCGGGGCTGCGGGCGGGCCGTGTGGACCCGGACCGGGCCCGTGAACTGGCGGATGTGGTGGCGGATGACGCCGACGCAATGGCTCTGGTCGAGGCCTGCGACGCGCTCTGGACGCTGACCTCGCTCATGGGGTTCGAGGCGCTTTTGCGCGGCAAACCCGTCACCTGTCTGGGCACGCCTTTCTATGCGGGCTGGGGGCTGACCCGCGACCTGGGTGAGGTGCCGGAACGGCGCAACGCGCGGGTCACGATCGCACAGCTCGCCCACGCGGTGCTGGTGGACTATCCGCGATACGTCGATCCGGTGACAGGCACCCCCTGCCCGGTCGAAGTGGTGGTGGAGCGGCTCGCCTCGGGCGATCTGCCGCACCCAGGGCGGGTCAATCGCGCCTTGTCGAAACTGCAGGGTCTTTTCGCCAGTCAGGCGCATCGCTGGCGGGGTTGACCGTTTTCTTCGAAGAAACCGTTTACCTGATCCACCGATGCAGCACGTCGCCCCCCAGACCGCGCGTTTCAAGCAGGGAAAACCGCGGCGCCTCGGCCAGGTGGTCCACCCCCATGGCGGCCAGCGACGGCCGCCCTTCTGCCCCCAGCGCGACACCGGCGGTAAAGCCGATCAGCTCGTCCACCAGACCGGCATTGAGCAGCGAAGCCGCGAGCCCCCCGCCGCCTTCGCAGAAAACCCGGGTCAGGCCCTTCTCCCCCAGCGCCTGCAGCACCGAGACCGGGTCGAGCTGCCCCTGGGCCACGCCGGCCTCCAGCGTCTCGGCCCCCAGGCCCTGCCAGGCCGACACGAGGGCCGGGTCGGCGCGGCCGGAGTGGCAGAGCCACACCGGCACCTCGCGCGCGGTCCGCGCCAACTGGCCGTCCAGCGGCAGGTCCAGGTGGCGCGACAGCACCACGCGAACGGGCTGGCGGGTCACGCCCAGACCGCGCACGGTCAGCGAGGGGTCATCTTCGCGCGCCGTGCCGCCCCCCACCATGACCGCGTCATGGCGCGCGCGCAGGGCATGCACATAGCGGCGCGCTTCGGGGCCGGTAATCCACTGGCTTTCACCGGTGGCCGTGGCAATGCGCCCATCGAAGGAATTGGCGAGTTTCAGGGTAACGAAGGGACGACCTTCGGTAATCCGGTTCAGAAACCCCGCGTGATCGCGCGCCGCTTCGTCGCGAAGCACACCGGTTTCGACCTCGATCCCGGCGGCGCGCAGCATGGCGATGCCGCCACCGTTCACCCGCGGGTCCGGATCTTCCAGCGCCACCACCACCCGAGCCACGCCCGCGTCGATCAGCGCCTGAGCGCAGGGCGGGGTCTGGCCGTGATGGGCGCAGGGTTCCAGCGTGACATAGGCGGTCGCGCCGCGCGCATCCCCTGCCTGTGCCAGCGCGACGACCTCGCCGTGGGGCCGCCCGCCGGGCCGGGTCCAGCCGCGCCCGATGACCCGGTCCTCATGTTCGTCGGGGTGCACCAGAACGCAGCCCACCGCCGGGTTGGGCCAGCAATTGCCAAGCCCGCGCCGTCCCAGGGACAGCGCGAGACGCATATAGCGGGTGTCCGAAGGGGTCACTCGTCTTCCGGGGCCACACCTGGGCGCAGCTCGGACACGAACTTGTCGAAATCATCCGCCGCCTGGAAATTCTTGTAGACGCTGGCAAAGCGCACATAGGCCACGGTGTCGATCCGTGCGAGGGCTTCCATCACGATCTCGCCGATGGTTTTCGAGGGGATGTCGGTCTCGCCCATGCTTTCCAGCCGCCGCACGATGCCCGAGATCATCTGGTCGATGCGCTCGGGCTCCACGGGACGTTTCTGCATCGAGATGCGGATCGAACGCTCCAGCTTCTCGCGATCGAAATCCTCGCGCCGTCCGTTGGACTTGATCACCACGAGGTCGCGCAGCTGCACCCGTTCGTAGGTGGTGAACCGCCCGCCGCAAGCCGGGCAAAAGCGCCGCCGGCGAATGGCCACGTGATCCTCGGCAGGACGCGAATCCTTCACCTGAGTGTCGATATTACCGCAAAACGGGCAGCGCATGGGCGTCCCCCCTCTCTTTTCTGGACCGATTGCCTCTTCATGTCGGGTCTGAGGCCCGAGTTATCCACAGTGACTATAGGCGCGATGCTAGGTCTTGTGTAGGGGGTAATCCACTCCCCCAGATGAAGATTTTTTGCGTCCAGAGGGAAAGGGGTGCGATCATTCCCCCCGCGTTACCACAGCCGCTACCTGGCGGCTGTGCGGCCGGTCGCGGTGTTCGAACAGGTAGATGCCCTGCCAGGTCCCCAGCGCCAGCCGCCCGTCCAGTATCGGAATACCCAGCGACACCGGCATCATCGCCGCCTTGATATGGGCGGGCATGTCGTCGGGGCCCTCGTAGGTATGCGTCAGGTAGGTCATCGACGGGTCGGTCGTGGGCGGCACCAGACGATGAAAGAAGTTGCGCAGATCGCTCTGCACCTCGGGGTCGGCGTTTTCCTGGATCAGCAGGGAACAGGAGGTGTGCCGCACAAAGAGGGTCAGAAGCCCGTCCCCCACGCCCTGCCCTTCAACCCAGCGCGTCGCCTCGCGAGTGAATTCGTAAAGCCCCTGGCCCCGGGTCTGGATCGTGAACATGCTGTGCTGGCCCCTTCGGAATTTCGACCTCAGCGCCAAGGTCGCGGAGCACCCCCCATCCGGTCAAGTCAGAATGGCAAAAAGCTCGGCCAGACCGACCAACCCAATCAGCACCGACGAGATCGCTTTCAGAGCACTGATATTTCGGTCCAGTATCCCCTTGCCGTAATGTGTCGCTGCCATCTCTTCGCCAAGGTCGCCACGCAGGTTGTCGAGGTCATCCAGGCAAGTGTTCCCGGCCAGTATGCCGTATGTCGTCACCAGGACCACCAGCGCCATCAGCGGGGCAGAATACCCACCTGCCCCGAAAGCATCGGTCGCCGCAACCGCCACGAAAGCAAAGACCACGGTGCGCATAATGCTGAAGTAGTGATCCAAACGACCCAGTGAAAGCTGAGTTCTCAGTTCAGGTGTCATATCTATCCCCCACAAAATTGAGGGGGATAGAATACCACACTTGCGCACCATCCCGAATTCGACGGCGTTCTGGGTCGAGTCAGTTGAAAATCCGTTCCCCCATCTGGTCGATGAAGCTCTGGGCCTTGCGCAGAGTGATCGCGCGCGCCTCGTCCTCGGACTGCACCACATCGGCACGCACCATCTGGTGCGTCCTGAGCAGTCCGCCCACGTCCTTTTCGATCCTGGCGTTGACCCTGTACCCGCCCGCTTCGCGCACCGGTTCGGGGTAGATGCGGAACCCTTCGTAAAGTTCCGGTTCGACCTCTTTCCCGGCCCCAGCAGTTTTGCCGCCGAAGAGTTTGCCAAAGAGTGACATGTCATTCCCCAATCTGTCGCACCTTCCCAATGTGCAGCGCGCGTGCGGGGGTTGCAAGCGGCGAAACCCCGCCGCCGCCCGGAGGCTCACGGGATCGTAACCGGCTCCGCGCGGCCACTCGTGATAAAGTCATGCTCAAATGGAAGGGAGGACCGACATGGCACGTATGACAGCCAAGGATTTCGATCAGGAGCTTCTGGACCTTTACGATTTCTACGCCCACGGGATCATTACCAAGAGAGAGTTTCTCGACAAGGCGGGACGGTTCGCCGTGGGCGGGTTAACTGCCGCGATGCTGCTGAACATGCTCAGCCCGGATTATGCGCTGGCCGAGCAGGTCTCGTTCAACGATCCCGACATCCTTCCGGAATATGTCGCCTATCCCTCGCCCAACGGCCATGGAGATGTGCGCGCCTACCAGGTGAAACCCGCCAAGGCGACCGGTCCCCTGCCCGCTGTGCTGGTGGTGCATGAAAACCGGGGGCTCAACCCCTATATCGAGGACGTCGCCCGCCGGGTCGCCAAGGCGGGCTTCCTGGCGCTGGCACCGGACGGGCTGAGTTCGGTCGGTGGCTATCCGGGCAATGACGCCGAGGGGCGCGATCTGCAGCGCACGGTGGACCGCTCGAAGCTGATGAACGATTTTTTCGCGGCCGCCGAGCACCTGATGAGCCGGCCTGACAGCACCGGCAAGGTCGGAGCCGTCGGCTTCTGCTATGGCGGCGGGGTCTGCAACGCGCTGGCAGTGGCCTACCCGGAACTGGCGGCCTCGGTGCCTTTCTACGGCCGCCAGGCATCGGCAGGCGACGTGCCCCGCATCCGGGCGCCGCTGCTTCTGCACTACGCCGAGCTGGACGAGCGCATCAACGCAGGCTGGCCGGATTACGAGGCCGCGCTGATCGAACACGGCAAGACCTATACCGCGCATATCTACCCGGGGGTAAACCACGGGTTCCACAATGATAGCACGCCGCGCTATGACGAGGCGGCGGCGGAACTGGCCTGGTCGCGTACTATGGCGTTTTTCGAGGAGCATTTGAGGGGGTAGCTTTTCCGCGGCGGGGACAACACCCAGGCGTTTCTAATGAAACCTGAGACAGGTTTGAGCGGAAACGCCATGAAAGCATTCATTGTTGTGGGCATTTCGAGCAAAAGCCGCGATTCAGGGTGTTCTCAAAACGCCCTATGTGGCGCTGAGGGACAATCTCGAACAGATCCATTGCATGACGTCACATGCCCGCTGGAAATCGCTCAAATTGAGCGCGATTTCCCCGCAATGCTCAACGAACACGGCATCGTCAAAGGCATGCAGGACAGAGGGTACATCCAGACTATCCCAGACCAGCGCAGGTTTGCGTATATAGAGGCGAACCCACTTCTTGTTCAAAACGGCGGCCAGATAAGCCTTTTCATGGCGATAGGCTCTTACCTCGGTAGAAATGTACCCGTGCCCACCGCAACGCAACTCGAAGCCCGAAAGACCGGCCATCCCAAAGGCGCAGGCAAGAAACACGCGCCCGATTTGGTCATCCGCCGCACCAACTTCCCTGTAAAGAAACTCCGTTACACATCCAAGACCGGCCTCATAGGGCATTCGCAAAACCCCTTAACTGCAACAAAAAACGCCCCCTTGCGGGGGCGTCTTGATCACTGATCCAGGAAGCTGCGCAGCTTGCGCGAGCGGCTGGGGTGTTTCAGCTTCCTGAGCGCCTTGGCCTCGATCTGGCGGATCCGTTCGCGCGTCACGCTGAACTGCTGGCCCACCTCTTCCAGCGTGTGGTCGGTGTTCATGCCGATGCCGAAGCGCATGCGCAGCACGCGTTCTTCGCGCGGCGTGAGCGAGGCCAGCACGCGGGTTGTCGTTTCCTTCAGGTTCTCCTGAATCGCCGAATCCAGCGGCAGGACGGCGTTCTTGTCCTCGATGAAATCACCGAGCTGGCTGTCCTCCTCGTCGCCGATCGGGGTTTCCAGAGAAATGGGCTCCTTGGCGATCTTCATCACCTTGCGGACCTTCTCAAGCGGCATCTGCAGCTTCTCGGCCAGTTCCTCGGGGGTCGGTTCGCGACCGATCTCGTGCAGCATCTGGCGACCGGTCCGGACCAGCTTGTTGATCGTTTCGATCATGTGGACCGGAATACGGATCGTGCGCGCCTGGTCGGCGATCGAGCGGGTGATCGCCTGGCGGATCCACCAGGTCGCATAGGTCGAGAACTTGTAGCCGCGACGGTATTCGAACTTGTCCACCGCCTTCATCAGCCCGATGTTACCTTCCTGAATGAGATCAAGGAATTGCAGGCCGCGGTTGGTGTATTTCTTGGCAATCGAGATTACCAGGCGCAGGTTGGCCTCGACCATTTCCTTCTTGGCCTGACGCGCTTCCTTCTCGCCCTTCTGGACCTGCTGCACGATGCGGCGGAATTCGGGAATATCGACGCCGACATAGGTGCCGACCTGGGCCATGTCGCCGCGCAGCTGCTCGATCTTGTCGGTGGAGCGTTCGATCAGCGCCTGCCAGCCACGGCCCGGTTTCTCGGACATGCGGTCCAGCCAGGTCGGGTCCAGCTCATAGCCGCGATAGGCCTCGATGAACTCGCGCCGGTTGATGCGCGCCTGGTCGGCCAGTTTCACCATGGCCGAGTCAATCGACATGATGCGACGGTTGATGCCATAGAGCTGGTCGACCAGCGCCTCGATCCGGTTGTTGTGCAGGTGCAGTTCGTTGACCAGGAGCACGATCTCGGCGCGCAGCTTCTGGTATTCGTCTTCCTCGCGTTTCGAGAAACTGTCATCCTCGTTCAGCGTGGCGGACATGCGCAGGTCCTGCATTTCGGACAGTTTGGTATAATCACGCGCGATCAGTTCGAGGGTTTCCAGGACCTTGGGCTTCAGCGCCGCTTCCATCGCGGCAAGCGACATGTTGGCCTGTTCTTCCTCGTCATCCTCGTCGTCGTCCTTGGCAATCGGGTTGCCGTCGGCGTCAAGCTCCGGGCTGTCGTCCTTCTTTTCGGGTTTGGTGGCGGCATTGGTGTTGGCGGCGGCGCCGTCCAGCACGCTTTCCTTTTCCTCGTCTTCATCCTCCATCTGGTTGCCGAAAGTGGCATCCAGATCGATGACGTCGCGCAGCAGGATGTCCTCGGACAGAAGTTCGTCGCGCCAGATGGTAATGGCCTGGAAGGTCAGCGGGCTTTCGCACAGACCCGAGATCATCGTGTTGCGCCCGGCCTCGATCCGCTTGGCGATGGCGATCTCACCCTCGCGGGACAGGAGTTCGACCGAGCCCATCTCGCGCAGATACATGCGCACCGGGTCGTCGGTGCGGTCAAGCTTTTCGGTTTCGGCGGTGGAGACCGTGACATCGCGCCCGCCCTGGCCGGTGGTGGCGACGGCGGTGGACTTGCCGTCATCCTCGGCCTCTTCGGCCTCTTCATCCTCGATGATGTTGATGCCCATCTCGGACAGCATCGACATCACGTCCTCGATCTGGTCGGTCGAGACCTGATCCGGCGGCAGGACCTGGTTCAGCTGGTCATAGGTGATGTAGCCTTTTTCCCGGGCCTCCGCGATCATCTTCTTGACCGCGGTCTGGCTCATGTCGACCATCGGTTCGTTTTCCTGGTCGTCGTCCTTGCGGTCGGTGGCGGTGTCCTTGGCGGCCATGCGGCTCTCCTTGGCTATATGTCGGTCGCGGGTCCGGTCGGCGAATCACCGATTCGAAGTTTTCGAATCATTTATGGGTTTCACTGATTCGCCAAGTCGATTTATCCCCAATTCGGTGCGGCGTCTTTACCCTGTGGCCATTGCGTCGCCCCGTCAGCGGCGATCCGGCTTGGAAAATTTGAGCTTCGACAGAAGCGCGTCGAAATCCCGGCGTTCCTCGCGATCCATCAGCGCGCCATTGTCCGCCACGTCAAAGACGGATTTGTCCTCCCCTTCCGAGCGGATCGCGCGGTTGCGCGCCTCGGCGGCCTGGGACAGGCGCCAGGTCAGGCCCTCGTCGGCCATCGCTTCGATATCATGCATCGCGTCGTCGGTTTCAGCGCGCGCACCCCGGATCGCTTCGAGTTTGGCGAGCTCTTCGGTCAGGCAGGTCGTGACCAGTTCGGCATCGTCCGGGTGTCGGATCGCGGGTGCAATGCGGATGTGGCTGGGCGCAAAGAGTTTTTCAAGGGCTCCGGGGGCAAATTCGTTGATTTTTTCGCGCAGTACTTCCGCGCCCTCATGGGCGTGGCGCAGGATCAGGGTCTGCAGAAGCTGGTGGTCGGGCGTGGACATTCGCGCACGCTCGAAACTGCTTTCCACCTCGCCCAACAGGTCGGGCCGCGTGACCAGCACCGCCAGGATCACGCCTTCGCGAACCAGCTCGGCATTGTCCCCGGAGGCCAGGGCCGAGCCCTTGGTCGACTGCTGCACCGGGGCCGGACCCTTGCGCCAGGGCTTGCGAGGACCAGAGAAACGGCCCTGCCCGCCGCCGGAGCCACCGCCCCGATTGCCGCGAAACAGCTCCCAGCGCAACTCCTTGATCGCCAAGCCGTAATGCTCGCGAATCGAGGGATCCTGAATACGGGAAATCACCTGTCTCAGCTGCTTGTCGAGCGCGGCCCGGCGTTCCGGGCTGTCAAACACCTTGCCCTCGGTCTCGCGCTGCCAGAGCAGCCTGACCATCGGCATGGCCCCGTCGATCAGCGCCTGCATGGCCCCCGCGCCCTGCGCCTTGATCAGATCATCGGGGTCCAGCCCTTCGGGCATGATGGCGAAACGCACGCTCTTGCCCGCCTCCAGCAGCGGCAGCGCCAGGTCGATGACCCGCATGGCGGCGCGCAGCCCGGCGGTGTCACCATCCAGCGCGATGATCGGCTCGTCGGCAAACCGCCACATGAGACGCAGCTGATCCTCGGTAATGGCGGTGCCCAGCGGGGCCACGGTCGCGCCGAACCCGGCTTCGGAGAGCGCAATCACGTCCATGTAGCCCTCGGCCACCAGCAGCGGCTGCCCCTTGCCCGCCGCCTCGCGGGCGGGGCCGTGATTGTAGAGGCTGCGGCCCTTGTCGAAGAGCTCGGTTTCGGGCGAGTTCAGGTATTTGGCATTGTCATTCGGGTCCATCGCCCGCCCGCCGAAGGCGATGCAGCGCCCGCGCGCGTCGCGGATCGGGAACATGATGCGGCCGCGGAACGTGTCATAGGGCTTGCCGCCCTTCTGGCTGGGCTTGGCCAGCCCCGCACCCAGGATCAGGTCGTCGGGCACGGATTTGCCCTTCAGGTGATCCCAGAGCCCCTGCCAGGCATCGGGGGCAAAGCCGACCTCCCACCGCTCCTGCGCGGGTTCGGACAGGCGCCGTCCGGCCAGGTAATCGCGCGCTGCCGCCCCTGCCGCGGTCTTCAGTTGCAGACGGAAGAACTGCACCGCCTGCTCCATGACCTCGGCCAGCTGGCTGCGCCGGTCTGCTTTCTCGCGCGCCTTGGGGTCGCGGGCAGGCATCTGCATGCCGGCCTCCCCCGCCAGGATCTCGATCGCTTCCATGAACGAGACATTCTCGGTCTCCTGCACGAAACTGATCGCGTCCCCTTTCGCATGGCAGCCGAAACAGTAATAGAACCCCTTGCGGTCATCGACGTGAAAGCTGGCGGTCTTTTCCTGATGGAACGGACAGGGCGCCCACATGTCGCCCTTGCCCTGGTTCGACTTGCGGCTGTCCCACATGACCTTTCGCCCTACGACCTGAGACAGGCTCGTGCGGGTGCGAAGCTCATCAAGGAAACCGGGCGGCAGGGACATGGCGGACAATATCGGATTTGCGGAGGGTGAAGTCCAGCGGCACGGCCCCTGAAAACTCGAATTTTCCGGTCCGGGATTTCGAAAAACCCGGCTAGCCCCGCGCGGCCAGACCCGTCATGGCACCGGTCAGCTCATGCACCGCTGTTTCGGCCATGGAGCGAAACACCATGATTTCAACAACATCCCTCCCCGTGCGGGTCAGCGACATGTTCATGTGCCCCAGCTGGCTGCGCGCCGTATGGCCGCGTTTGAACACTCCCTCGCGCAGATCGAGCGGCGTGAGACGCGCCAGAACATCGCGCCATCCGGCCCCTTCAAGACGCAGGATGGCCCAGGCGTCCGACTGATCGGTCATTGCAAAGGCCTCTGCCAGCTCCGGCGCCGGGGTCGGCCCGACCAGCATCGCCTGATCGCGACCGGACCAGATCGCCCGCGCACCGGCCTTGCCCGTCGCGCGGTTCGGTGCGGGGAAGGCCATGCCGTGGCCCTGTTTCAGCACGTCCCGCGACGCCGTTTTCCGGGGGGACAGCGAGGTGATGCGCCCCGGCAGAACCTCCGACAGGGTCACGGTGCCGATCGTGACCGGCTCCATCCCCCGGCAGGGGGTCATTTCCACCAGGTTAGCCACGTACGCGCCCTCCTTCGGGGTCGAAGAAGACCGGGCCGCAGACCTCGCAGACCGCTTCGACATTTCTGACATGATCGACCAGGCGCACAGTTTCGCCATGCCGCGCCCGGCCGTTTTTCAGGAATCCAAGCCCCAGCATCGTGCCCAGAGTGGGCGAGAACCCCACGCTCGTCACATAGCCCTGATCGTTCTCCCGCACCGGCGCTTCGCCCTCATTGAACAGATGCGCCCCCGCAGTGAGCTGTCGCACCGCGCCCACGGGTTTCAGACCCACGAGCTGCTCGCGCTCCGCCCCTGACAGACCCGGGCGCGAGGCCGCCGCCTTGCCGATACAGTCCTTGCTGGCCGAAACCATGCGGCCCATGCCGATGTCGTCCGCCGTCACCCGGCCGTGGATTTCCGCATGGGTGATGAACCCCTTTTCGATGCGCAGAACGTTCAGCGCCTCCATCCCGTAGGGACCGCCGCCAAAGGCCGCCGCCTGCGAGAGCAGCAGCCGCCACAGCCCCTCGCCATAGCGCGCGGGCACCGCCAGTTCATAGGCATGTTCGCCCGAAAAGCTGATGCGGAAAAGCCGCCCCGCAACGCCTGCGACCGAGACTGCGCCACAGGCCATGAAGGGCCAGGCCTCCGGATCCAGCGGCTGATCCAGCACCGCATTCAGAAGCGCGCGCGACTTCGGACCGGCCACGGCGAACTGCGCCCATTGTTCCGTGGCCGACACAAGGTGCACGTCCCAGTCGGGCCTCAGAACCTGGGCCACGAACTCCAGATGCGCCATGACCTGACCCGCCGCCGCCGTGGTCGTGGTCATGACAAAGTGGTTTTCCCCGAAACGCGCGGTGGTGCCATCGTCCATGACATGACCGTCCTCGCGCAGCATGAGCCCGTAGCGCACGCGTCCGGGCCTCAGGGTGGAAAACGTATTTGTATACACGAAATCAAGGAACTCAGCGGCGTCCTTGCCCTGAATGTCGATCTTGCCAAGGGTGGAGACATCGCAGACCCCGACCGCATGGCGCACCATGCTCACCTCGCGATCACAGCTCTCGCGCCAGCTGCGTTCACCGGCGGCGGGGAAATAGCTGGGGCGATACCACAGCCCCGCCTCGATCATCGGCGCCCTGGCCTCGGTGGCGGCTTTGTACGAGGTGGTGAACCGCTCCGGCGCAAACCCCTTGCCACGCGCGCCCGCCCCCATGGCAGCGATCGAAACCGGGATGAAGGGCGGCCTGTAAGTCGTTGTTCCCGTTTCCGGAATGCCCCGACCGGTCGCATCGGCCAGAATCGCCAACGCGTTCACGTTCGAGTTCTTGCCCTGATCCGGCGCCATGCCCTGGGTGGTGAAGCGTTTCATGTGCTCGACGCTGGCGTAGTTCTCAAGCGCGGCGAGTTTCACGTCCTTCACGGTGACATCATTCTGGAAATCGAGCCAGGCGCGGCCCTTTCCACCCTCGCAGTGCCATAGCGGCGCGATGGCGAACGGCGTGTCCTCGGCCCGGGGAGCATCGGAGGAAATGACTTTCCTTCCAATCGCTTGAAGGGCGTTCTTCGCAGATTCCATGCCGCTGGTCAGCGCGCCATGGGTGGAGAATACACCGCTGGCGGCCCCCGCGGCTTCCAGCCCCGGCACCATGTTCGGGCGCGGCAGGAAGGCCTGGCGCGCCTCGTCCCAGACCGGGCGGCCGTTCATATGGCAGGCCAGATGCAAGGTCGGGTTCCACCCGCCTGAAATCGCAAGACAATCTACGTCCATGACTTGCAACCCCGATTGCGTTTGCACGGTCACGCCGGTCAGCCCCTTGCGGCCCTTCGTGTCCACCACCCGCGCCCCGGTATAGATCGGGAAGTCACCCGCATTCCATCCGGCGACCCGCGCGTCGGGGCGGCTGTCCACCAGCGCGGCCACATCCACCCCGGCGGCGGCCAGATCGCGCGCGGTGCGATGGGCATCGTCATTGTTGCCAAAGACCGCCACACGTTGGCCCGCCAGCACACCGTAGCGGTGCAAATAACCGCGCACCGCACTGGCCATCATCACCCCGGGCCGGTCATTGTTGGCAAAGGCGACGGGTCGCTCCAGGGCGCCCGAGGCCAGGATCGCGCGGCGCGCGGCGATGCGCCAGAAACATTCGAGCGGCAACAGGT
Source organism: Aliiroseovarius sp. (assembly GCF_030148435.1). Classification (GTDB taxonomy): domain Bacteria; phylum Pseudomonadota; class Alphaproteobacteria; order Rhodobacterales; family Rhodobacteraceae; genus JASBTN01. Next base: position 16,276 of record NZ_JASBTN010000061.1, read on the forward strand.
CCGGGTTCTCCAGATGCAGCCCCACCCGCTCCAACGCGCCATAGGTGCCGCCGTCATAGGCGCCTGTCACCGTGGTGCGCGGCATCAGGCGCACATTGTCCATCTGGCCCAGTTCGAACAGGACCTCGTCGACCCAGACCGAACCGGGCATGGCGCCGACCTCCTCGGCCTCGGACCGCAGGCGCCCGCCGAAATGCGCCTCGTCTTCGCAGAGGATCACATCGGCGCCCGCCCGCCCGGCGGTCAGCGCGGCCATCAACCCGGCGGGCCCCGAGCCGATCACCAACAGGTCGCAATGGGCAAAGGCCTTTTCCATCGGCGCGGTATCGTTCTCCATCGACAGCGCGCCCAGACCGGCGGCGCGACGGATCATGGGTTCATAGAGGCGTTCCCAGAATTTCTGCGGCCACATGAAGGTCTTGTAGTAGAACCCGGCCGAAAAGAACGGCGCCATCAGGTCGTTCAGCCCCAACAGGTCCATGTCGAGCGAGGGCCAGGCATTCTGGCTGCGCACCTCCAGCCCGTCGGAAACCTCCTGCACGGTGGCGCGCACATTCGGGGTCCGGGCCGCGCCACGCCCGGTGGTGATCAGCGCATTGGGTTCTTCGGACCCCATGGTCATCACCCCGCGCGGGCGGTGGTACTTGAACGAGCGCCCCATCAGGCGCACACCGTTTGCCAGCAGCGCCGAGGCCACTGTGTCGCCCTTGAACCCGACGATGCCCCGCCCGTCGAAGCTGAACCGCACCGGTTGGCTGCGGTCGATCAGGCCCTTGCCCTGTACGCGCATTGTCAGCTCTCCCCGGCCAATTTGGCGCCCAGCACCTCGTGGGTTTTCGTATCGCGTGTCACGACCAGCCAGGCGCCACAGCCCGCGCCGTGCCACCAGAGCTCATCCTGCGGGCCTGCGGGGTTGTCACGCAGGTGGATGTAATCGTTCCAGGCGTCGCTCCAGCCCTCGTCCGCCGGGCGGTCGAGCGCGACGCTCCTGTAGGTGAACTCGCGATGATCACGATCCCCGCAGAGGGGGCAAGGCAGGCGCATGGTCTACTCCCAACCGCAATTCGGCCCCGAGGGCCGGTAGAGACGATAAGTGACGAACTGGCCGGGCTTTTCGGCAAGGTCCAGCGCCCCGCCGCAGGTTTCGGAGCCATCGACCATCAGATAGTCGGTGCGGATTTCCAGCATCTTGTCGTCGATCCGGGTAATTTCCAGGCTGCCGCTGTCGCATTCCGACGCGCAGCGCCACCCCGCCCCGGCAGTCTTGTCGGCTTGGCAGAACAGGTACTGCACCAGTTTCTGCCCACCAAGCCCCGCGCGGGCGGCGTGGCCCTGGTTGGCGGCGACGACAACCAGGTCGGCGGTGGCCGTTTTTCCGTCCGATCCGGGGAAAGCCCCGAACATGATCTTTTCCACCACCTGGCCCGGTTGTCCGCGCAGATGATCCTTGTCATAGGCCCGGGTCCAGCAGCCGTCGAGCTCCTGTGACAGGGCAGGCCCGGTCATCAGGACAGCGGCCAGTGCCGCCTCAATGAAGATTGTGTTGCGCACCGGTTCCCTCCTCGTCCATGAGGCCACGGCCGGTCGAAAACCGGTCGAGACGAAGTTTCGCGGCACTGTCATGCGGCTGGCCGTTGGCCAAGAGATGGGCCGTCGCCCAGCCCGAACCAGGCACCGCCTTGAAGCCGCCGTAGCACCAGCCGGTGTTCACGATCAGCCCCTCGATGTGACAGGTGTCGATGATGGGTGAACCGTCCGGCGACATGTCCATGATACCACCCCAGCTGCGCAGAACGCGAGATTTTCCGATCGCGGGCATGAGAGTCATCGCGGCTTCCATCACATGTTCGGCCATCGGAAGGTTTCCGCGCGCCGCATAGGACGGGTAGAAATCGAGATCGCCCCCGAAGACCAGCCCGCCCTTGTCCGACTGGCTGATATAGAAGTGCCCCATGCCGAATGTGACCACCGTGTCGAGCGCGGGTTTCAGCCCCTCGGTGACAAAGGCCTGCAGCACGTGGCTTTCGACCGGCAGGCGCATGCCCGCCATGGCGGCGACCTGACCCGACCGGCCGGCGGCGACCATGGCGACCTTCCGGGCGCGGATCGGGCCGCGGGTTGTCTGCACACCGGTCACGCGGCCATTTTCCACGTCGATGCCGGTCACTTCGCATTGCTGGATCAGATCCACGCCGCGCCGGTCCGCCCCTCGGGCATAGCCCCAGGCCACCGCGTCGTGGCGTGCAGTGCCGCCGCGCGGGTGAAAAAGCCCGCCGTAGATCGGAAAGCGCGCATTGTCGAAATCCAGAAAAGGCACGTGTTTGCGCACCCCTTCGCGGTCCAGAAGCACCGCGTCATCGCCCTGGTTCACCATGGAGTTGCCGCGCCGCGCCGCGTAATCGCGCTGCCCGTCCGAATGGAACAGGTTGATGATGCCCCGCTGCGAATGCATGACGTTGTAGTTCAGCTCCTGCTCAAGCCCCTCCCAGAGGCTGAGCGAATGCGAATAGAATTCCGAATTGCCCGGCAGGTTGTAATTGGCGCGCACGATGGTGGTGTTGCGCCCGACATTTCCGCCCCCCAGATAGCCGCGTTCCAGCACCGCGACATTGGCGATGCCGTGTTTGGCCGCCAGGTAATAGGCGGTCGCCAGCCCGTGCCCGCCGCCACCGATGATGATGACGTCATACTCGGGTTTGGGCTCGGGGCTGCGCCAGGCCTTCTCCCACCCCTTGTTGCCGGTGAGCCCCTGTTTGAACACGGCCCAGGCAGAATATCGCATGTCGCTCTCCTTCGAGTCACGGTCGAGTGAACCGCGCCTTGGACGGATTATCAAGCGGGTGGATGGCGAAACGAATGCCGCTTTGCGACAGAAAACGTCGATTTCAAGCTGTGACCTTCGGTGCGACCGGCCGGGACGATACCCAATCCCGGGAACCCGCGCGGCACCTTCATGCGGCGACCGAGCGGCGCACCATATCCCAATAGATTTCCTCGATCCGCTCCGGCGACAGGCGGCCACCCTCACGATACCAGGTGTTCACCCCGGTCAGCATGGCAATGACCGCCCAGGTGGCCAGCTTTGTATCGGGCACGGTGAACTCCCCGGCCCGAGCGCCATCCCGCAGGATGGCTTCGAGCCCGTCCTCGTAGCGGCGGCGCAACTGCTCGATGATGGCGAAATTGTCCGGCTCCAGGTTGCGCAGCTCCATATAGGCGATGAACACCGCGTCCGGCCGATCGAGGTGGAAGCGGATGTGAAAACGGGTAAAGGCCTCCAGCCGGTCGGCAGGGCTGCCCCCCCCGGGTTCGGCGGCCCAGGCGTCGAGCAACTCTTCCATGTGGCTCTTCATCAGGTCGAAGAGCAGGCTCTGCTTGTCCTTGGTATAGAGGTAGAGCGCGCCCGCCTGCACCCCCACCTCTGCCGCGATCTGGCGCATGGAGACGGCGGCAAACCCGTGGCGCGCAAACAGGCGCAGGGCGGCATCGCGCACCCTGGGTCCGGTGATTTCGCTGTGAGATCCTGTTTTTCGGGCCATGGGACCATCGTAACTGAACGATTGTTCAAATCAAGCCGCCGCGTTGCGGCACCCCCGTGGCGGCAGGGTGTGGGCTCCCGCCCGCCGGGGCTGCCTGACGGCAGCCGCGCCGGTTGGGCATGGCTCACGCTCACGCGTGAGCCTGATGCCTCCGGCGGGGATATTTGGAGAAAGATGAAGGGCATGGCGGAAGGTCGAGAGGCGGGTGCACTTGCATCGCGTGATAATTTGCAGGCGCTCCGCTGGCATCCCTGCCGGGTTCCGAAACCTGCTTGCCCCGGCAAGCCGCGCAGCGTTATGGTCGCAACGACGAGCAATTGCGGACGGAAAGCCGAAACCTTGCGCCGGATCATCATGATAGCTCTGCTGGCCTTCGCCACCGGTTGTTCGAATGCGCCGCGCCTGGACACCGGCATGTCTGCCCGTGCCCGGGCGGCAGCCTACCCCGCGCTTGTGCCGCTTGGTCCCTTGCTGGCGGGGATTTCGCAGGAGCCCGGCAGCTACAGCCCTACTCTCCTGACCGGCAACCTTCCGGCCCGCGCTGCGGCCCTGCGTGCCCGCGCCGCCCGCCTGCGGGGGACCGTCGTGGACACCGCCGCCCGTGACCGAATGCGCGCCGCCATCGCCCGGCACGCCCGATAGGGCAGCCTTCACCCCGTTCTTCTCATTGCACCCCCTGCCCGCTTTGGGTAACAGACCTGCGAACAGATCAGCCAATTCCACGGGAGAGCGACATGACCCAACCCCTTCGCCTTGGCATTGCCGGACTGGGCACCGTCGGTATCGGCGTGGTCAAGATCGTCAAGAAACACGCCCAGTTGCTGGAGGCCCGTTCCGGCCGTCCGGTAACGATCAGTGCCGTTTCCGCGCGGTCCAGAAACAAGAACCGCGACATCGACATTTCGCAGTTCGCCTGGGAAGACGATCCGGTCGCCCTGGCAACCCGTGACGATGTCGACGTCTTTGTCGAGTTGATGGGGGGCTCGGAAGGTCCGGCCAAGGCATCGGTAGAGGCCGCCATTGCGGCGGGCAAACATGTTGTCACCGCCAACAAGGCGCTGTTGGCGCATCACGGCCAGGAGCTGGCCCGATCTGCCGAAGCCAAGGGCGTGATCCTGCGGTTCGAGGCCGCGGTGGCGGGCGGTATCCCGGTGATCAAGGCCCTGACAGAAGGGCTGGCGGGCAACGAGATCGACCGCGTCATGGGCGTGATGAACGGCACCTGCAACTACATCCTGACCCGGATGTATGACGCCGACCTGCCCTATGACGTGGTGTTCGAGGAAGCCAACCAGCTGGGCTATCTCGAAGCCGATCCGAACCTCGACGTGGGCGGGATCGACGCGGGTCACAAGCTCGCGCTGCTGGCGGCCATTGCCTTCGGCACCCAGGTGAATTTCGACGCGATGGAGCTGGAGGGCATTCAGCGCATCCAGATCGCCGATATCGAGCACGCCGCCGACATGGGCTACCGCATCAAGCTGCTGGGCGTGGCGCAGATGACCGGCCGTGGGCTGGAACAACGCATGTCGCCCTGCCTGGTGCCGGCAAGCTCGCCGCTGGGGCAGCTGGAGGGCGGCACCAACATGGTGGTGATCGAGGGCGACTCGATCGGTCAGGTCGTGCTGCGCGGCCCCGGCGCGGGCGAAGGTCCGACCGCAAGCGCCGTGATGGGCGATGTGATGGACCTGGCGCGCGGCTTTGCCGTGACGACTTTCGGCCAGCCGGCAGACACCCTGCGCCCGGTGCGCGGCGTGAAGGCGACCAAATCCGCGCCCTACTACCTGCGCATGACGCTTTTGGACAAGCCGGGCGCCATGGCCAAGGTCGCCTCGGTCCTGGGCGACGCGGGTGTCTCGATCGACCGCATGCGCCAGTACGGACACGAGGACAAGACCGCGCCTGTGCTGATCGTCACCCACAAGACCACCCGCGACAGCCTGGACATGGCCCTGTCCGGCCTGGAGGAAACCGGCGTGGTCGAAGGGGCGCCGGTGGCGATCCGGATCGAAGAGGTCTGAGGGCGCAGCTCCGCTACTCGCGCCATCCCCAAATAGTCAGACGCCTCCGCAGCCGCCGCGGGGGTGTTTTCCATTTTAGAGTCCGAAATGCGGGACGAAGCTGCCCCTCGGGACTTCTTTTGTTCTAACGAAATTCCCATGGTACTATTTGCTATCCGAAGGCAACTTGGAGGTGGCCATGGCTCTTCACAGAGACAGTATTCCGCAGATCAATGGCGGCGTGTTCCTCGACTATGCTGGCATGGAAACTGACATAATCTTTTCCAAGGGCATGGAGTTGCCCGGCTTTGCGTCCTACCCCCTTTTGGAATCGGAAGATGGGCGCAAGATGCTCGCCGAATACATGCGGGCATTCATAGAGGTTAGCAGGTCCCACGGTGCAGGCGTCATCATTGAAAGCCCGACTTGGCTAGCCAACAGGGACCGCGCGGCGCCATTGGGTTACTCGCCAAAAGACCTAGCTGCTCTGAACCGGCAGGCCATCGCACTCGTGTCAAAAGTTCGCTCAGAGGCGGGCGATCTTCCCACGATTATCTGCGGCATCATCGGGCCGCGTGACGACGCCTACGCCCCCACGGAACAAATGACTGCAAAGGAGGCTGAGGCCTATCACGCGGAACAGGTCAATGTTCTGGCTGAAACGGAGGCCGACATCATCGGGGGTTACACTGTTGCATATCCTGCTGAGGCAATCGGCATGGTTCAGGCGATCAAGAAAACTGGCATGCCCGCGATGATTTCATTCACCGTTGAGACAAACGGCAGGCTACCCACAGGCGAGACGGTGGGCGAAGCAATCGAACAAGTGGACGCCGCCACCGATGGTTTTGCGAGCTATTTCATGATCAATTGCGCACATCCCGACCACTTCGTCGACATCCTCTCGGATGAGCCTTGGATGCAGCGCCTACGAGGCGTCATGGCAAACGCATCGCGATGCAGCCATGCGGAACTAGACGAAGCAACAGAGCTTGATGACGGTGACCCGGTGGAACTTGGACAACAGCTCGCCGAAATTCACGGAAATCATTCCCAGATCAGCATTCTAGGGGGATGCTGCGGCACAGACATGCGCCATCTAAACCAGATCGCGAAGTCGGCCATCACCAACTGAATCGCCAAAAGAACACCACGTAGGATGACCGCTTCGGGCTCGAACCCGCCGTTGAGACTTGTCCAATTCCACAGGCTCCAACAGGATCTTCCACATCTCTTCAGGAAACCTCCCCGACGACACGCACAGTTTAGCAGCGCCGCCTTTCCCCCCACCGGGGCTGCGGGCGCAACGTCCGAACAGGCCACACCGCCCACCAGGCCGCCACCGCGAAGGTCCCGCGGGGACCGAGCGCCCGCGCCTTGCTGGGGCGCGAGCCGCAGGCGAGGACGATTTGCCCCCCAAATCACCCAACCGAAAACACCCCTTCCCGCTTGCCCCGGCGCCACGTGCGCACTAAACCGGCCTTTAACGCTTATTTGAAAGGACGTCCTCCCATGGCTGACAAAGTCGTCTTTGCCGACCGCATGCTCTCGCTGGGCCTTGCCCGTGTTTCCGAAGCCGCCGCGACCGCTTCGGCCACCCTGGTCGGCCATGGTGACGAAAAGGCCGCCGACCAGGCAGCGGTGAACGCCATGCGCGACCAGCTGAACCTGCTCGACATCAAGGGCACGGTCGTCATTGGCGAAGGCGAACGCGACGAGGCGCCGATGCTGTATATCGGCGAGGAAGTCGGCTCCGGCGAAGGCCCCGAGGTGGACATTGCGCTCGACCCGCTGGAAGGCACCACCCTGACCGCCAAGGACATGCCCAACGCGCTGACCGTCATCGCCATGGCCCCGCGCGGCACGCTGCTGCATGCCCCGGACGTCTATATGGAAAAACTGGCGATTGGCCCGGGCTATCCCAAAGACGTGGTCAGCCTGGAAATGTGCCCGTCAGAGCGGGTCAAGGCGCTTGCCGCCGCCCGTGGCTGCAAGTCCAACGACATCACCGTTTGCGTGCTGGAACGCCCGCGCCACGAGGAAATGATCGCCGACATCCGTTCGACCGGCGCCGCGATCCGCCTGATCACCGACGGCGACGTCGCTGGCGTGATCCACTGTGCCGAGGCCGACATCACCGGTATCGACATGTACATGGGCCGTGGCGGTGCGCCCGAGGGTGTGCTGGCGGCCTCCGCGCTGAAATGCATGGGGGGACAGATGTGGGGGCAGCTGACCTTCCGCAACGACGACGAACGCGGCCGCGCCCTGAAGGCCGGCATCACCGATCTGGACCGCGTCTATTCGCGCGACGAGATGGTCACGGCCGACGTGATCTTTTCGGCCACCGGCGTGACCGACGGGTCGGTCGTGCAGGGCATCAAGCGCGAGCCCGGCTGGCTGACCACCGAAACCCTGCTGATGCGGTCGAAAACCGGCTCGGTGCGCCGCATGATCTACAAGAACCCGGTAAACGACCACTGATGGCGTCCCCGCGCGCGCTGATCCTGATCGACATCCAGCAGGGGTTCGACGCCCCCGTCTGGGGCGCGCGCAACAATCCGGGGGCCGAGGCGAACGCCGCGCGGCTGCTTGACCACTGGCGGGCCCGTTCGTGGCCCATCTTTCACATCCAGCACCTATCGGTCACACCGGGTAGCCCGCTGAACCCGGACGGAGGGCGGATCGATTTCAAACCAGAGGTCGCCCCCCGGCCCGGCGAAACGGTTTTGGGCAAACAGGTGAACTCCGCCTTCATCGGCACCGATCTGGACGCGCGCCTGCGGGGCGGCGGGACCGAAGCCGTGACCATCTGCGGGCTGACCACGCCGCATTGCGTCTCCACCACCACCCGCATGGCTGCAAACCTTGGGTTTCAGGTCGAACTGGTCCATGACGCCTGCGCCGCTGTGGCAGCAGGGGCGGATGCGTCCTGGCGTGGTGGAGCGGGCTCGGATCCCGCGTTGATCCATCAGGCCGCGCTTGACCATCTGCATGGTGAATTCGCCTGTGTGATCTCCACCGAAGAGGCCCTGTCTTGAGTGATTTCCTGAATGTTTCCAGCTCCCTGACCGGCCGCCGCTGGGTCGGGCTTGACCTCGAAACCCAGCGCGCCGCCGAAGCGATGGCCCAGGCGACCACCCTGCCCGCGCCAGTCTGTACCGTGCTGGCCCGGCGCGGCGTGGCCACCGAGGACGCGCAGAGCTTCCTCGAACCCACCCTGCGCGACCTGTTGCCCGATCCGCGCGGGTTGAAGGATATGGAGGCCGCCGCCGCCCGCACCCTCACGGCGCTGGACAGGGGCGAGCGCATCGCGATCTTTGCCGATTATGACGTCGACGGCGCGACCTCGGCCACGCTGCTGATCGACTGGTTCCGTCAGGCGGGCCAGCGCGTCACGCTCTACATCCCCGATCGGATCGACGAGGGCTACGGCCCCAATGTCCCGGCGATGGAGGAGCTGGCCGCCAGTCATAGCCTGATCATCTGTGTCGACTGCGGTACGCTGTCCCACGAGCCCATCGCGGCGGCCAGGGCCAAGGGCGCCGACGTGGTTGTTCTGGACCACCACCTGGGCGGCGAGACCCTGCCCCCCGCGCTGGCCGTGGTGAACCCCAACCGCCAGGACGAGGCCGACGCGCCCGGCTACCTCTGCGCCGCCGGGGTGGTCTTTCTGATGCTGGTCGAGATGGGACGGCAATTGCGCGAGGCGGGCAAGCCAGGGCCGGACCTGATGTCCATGCTGGACCTCGTGGCGCTTGGCACCGTGGCCGATGTTGCGCCGCTGGTCGATGCCAACCGTGCCTTCGTACGCCAGGGGTTGAAGGTCATGGCCCGGCGCGCCCGCGTGGGGCTGGTGGCGCTGGCCGATGTCAGCCGCATGAACGAGGCGCCGAAACCCTATCACCTGGGCTTTCTGCTGGGCCCGCGCATCAACGCTGGTGGCCGCATCGGTCAGGCCGACCTGGGCGCGCGGCTGCTGGCCACGCAGGACCCGCATGAGGCCGCCGCGCTGGCCGAACGGCTCGATCAGCTGAACTCCGAGCGGCGCGAGATCGAGGATGCGGTGCGCCAGAACGCGCTCGCGCAAGCCGAGGCACGCGGGCCGGAGGCGCCGCTGGTCTGGGCCGCCGATGACGGCTGGCACCCGGGCGTGGTTGGCATTGTCGCCTCGCGCCTCAAGGAGACCACCAACCGGCCCGCCGTGGTGATCGGTTTCGACGGCGATGACGGCAAGGGTTCGGGCCGCTCGATCTCGGGCGTGGACCTGGGCGCATCCATTCAACGCCTGGCCGCCGAAGGGCTGATCCAGAAGGGCGGCGGGCACAAGATGGCCGCTGGCCTGTCCCTGTCGCGCGCGCAGCTTGACCCGGCGATGGAACGGCTGTCCGAACTGCTGGCAAAACAGGGCGCGGGGGATGCAGGACCGGCGGACCTGAAGCTCGACAGCCTGATGATGCCCGGCGCGGTCACGCCCGAACTGATCGAACAGATCGAGGCCGCCGGCCCCTTCGGTGCGGGCGCCCCCGGCCCGCGTTTCGCCTTTCCGGACGTGAAGATCCATTTCACCAAACGGGTTGGCACCGGCCACCTGAAAGTCACCTTCGGCGACGGCTTGTCCGCGCGGCTCGACGCCATCGCTTTCGGCGCATTCGACACCGATCTGGGCCCCGCCCTGGAAGCCCATGACGGCGCCCGATTCCACCTGGCAGGCCGGCTGGAGCTGAACGTCTGGCAAGGCCGGGTTTCCCCCCAATTGCGGCTGGAAGACGCCGCCCGCGCCGGGGGTTGATTTTTTCGCCCCAGGAACAAAATCCCACTTGCGCCCCCCGCGGCTTTTCCCTAGAACCCGCCTCACCACAGCGTGGCCCGTTCGTCTATCGGTTAGGACGCCAGGTTTTCAACCTGGAAAGAGGGGTTCGATTCCCCTACGGGCTGCCATTCTTCCCCCGAAATACCTCTCCTTTTTGTGCTTGCGACATGGAAGTGTCTCACGACTTCCGTGCCGTCGGACACCAGCGCTTCATCCGGTTTTCCTCCAACGCTCCGCTGTTTGGATGGCAAGCTGCGCCCGGGTGGTGTTCTTGACGGGCTTGGCAATGCTGGGGTCTACCGCTGGAAGTAGGTTTGTGCCGTCAGGGGACCAGCCCCGGGGAGGGTTGGCAGGGCGCGGTCAGATTTGGGGTGAAATTTTGCGCGCGTCAATTAATATGAGGGCCACCGGGACCGGCACAGCATCCGGAACAGGCCCGGCACTCAGGAAGAGAGAGAACACGAATGGGCGGTAAGAAAATCAGGAACATGGAGGAATTCGCATCGGTCAGCGGGATTTCCCGCCCGACGTTGTCCAAATACTTCAACGACCCGACCAGTGTCCGGGCATCCACCCGCAAACGCATTGAAGACGCGGTCGAGCGGTTCGACTATCGGCCCAACCTCTATGCGATGAATCAGAACCGGAAGCTGACCCGCAATATTGGCATTGTTGTTCCCTATCTTGCCGACCCGTTCTTCGCGGAAATCGCGCGTACCGTGGAAGAACATGTTCTTGAGACCGGGTATCGCCCGGTCCTTCTGGGCTCGCATGGCAGCCCGGAACTGGAGATCGAAAACCTCGAAAACCTGCGCCTGATCAAACCGGCAGGTGTTCTGTTGGCGCCCTCGGGGCGCACGTCGGACCGGGACGCCATTGCCGCGTTCTGCGACGAGGTCCCCACCGTTCTGTTCGACGCCAACATCGAAAATGTCGGAGAGGCTTTCGTGGGCTCGAACAACGACCAAAGCATTGGTCTCATAGTGGAATACCTGTGCCGCACCGGTGAGCCTCCTGTGTTCTTCGAGATGGAGAACCCGACGAACCCCAACGCCCACAAGAGACGCAATGCCTATATTGCCGCCATGGAAAGGCTCGACCACAAGCCGCATTTGATCCAGGCGCCCGGCGAAGGATGGGAGTTCGAGGAGATCGGGTTTCGCGAAGGCGCGCGGGTTGTGCGTGACCGGACCCTGCCAACCAATACGATCCTGTGCAGCAACGACCGTCTTGCCATCGGTTTCCTGTCGGCGGCCTATGAGGCCGGGCTGCGTGTCGGCATTGGCCAGGGCTGCGCCATGCGCGTCGCCGGCCACGACGACCACCCGTTCTCGCGGTACTCCTGCCCGACCCTGACGACGGTTTCGCAGGATTACAAGGCGATCGCCAAGAAGAGCGCAGAGATACTGATGCAGCGGATCGACACAGGCATTCCCGCTGATTCGCGTACGGAGACAGTTTTTGATGGCCGGTTGATCATGAGGGGATCGGCGTAACGGATTGTTTTGATCCGCAAATGTCAAAACTTTACGCGCGTAAATTTTATAATTGACGCAAGCGGCATTTTGTCGCTATCGTTCTCGGGACATCTACAAACGAGGAGGTAGAGGATGTTTGTTAAGAACGCACTTCGTGCGGCGACCGCCATTTCGCTGATTGCTGCAGGCGGCGCATCCGCCGAAACCATTACTATTGCGACCGTGAACAATGGCGACATGATCCGCATGCAGGGTCTGACCGATGACTTCACGGCCAAAACCGGCCACGAGGTCGAATGGGTCACGCTCGAGGAAAATGTCCTGCGTCAGCGTGTCACCACCGACATCACCACCAAGGGCGGTCAGTTCGACATCATGACCATCGGCATGTACGAAACCCCGATCTGGGGCGCCAATGGTTGGCTTGTTGCCCTCGACAACCTGTCGGAGGAATACGATGCTGCGGACATCCTGCCGGCAATGGCGGGTGGTCTGAGCCACGAAGGGACGCTTTACGCGGCGCCTTTCTATGGCGAAAGCTCGATGATCATGTACCGTACCGACCTGATGGAAAAAGCCGGTCTGGACATGCCCAAGGCCCCGACCTGGGATTTCATCCGTGAAGCGGCGGCTGCAATGACCGATCGCGACAATGAGATCAACGGCATTTGCCTGCGCGGCAAGGCCGGTTGGGGCGAGGGTGGTGCTTTCATCACCGCGATGTCCAACTCTTTCGGCGCACGCTGGTTCGATATGGACTGGAACGCGCAGTTTGACAGTGAAGCCTGGGCAAACACCCTGAACTTCTACAAGGGCATGATGGATGAAAGCGGCCCCGCCGGTTACGCCACCAACGGGTTCAACGAAAACCTGTCGCTGTTCCAACAGGGCAAATGCGGCATGTGGATCGACGCGACCGTTGCGGCATCCTTCGTGACCAACCCGGAAGATTCCACCGTGGCCGATCAGGTCGGCTTTGCCCTTGCGCCGGACACCGGCCTGGGCAAACGTTCGAACTGGCTCTGGGCCTGGGCTCTGGCCATTCCGGCAGGTTCTCAGAAACAGGATGCCGCCACCCAATTTATCGAATGGGCCACGTCGAAAGAATATATCGAGCTCGTGGCCGCGAAAGAAGGTTGGGCAAATGTCCCGCCGGGCGCGCGTATCTCGCTTTACGAGAACCCGAACTACCAAGCAGTTCCCTTCGCTCAGATGACCCTGGATTCGATCCTGTCGGCTGATCCGAACGACTCGACCGTGGAAGAATCCCCGTATGTTGGTGTTCAGTTCGCCGCCATCCCGGAGTTTGCTGGCATTGCCACTGAGGTGAGCCAGGAATTCTCGGCGGCCTATGCAGGCCAACAGACCGTGGAAGAAGCCCTGGCAAAAGCGCAGGCTCTGACAAATGACGCGATGGAAGCAGCAGGCTACCGCTAAGCTTTCTCCCAGCTGGGGGCGGTACACTCGACCGCCCCCGGCACTCCCAGACCACCCCAATATGTTATTGTTCATCTGAGGCGGCGCTTTGCTGCAAACAGAGGAGGTGTGCCCGATGGCGACCCAACATTCCCGATCAGCGGCGCGGCTCATGATGGCACCGGCGGTGGTTTTGCTCCTGGGGTGGATGCTTGTCCCCCTGACCATGACACTCTACTTTTCCTTCAAGAAATACCTGCCCCTGCGTGGTGGAGACCTTGGGTGGGTTGGTTTTGAAAACTACACTCGTTTCCTGACCTCAAGCGCCTTCTGGCCGTCCGTCCAGACCACCTTGATCATCGTCGGCGGCGTGTTGGCCATCACCGTGATCCTCGGTGTGCTCCTGGCGACCCTGCTGAACCAACCGATGTGGGGACAGGGCGCAGTGCGCATTCTGGTCATCGCACCGTTCTTCGTCATGCCGACCGTTTCGGCGCTGGTGTGGAAGAACATGTTCATGGACCCGAACTATGGCTTGCTGGCGCATCTGTGGAAGCTGTTTGGCGCGACGCCGATTGAATGGCTGAGCCAGGCTTCGCTGACCTCGATCATCATGATTGTATCGTGGCAGTGGCTGCCCTTTGCGACGCTGATCCTGCTCACCGCAATCCAGTCGCTGGACAGCGAACAGCTTGAAGCCGCCGAGATGGACGGCGCCCCGCCGATCAAACGTTTCGGCTATATCACCCTGCCGCATCTTAGCCGCGCGATCACCGTTGTGATCCTGATCCAGACCATCTTCCTGCTGTCGATCTTTGCCGAGATCTTCGTGACCACAGGTGGTGCATTTGGAACCAAGACGCTCAGCTATCTGATCTTCCAGCGTGTGCTGGAAAGCCAGAACATCGGGCTCGGCTCCGCCGGTGGTGTCTACGCCATCATCCTCGCCAATATCGTTGCGATCTTCCTGATGCGCATCGTCGGCAAGAACCTGGACGCATAAGGAGGGTTACTCATGGCTCGCTCGACCACAACGCAACGCAAGGCCCTGAACACCGCCTTCGCCTGGGGCATTGGCCTGCTGATCTTCTTCCCGATCCTGTGGACCATTCTCACCAGCTTCAAGACCGAGGCCACCGCAATCGCAGACCCGCCGGTCTTCGTGGGCTTCGAATGGACGCTGGAAAACTATACCGCCGTCCTGGAGCGCTCGAACTACGCCCGCTTCCTGTGGAACTCGATCATCATCGCCGGCGGCTCGACCATCCTTGGCATCATCATCGCCGTTCCGGCGGCCTGGTCCATGGCCTTCGTGCCCTCGAAACGGACCAAGGACATCCTGATGTGGATGCTGTCGACCAAGATGCTGCCTGCGGTTGGCGTGCTCTATCCGATCTACCTGCTGTTCATCAAGCTGGGGATCCTGGACACCCGGGTCGGCCTGACGATCGTCTTGATGCTGATCAACCTGCCGATCATCGTCTGGATGCTCTACACCTACTTCAAGGAGATCCCCGGCGAAATCCTCGAAGCGGCCCGGATGGACGGCGCCAGCCTGCGCGAAGAGGTGATCTACATCCTCACCCCGATGGCCATTCCCGGCATCGCCTCGACGCTTCTCTTGAACGTGATCCTGGCCTGGAACGAAGCCTTCTGGACGCTCAACCTCACCGCCGCCAAGGCGGCCCCGCTCACAGCCTTCATCGCCAGCTATTCCAGCCCCGAAGGCCTGTTCTACGCCAAGCTCAGCGCGGCCTCGACCATGGCCATCGCGCCAATCCTGGTCCTTGGCTGGTTCAGCCAGAAACAACTCGTCAGCGGCCTGACCTTCGGCGCCGTGAAATAAGGAGACAGACACATGGGACGCATCACACTGGATCAGGTCTCCAAGAGTTTCGGAGACGTTGAAGTCATCCCGCCGCTGGACCTGACCATCGAGGACGGAGAGTTCACGGTCTTTGTCGGCCCCTCGGGCTGCGGCAAGTCCACCCTGCTGCGCCTGATCGCGGGGCTGGAGGACATCACCTCGGGACAGATCCGCATCGACAGCCAGGACGCCACCAACGTGCCCCCCGCCAAACGCGGCCTGGCCATGGTGTTCCAGTCCTACGCGCTCTACCCGCACATGTCGGTGCGCAAGAACATTGCCTTTCCGATGAAGATGGCCGGCATTGCGCAGGACGAACAGGACAGACGCATCGAAGCCGCCACCACGGCGCTGAACCTGACGGACTATCTTGATCGCCGTCCCGGCCAGTTGTCGGGTGGCCAGCGTCAGCGGGTAGCGATTGGCCGGGCCATTGTCCGCGAACCCGCCGCCTTCCTGTTCGACGAGCCGCTCTCGAACCTCGACGCCGCGCTGCGGGTCGGGATGCGCCTGGAGATTTCCGAACTGCACGAACGGCTGAAGACCACGATGATCTACGTCACCCACGACCAGGTCGAAGCCATGACCATGGCCGACAAGATCGTCGTGTTGCAGGCCGGCGTGAT
Organism: Aliiroseovarius sp.; assembly: GCF_030148435.1. Lineage (GTDB taxonomy): Bacteria > Pseudomonadota > Alphaproteobacteria > Rhodobacterales > Rhodobacteraceae > JASBTN01. The sequence goes on from NZ_JASBTN010000061.1 coordinate 32,015, forward strand.
CGAACAGGTCGGCAGCCCGCTTGAGCTTTACAACACGCCTTGCAACCGCTTCGTGGCCGGTTTCATCGGATCGCCCAAGATGAACTTCCTGGAGGGGGAAGCGGCTGCCAAATACGGGGCGCACTCCATCGGCATCCGTCCCGAACACCTGAACATCTCGACCGACGAAGGCGCATGGAAAGCGACTGTCGGCGTTGCAGAGCATCTTGGGTCGGACACGTTCCTTTATGTCCACCCGGAGGGCAATGAAGGGGAAACCATGACCGTGCGTGTCGACGGAGAATTCGCGGTGCGCCATGGCGACACCGTCTTCCTGACCCCGCGCGAGGATCTGATCCACAAGTTCGACGCCGAGGGGCTGAGAATTCCATAAGGCACAGGCCTTCCCAGCCATTGTTTGACGAAAGGTGAGCAGATGGAACCCTCCCCGACACATCATACGGGCCTCCCGCTTTCGAATGCATCGCTGCATGCCTTGCCGGATGCGGTCGCGCGCCCGAACTACGATCGCGCGGCGCTCAGGCCCGGGATCGTGCATGTCGGTCTGGGGAATTTCCATCGGGCACATCAGGCCTGGTATCTGCATCGGCTGATGCAGCACGGGCTGGCGCAGGATTGGGCAATCATCGGCGCGGGGGTGCGCCCTTATGATGCCGACATGCGAAACCGGCTGATCGAACAGGACTGCCTGACCACCCTGATAGAGCTGTCGCCAGACAACACCTCGGCCGAGGTCATCGGCCCCATGATCGACTACCTGCCGATCGAAGAAGGCAACGGTCCGCTGATCGGTCAGATCGCCGATCCGGCAATCCGTATCGTTTCCCTTACCGTCACTGAAAGCGGTTATTTCATGGACCAGGTCGATGGCGGCTTTGATGCCTCGCATCCCGACATTCAACATGATGTCGCGCAACCCGATCGCCCCCGCACCGTGTTTGGCGCCATTGTCGCCGCGCTGCGCCTGCGCCGGGCGGCGGGCCATGGCCCCCTAACCGTGCAAAGCTGTGACAATCTGCGTGGCAACGGTGCCATTACCCGGCAGGCGGTGGTGTCGCTGGCACGGGCTGGCGACCCGGAACTGGCCGCCTGGATCGACGCGTCTTGCAGCTTCCCGAATTCGATGGTCGATTGCATCGTGCCTGCCACCGGCCCGGCCGAACTGGACCTGGTGCGCAAGATGGGGATCGAGGATGCCGCCCCCGTCACCCATGAAAATTACCGCCAATGGGTGATCGAAGACGACTTCTGCGCAGGCCGCCCGGATTGGGACAGGGCCGGGGCGATCTTCACCGACGCCGTGCATGATTTCGAGACCATGAAAATCCGCATCCTGAACGCCGGGCACCAGGTTCTGTCCGGTGCGGGCGAACTTCTGGGGATCGCGACGATCGCGGATTGCATGGCCCACCCGCTGGTTTCCGCGCTGTTTCAAAAGGTCGAACTTGAAGAGATCGCGCCCTATGTCGCAGCGGTGCCGGGCATGACGCCGGCAGCTTACGCCGAGCTGATCGCGCGCAGGTTTTCCAACCCCGCTATCCTTGACACGACCCGCCGCGTTGCCTTTGACGGGTCGTCGCGTCATCCCGGTTTCATCTTTCCGATCCTGCGCGATGCGCTGGCGGCGGGAGGGCCGGTCGCCGGACTTGCCCTTGTCGAGGCCCTGTGGGCGCGCATGTGCGCGGGCACGCGCGAGGATGGCTCGGTGATCGAAGCGAACGATCCGATCTGGCCGCGGCTCTCCGCCGCCGCCGAGGCCGCAAGAGAGCGTCCGATGGCATGGCTCGAACAGTCGGCGATCTATGGCGATCTTGCCGAAAACCCGCGATTTTCGGCGGATTTCTGCCGCTGGCTCGACATGATCTGGAACCAGGGCACAGCGGCTACCCTCGAGGCCTATATCCGAGACTGTCAAACAGGAGCGGTACAATGATCCTCTGCTGCGGAGAAGCCCTGATCGACATGATCCCTACCCCGACCGGGTCCGGCCCGGACGGGTTCGTCCCCCATTCCGGCGGGGCGGTGTTCAATACCGCGATTGCCCTGGGGCGGCTTGGCGTGCAGACCGGCATGCTGACCGGGTTGTCGAGCGACATGTTCGGGCGCCAGCTTGCGGAATCCCTCAAGGCCAGCCATGTCGACACGTCGCATGTGGTTCTTTCGGACAGGCCCACGACACTGGCCTTTGTCCGCCTCGTCGATGGCCACGCGACCTATTGCTTCTTCGATGAAAACTCTGCCGGGCGCATGTTGGACCAGGCCGATTTCCCTGCACTGTCCAGCGAGGTCTCGACCCTGTTTTTCGGCGGGATCAGCCTTGCCTGCGAACCCGCGGCCGACGCCTATTCGACGCTTCTGGCGCGCGAATCCAGAGGGCGCGCGGTCATGATCGACCCAAATATCCGCCCCCGGTTCATCAAGGATATCGTCCGCTACCGCTCCCGGCTGGACCGCATGATATCACATGCGGATATCGTCAAGGTTTCGGACGAAGACCTCAACTGGCTTCTGCCCAGCCCGCTTTCCCTGCACGAGAAAGTGTCGGTGCTTCTCGAAAAGGGTCCGTCCGCCGTCATCCTGACCCGCGGCGGCGAAGGCGCGACCGGCTTCCTCGCGGATGGCTCGGAAGTGCGGGTTGCCGCGGAACGGGCCGAAATCGCGGATACCGTTGGCGCGGGCGATACTTTCAACGCGGGGGTGCTGGCCAAGCTGTCCGAGTTGGGCTGCCTCACCAAGGCACATCTGCAAAACCTGACCACTGACACGCTGCGGTTGGCGATGGAACACGGCGCCAAGGTGGCCGCTGTTACCGTATCGCGCACCGGCGCCAATCCCCCCTGGGCGAGAGAGCTGTGACATGCCGATTTCCCTGGCTTTCCACTGCGGCAATACCAGCGCCACCTCCGGCCTGACGACTGGGACTGTCATCAACAGGTTTGGTCGCATTGACCGTGGCGTCTTGATCAGCAGCGGCCGCCGGATCGGAACGCCATTGCGGTCTGCCGAAACACGCGAACAGGTAAGCTGACCCATGGTATCGCGCGTCATACCGGTTGATCCCTTTGACCTTGTCCTCTTCGGCGCGACCGGGGATCTGGCCCGTCGGAAAATCCTGCCGGGGCTGTTCCATCGGTTCGTCGTCGGGCAGATGCCACAGGAGGCAAGGATCATCGGCACGGCGCGATCCGACATGGACCGGGAGGCCTTTGTCGACCTGACCCGGACGAGCCTTCTCGAATTTTCTCCCGTCGCCCTGGACCGGGGCGAGTTGCTCGAGAGTTTTTTGGACAAGATCGACTATGTGCGGGTCGATGCGGCCGGAACGGACGGCTGGAACGCGCTGGCAGGGGCGCTGCGCCCGGACACCGTGCGCGCCTTCTACCTGTCGGTTTCGCCCGCCCTGTTCGGCCCGATTGCGAGCCGGTTGAAGGATCACGGGATCGCCACCCGGGACAGCCGCATCGTGGTCGAGAAACCGTTCGGCCATGACCTGGCCTCGGCCAAAGCGCTCAATGCCGATCTGCGCCAGAGCTTCGACGAGCATCAGATCTACCGGATCGACCATTACCTCGGCAAGGAAACCGTGCAGAATCTGATGGCGCTGCGTTTTGCCAATTCCCTGTGGGAACCGCTGTGGAATTCGACCCATGTTGACCATGTCCAGATCACCGTCGCCGAAAGCCTCGGCGTCGAGGGGCGCGGCGAATATTATGATCAATCCGGTGCCATGCGGGACATGGTGCAGAACCACCTGATGCAGCTCCTGTGCCTGACCGCCATGGAGCCGCCGTCGAAATTCACCTCCGACTCGGTGCGAGACGAAAAGGTGAAGATCATCGAGGCGCTGGAGCCGGTGGCGCAATCCGACATCGTACGTGGCCAATACCGGGCGCAAGGCGCGGCGGGCAGCTATCGCGATCATGCCGGCAACCCCAGGAGCCGCACCGAGAGCTTCGTCGCGATCAAGGTCAATATCGGCAACTGGCGCTGGGCGGGTACGCCGTTCTACCTGCGCACGGGCAAAAAGCTCCGTGCCCGCGCCTCCGAGATCGCCATCGTTTTCCGCGACCCGCCGCACATGATCTTTCCCAAGATGGAAGGGCGGCGCGGCAATGCCTTGATCATCCGGCTGCAACCGGACGAAGGCATCACGCTTCGCAACACGATCAAGGAGCCCGGCCCCGGCGGTTTCCGCCTTGCCGAAGTGTCGCTGGACATGACCTTTGCCGACGCGCTGGACCAGCCTGCCGAACCGCAGGATGCCTACGAGCGCCTCATCATGGATGTGATCCGCGGCGACCAGACCCTGTTCATGCGTGGCGACGAGGTCGAGGCGGCTTGGGCCTGGGCCGATCCGCTTATTTCCGGCTGGGACGAGGCGGGGCTTGTCCCCGCGCCCTATGACCCCGGCGGCTCCGGCCCCGAGGACGCTCTGATGCTTTTGCATCGCGATGGCCGACGCTGGCGCGAGGTCGAGGGCTAGGTCACACAGTGGCTTTGGGCGGCCTGGCCGGTAACGGGCGCCCCCGGCGGAAACAGGTCTGCAAGTGGGTCACGCTGCGTTTGCACGCGGGTGAAAACAGAAGGGCCTTGCGAGGTTTCCCACGCAAGGCCCTGTAATCACACGAAATGAACGCTCAGAGCTTGTCCGGATTGGCCAGGATGTCCCGCGCGATGACCAGGCGCTGGATGTCGCTGGTGCCCTCGTAGATCTGGGTAATGCGCGCGTCGCGATAGATGCGTTCGACCGGGTGGTCGCGCAGGTAGCCGTAGCCGCCATAGGTCTGGATCGCGGCCGAACAGACCTCTTCGGCTATTTCCGACGCAAAGAGCTTGGCCATCGAGGCCTCGCGCAGCGCCGGCAGGCCCGCGTCCTTCACCCGGGCCGCATGCAGCACCATCTGGCGTGCCGCTTCGACCTTGGTGGCCATGTCCGCCAGACGGAAACCGACCGCCTGATGCTTGGCGATCTCTACGCCGAAAGCCTTGCGCTCCTGGGCGTATTCGATCGCCAGTTCCAGCGCCCGTCGCGCCATGCCGACCGCCTGCGAAGCGATGCCGATCCGGCCCGCCTCGAGGTTGGCCAGCGCGATGCGATAGCCCTGGCCCTCGGCGCCCAGAAGGTTCTCGGCGGGCACGCGCATGTTCTCGAAGGACAGCTGGCAGGTATCCGAACAGTGAATGCCCAGCTTTTCCTCGACCCGCACGACCTCGTAGCCGGGGGTATCGGTTTCGACGATAAAGGCGCTGATGCCCTTGGACCCGGCGGCCTTGTCGGTCACGGCAAAGACGATGATCATGCCGCCCTGGCTGCCCGAGGTGATGAACTGCTTCGACCCGTTCAGCACGTAATGATCGCCATCCCGCACCGCCGTGGTGCGCAACTTCGAGGCGTCGGACCCCGCCTGCGGTTCGGTCAGGGCAAAGCCGCCGATCCACTCACCGCTGGCCAGTTTCGGCAGGTATTTCTTCTTCTGCTCCTCGCTGCCGTATTTCACGATCGGCCCGCAGCCGACCGAACTATGCACCGACAGGATAGTCGAACAGGCCCCATCACCCGCGGCAATCTCCTCGATCACGCTGGCATAGGTGACAGTGTCCAAGGCGATGCCGTCGTACTCCTCGGGCACGACCATACCCAGAAAGCCCAGCTCGCCCATCTCGTTCAGGACTTCGCGGGGAAACTCGCCGGTGCGATCACGTTCCTCGGCGCCCGGCCACAGGCGGTCGCGGGCAAATTGGCGGGCCATGTCGCGGATGGCGGCTTGGGTTTCGTCCAGCATGTGGGTCTCCTTCGGTGATCCGGGCGGTGATCCGGCGCGGAAATAGGTTCGGGTCAAGGATAGAATTGAAACCTGTCGCAGGCGATGCCAATATCTTTCAGAATTCTGACAGAAAATACCATGCCCCAGACCCCGCCCCTTCCAAGCCTGATTCCACCCGCCTTCGTCGCGGAGGCGATCGAATGCGGCCGTGTGGCGGGGGTCGACATGGCCGCGCTGCTGGACGAGCTGGGCCTGGATGGCGACGCCCTTGACCGGCTGGATGCGGATGGGTTCGGGCGCATCTGGCTGGAGCTGTCCTTTCGCATGCAGGACGAGTTCTTCGGGCTGGGTGCCCGCCCCATGCGACCGGGCAGTTTTACCCTGCTGGGCCATGCCACCCGGCAGGCCGCCAGCCTGGAAGTCGCCCTGGCGCGCGCCCTGCGTTTCCTGACAATCCTGCTGGATGAGCCCTCGGGGCGGCTCACCATCGACGGACGTCTGGCCCATGTCACGCTGTCCGAAAGCGGCCCGCCCCGGTCGGCCTTCGCCTATCGGGTCTATTTCATCATCCTGCACAGCCTGAACTGCTGGCTGGTCGGCGAACGTATCCCGATCCGCCAGATGCAGTTTCGCTGCACCGAACCCGACGGCACCAACGACTACGGCGATTTCTTCGGCGTACCGGTCCGGTTCGGCGCCAAGCAAGGGCGCATGAGTTTCGAGCGTAAATACCTGCGCAAGCCGGTGAACCGAAACGAGCGCGCCTTGAAGAGCTTCCTGCGCACCGCCCCGACCGCTTTTCTGTCCGGCTATCGCCATGGGGACGGGATCAAGGCGCGGGTGGTGGCGGAGCTGTCGACCGGCGATGCGGAGGCCTGGGCCAGCCTGGACGAGATTGCCGCAAGGCTGGGCCTGTCCCCTTCGACCCTGCACCGGCGGCTGAAGGAGGAAGGCCAGAGCTTTGGCGAGATCAAGGAGGAACGCCGCCGTAACCTCGCCGTCTCGCTTCTGAAAAAGACCGACCTGCCGGTGGCCGAGATCGCCGCGCGGGTGGGCTACGCCGAACCCAGCGCCTTTTTCCGTGCCTTTCACCGCTGGTTCGACACGACCCCGACGGCGATGCGGACCCGGGATTCAAAGGCGTGATTAGGGCCTGGCGCGGCTCGACCTCTTGCAGGATACGGTCCAGTACGGAAAAGATCACGTCCACGTCCCCGGCTTTGATGGTCAGGGGCGGACGGTTTTTCAGGACATTGTCCCAGCCCCCCGCGCTGCCGATCAGGATGAGGTGATCCCACATGCGGTTCTTGACATGGGCGCAGATTTCCGTGGCCTCGGACCCATGCGGGCGGATCAGTTCACCCCCCCCAGAAACAACCCCATGCCGCACACGTCGCCGACGCAGGCGTATGCCGCTTCCAGTTTGCGCAGGCCCGCAATCAGGCGCGCGCCCATCACCCGCGCGTTTCCTGCAAGCCTTCATCATCGACGATATTCAGAACCTCCTCGCCGATGCGGCAGGACAGGGTCAAGCCGCCGAAAGAAAAAAAAGAACCCGATCCCGTTGTCGAAGCTTTCGGCAATTTCCCGGATGGTGGCCATTACCGATGGGTTTGCCCATGATGACATTGTCCGGTACCGCGCCCTGCTGTTCGAACCCGAGGTAACAGCCGCCCAGACAACCCAGGCCGGTCTGCACTTCATCAGCGATGCACAACCCGCGCGTCGCACGAATTTTCTCATATACCGCAGTCAGATAGGCCTTTGGCGGGATGATCTGCCCGCCGACCGAGGGGAATGTTTCGGCAATAAACCCCGCGCCCCTGCCCGCGCTCCCGAAGCGCCGAATTCCCATCGAGAATCCGGCAGCGCCATGCGTTGCGGAACGTCGTTTCGCATCCCCACAGGCGGCGCTTGTGGAAGGTCAGGCGGACTGTTCGGACAGGAGGTGATCCAGGATGCGACCGTAGGTCTTTACACCCTGCGCACCACTCACAAGGTGTTGCTTGTCAAAGATCATCGCGGGCACGCCGGTCACGCCACGGCTGGTCCAGAACTGCTCCTTTTCGCGTACCGTGGCGGCATGGCTGCCGACCTCCAGCATCTTCAGGACCGCGCCACGGTCAAACTCCAGGCCCGCCGCTACATCGGCCAACACCTGCGGGTCCGCCAGATCGGCGCGCCGGGTGAAATAGGCGGTGAAAAGCGCCAGTTTGACCTCATGCGCCCTGCCCTGCGCCGCCGCCCAGTCGATCAGTTGATGGGCCCGGAAGGTGTTGACCATGCGCATGTCGTCGGAGAATGCGAAGGTAAAGCCCACCTCCGCCCCCAGCGCGGTCAACCGGTCACGCGCGGCCAGGGATTCCGCGGCGCTGGTGCCGTATTTGGCGGCCAGATGCTCCTGCAGGTTCTCCCCCTCCTCCGGCATCTGCGGGTTGAGCTCGAACGGGTGCCAATGCAGTTCCAAGGCAACCGCACGGGCCTCGGCGGCCCTGGCCAGCTGGTTATAGCCCACCGCACACCAGGGGCAGACGACATCCGAGACGATGTCCACGCGAAGCGATGCCTGAGCGGTCATGGCGGGTTCCTTGCAAACATGTGACTAACATAGGGCCGGTGCAGCGGGAAACCTAGCTGGCGCCCGAGGGTTTCTGGCGACGCCCCGGGCAAGAAAAACCGGCTTTCGCACAAAATCCCTCTTGCGCCCTACCGGTGTTTTCCCTAGAACCCGCCTCACCACAGCGTGGCCCGTTCGTCTATCGGTTAGGACGCCAGGTTTTCAACCTGGAAAGAGGGGTTCGATTCCCCTACGGGCTGCCACATCCTTCAGAAAAGCGTTGTTTTCCAAGGAGTCAGCGTCGGCAATAGTCCCACTATCGTCTTCGACGCTGGGAAGTGGGACTTTTTTGCGTTCCGGCTCCCTGCGTTCGAATTGTTGGAAGGCAAGTTTGCGGCGGTTCGCGTCTTCAGTGTAGCGCTGGGCTTCAGAAAGAGTCTGATGCCCCGTAACGGCCATTATCTCGTGCGCCGTTGCTCCGCTCTCCGCCATGGCGACCGATCCTGCTTTGCGAAGCCCATGCATCGCGCATTTTTTCGGCAGACCAGCCGCATCGCACCAATCCCGGAACTTGTTCCCCATCCCCTTCGTCGAAAACGGCTTGCCGTACTCAGTTACGATGTAGGTCTCGTCACCGGTTCCCGCGTTCACCGTTCGTGTTCAACGCCGCAACCAAATGGTGGCGGGCGACCTTGACCGGCTCATCCTCACAGAGGTCGTAGTGGAACACATCGCCGTCGCCCGTACGCCCCTCAAGCACGCCGTTTTCGAGGATTGCGACCAACCGTTCAGCGGGACCGTGGAGACCCATACCTGCTTGCTGGCGCAGGTGTTCTGTCACCGGAGGATACCGCAGGCTATCCCACGTCAATCCGACCTGTGTCGGGTTCCAGTGCATCAACTCATACACCATGGCTTCAAGCCCCCCGTTTTCCATCCTCGGCAAGGCCACAAGCAGGGCGATGATGATCGCTTCCATGAACATGCCCGGAACCGCATAGGCCAGCAGGATCATGACAGGGATCAGCATCGGCGACATCTCAAGCGACGTGAGCCAGTGCGAAAACGCGCCCGGCAGGTCGGCAAAACCCGGGAACCGCACGTAAATCAGCACTCCCCGGATGATGGTGAAGATCATCACCTACATTATCGCGGTCTGCGGATGCATGTCCATCAGTTCCGCCGACCGGATGCCGCGAATGAGCGCCTTGAGCACGACGACGAAGGCGCCGATCACCCCGCCCTCGGTCGGGCAGCCCCAGGCATCGCCGCCAAAGGGGGTGTAGACGAAGGGGAAGATCATCACGACGACAAAGACGGTGGGACGCGCGGGCGGCAGAGACACAAGGCGCCCTTTCCGGGTGAAACCTGAATCCGCCGGGCCGAAGCCCTTGATCGTGACCGCCATGCCAATGCCCAGACGCACCGGGACCAGCCGACCGCCCGAAACTACAAGGCCGTTTGCAATCGGTTCCATATCCCTGCCCCTTGCCTGTCGCAGCTTGGGACATGCCTGGATACATGCTTTGCTTAAATCCCGGTCTGGGTGGCGGCATTGGCCACCAGCGGCACGGCGGCGGGTCGTTCGTCGTTGCGCAGGAAGGGCAAGGGACCGGCGTCCGGTTCAGAATGCGTCGCTTGGTTTTCCTCCCGGCTCATGCGGTTGCATGAGAGACATGGTGGCCCGCAACTGCCCGTCTGGCATGAAGGAAATCGCGTCCTGGTGCCAATTCCGCTCCTGCCGCTCAACCGGCCAGCCAATCCGGCTTGGGTTGGTCGTTTTGTCCCGACAGAAAATATTCCTGAGAAACGGGTCAAGGGGCCGCATGCAAACGCACGCCTGTTCACGTCCCGCGCTTGCCGGGGTGATCCAACACCCGGGCATCCCGGTTGCGCCCGCCTGACGATGCAGCCTCTTTCGGGTCTCCGCCCCTATACGGCCGCTTCGTTGCCGTCGGCAAGATCCGAAAGAATGACATCCTCCCGGCCGGCAGCATGGCCTTCGCCGCCCGCCATCGCCTTTTCGAAAAATGTGGCCTGCGCCCGTCCCCCATATTTAGAAGCGTAGAGCGCAATATCCGCATCCTCGAGCATCTGTTCGGCGACCGGTCGGGCATAGAGCGTGCTTTCAACCATGCCAATACTGGCCGAGATGCGGCAGGGTTCCCCTCGGAAGTCGAACGGCTGTTCAAGTCGGAAGATCATGCGCTGCGCGATGGTCAAAAGAAGAGCACGTTCGGTCAGGCCCGGGAACACCAGGACGAATTCATCCCCCCCGACCCGGGCGACCGTGTCGTCGGCACGGGTTTCTTCGAGCAGAATCCGGGACACTTCCTGCAATACGTGATCCCCGGCTGCATGCCCCAGCGTGTCGTTTACCGCCTTGAAGTGATCCAGGTCGAGATGCACCAGCGCGAAGGGCATCCGCCGGCTGATCAACCGATGCAGCACTTCGTTCAGCGACAGACGGTTGGCCAGCCCGGTCAACATGTCCGATCCGGCCCGCGCGACGGCCGCGTCCTTCTCGCCCCGCAGCTTCGTGGACAGCTGGCCGCTGGCGGCCTGTGCAGCCGACTTGGACTCGACCAGATAGAGCAATTCCAGCGTCAGGTCCGTGGCGGGAAAATCCGACCCCGCCAACCCGTAGCGGGCCACGGCCTCTACCACCGAAATCCCGAAACTGAGGTTCAGCAGGACCATGCCCTCACCGGGCAGGCAGACCGCTGTGCCAACCAGCTGGGTTGCATGTTCGTCATGCAGGCGCACATGAATCTTGACCCCCTCGTTTTCACGGACATCGGTTATCGACCGGATTTTACGCGGGCGGCGCAGGGCGAAGGCACGCAGAAAGCTCTGCCCCACCATGTCTGGCAGGGGCAGCACCTTTGCCAATGTGGGGCCGACATGCCGGATCAGGCCACGCGCATCCACCAACAGGTGCATCGGCATCAACCGGTCGAGATTGGCGACCCCCATCACGATGTTGCCGGTCTGCATTACGGGTGTGCTCATCCTCATGTCCCCGCTGCCAGGTTGAAGGTCCGGCCTTTCTGGAAACCGGTGTCCAGCAGACGGATCGAAATCGTTTCCACGCCCCCCGAGCGGCCGACGTAATCCAGCAACGCCAGGGCACCATAATCATCTGCGAGACCACGCATCATGCCGATGAATGCATGGGCGAAGCCGGCGATCCGACAGGACACGGTCAGGGTGAATTCGCCATTGCCGTGCTCCAACAGCTCCAGTTCGGGCAATTCCAGCTCCTGCACCGCCAAACGGGCGCGCCCGGGCAGCTCATCCAGCGAATGCAGGAAATCCTCGTAGTCCACGCCGCCGAATCGCAACAGTCGGCGCACCCGCTCCGAGCTTTCGTGCGTCACCATGAAGGTCCCGAGATCCTCAAGCAGGTCCGCGCGCGTCTTCTCAAGCCGCAGAGAAGCCGCGTCCAGCACCTGGTTCGTCAGCGCATCCTCATAGACGAACATCGGTTCGAAGCTTTCGAACTCGCAATCAATATCCTCCATCACGGCGACCCAGAGTCCGTTGCCATAGGTGCGGCGGAGGAAGTTTTCCAACGACCTGTTGATCAGACCGTGCATGTGTCTCACCCTCTGCTTCTTTCCGGCAGATTACGGACCAGGTGTTAAGAAACAGTTCTTTCCTTTCATATGGATATATGCCGATCGCCGCGGGGCCACCGGAAGATCACCACATGCGCAATGGATCAGAAGTCCGTGGGCGCCCCCCCCTCGGCCTTGCGCCGGGCCACGAAGTCGGCAAGCTCTTCGCGAATGGCCTCGTCCATGGGCGGGGCTTCGAATTCGGCGATGATTTCCCTGAACTTGCGATGCGCCCGTTCGGCGGTCCACGCGCCGCCGTTGGCCTCCCAGGCTTCATAGTTGGCCCAATCGGAGAGGAAAGGCTGGTAGAAGGCGGTGGTATAGCGATCCTGGGTATGCTGGGTGCCGAAGAAATGCCCGTCGCCTCCAACCTCGCGGATCGCGTCCAGCGCGATGTCATCGGGTGTCGTAGCCCATATCTGCGGGTCCATATAGCGTTGGATCTGCTGCAGGATCTCGCAATCCATGACGAATTTCTCGGGGCTGGCGATCAGCCCGCCTTCAAGCCATCCGGCGGCGTGATAGACCATGTTGGTGCCCGACTGCACCGCCGCCCAGAGGCTGTTCGAGGTTTCCCATGTCGCCTGGGCATCGGGCACGTTTGCCGCACAGACGCCCGATGAGCGCATCGGCAGACCATAGAACCGCGCCATCTGCCCGGTCATTTGGGTCGAGCGCATGTATTCCGGCGTGCCAAAGGCGGGCGCGCCGGTCTTCATGTCCACGTTCGAGGTAAAAGTCCCGATCGCACAGGCCACCCCCGGGTTCACATATTGCGCCAGCGCGATGGCACAAAGCCCCTCGGCCAGCGATTGCGCCACGGCACCAGCCATGGTTACAGGGGCCATGGCACCGGCAAGCGTGAAGGGCGTGACCACCAGCCCCTGCCCGCGCCGCGCCAGGCGCAGCCAGCCATCCATCATCGGGAAGTCGTGTTTCAGGGGCGAGGTGGAGTTGATGTTGGTGTACATCTTCGGGCTTGCGTCGAATTCCTCGTGGCTCCAGCCGCCGGAAATGCGCACCATCTCCATCACGTCCTCGACCCGCTCCTTGCCGAGGCTATAGGCATGGGCCACCTTGTCGGTCAGGGTCAGCTTGTCGAAAAGGACGTCCAGGTGGCGCACGCTGGCGTGAATGTCCACCGGCTCCACCGGGTAGCCGCCGACGAAATGGATGCAGTTGAAATACTGGCTGAGTTTCAGAAGATTGGCACATTGTTCGCGATTGCCGGGCACCTTCTTGCCGATCTCCATGTCCCAATAGTTGGGCGGGCTGGACACATTTCCGAACAGGATATGCCCGCCTCCCACGGTGATCTTGCGGTCCGGGTTGCGCGGGGTGATGTCGAACTGCGACGGGGCCTTGGCGACCATTTCCATGATCCAGTCACGGCCCATGCGCACATTGTCGCCGTCGATGATGCAGCCCGCCTCGCGCAGGAGCGCCTTGGCTTCGGGGTTATAGAACTCGATACCGATTTCTTCCAGGATGCGCATCGCCCCGTCGTGGATCGCCTGCACGCCCTCCTCGCTCAAGGGTTCCGTTGGCCGGTCCATGTTGACCGGCAGACGCCAATCCATCTGCTGGATGGCCCCGGTGGGGCGGGCGTGGCCCGCGCGGCCTCCCTTCCGTGTCGCGGAGCGGCGGCGTTTGGGTCGGTCTGAACACATGTCGTGTCTCCTGTTCGTTTCTTCCACGATGGCCGGAGCCGCCGCCCACGCCAATTCGGTTTCCGACAGAAGGTGTCGCTTTTGGCAATTGATGCGCCGCTCCGGGCCGCCGGCATTTCGAATATGTCTTGCCTTCGGCACCTCCAGATCTCTTGATACGCGTCAGGAGGACCGCCATGACAGACAGGCTATTCGCCCCGCTCGACCTGGGACCGATGACCATCCGCAACCGCATCGTCTCGACCGGCCACGACACGACCCTGCCGACAGATGACAAGGTCAACGAGGCGCTGGTCGCCTATCACCGGGCACGGGCGGCGGGCGGTGTCGGGCTGATCGTTGCCCAGGTCACTGGCGTGCATGAAAGCGCGCGCTATACCTCGCATGTGCTGATGGGGTGGAGGACGGCTGCATCCCCGGGTTCGAGCGGCTGGCGCGGGCGGTACAGGCCGGGGGAGCTGTTGCAGAGCTATGTGCGTGACACGATGCTGAAACGGGCCCTGTCGCTGGGGGTCGAGGTGATCCCCTATGCGCGCCTGTTCGGAACCGATGGCACCACCGGGTATTTCCAGAACATCGCCACCGGCGAGGCCATGATCCTTGAAGAGATGGACACGCTGATCCTGGCCCAGGCACACCGCGCGCAGGACGCGCTTCTGACCCAATGCGAGGCCGCAGGTCTGCCTGTCACCGGCATCGGCGACTGCCTGGCTCCGCGCACGGCGGAGGAAGCGGTGCTGGAGGGATTGAAGGCGGGATGGGCGGTGTAGGACCGCCCTCCGGAAAGCCGGAGGTGTTTTTAAGCGGACGCGACGGCCCGGTTCAGGTCAGCTCCGCAGCCAGTCCAACAGGTGGCCGATGTCAGGCAGGACCACATCGGCGAACGGGGCCAGCTCTGCCTCGACCGCCATGCCGGTCAGCACGCCTGCGGTCTGCATCCCGGCGGCGCGGCCTGCGTGCAGGTCATGAAGGCTGTCGCCCACCATGACCACGCGGGACGGATCCAGGCCCAGCTTGGCGGCAAAACCAAGACACTGCCCCGGTTCGGGTTTGAATCCGTGGCCGCTGTCATAGCCCGCGATGAAATCGAATTTCTCGGTCACACCGGCGCTTCGCAGATGCGCCAGTGCGGGGGCTTCGGCGTCATTGGTGGCCACGCCCAGCTTCAACCCCAGTGACCGCAGCACATCGAGGAACGGCGCCAGCGGCACCGCCTCGGCCTGGGGCGCATTGGCGGCTTCTTCGTTCAGCACCTGTTCCAGCGCGTCGCCCGGCATGTCGAAATGGTCGCCCAGGGCGGTGACGACCTCTTCGGGCGTTCCAGCAATGACCACGCTGGAAGGATCGAACACCGCGCCGTCACAATCATAGCCGATCGCCGCCCCCACGGACCGGGCCCGGTCGGCATCCCCCCCGCACAGACGATCCAGCACCGCGCGCGCCCAGGCCTCCCAGGTGGCGCCGAACTGAAACAGTGTGCCATCCTTGTCGAAAAGAACTCCGTCCACGCGCATGGCTGTTCCCCCTCAGTCCAGCGCGCGCAGGCGCTTGATCAGCGACGAGGTATCCCAGCGTCCGCCGCCCAGCTTCTGCACGTCCTTGTAGAACTGATCGACCAGCGCGGTCATGGGCAGGGCCGCGCCGTTGCGTTCGGCCTCGTCCAGGCAGATGCGCAGATCCTTGCGCATCCAGTCCACCGCGAACCCATGCTCGAAATGGTCGTCCGCCATGGTCTCGTGCCGGTTCACCATCTGCCAGCTACCCGCCGCGCCCCCCTGGATCACATCGACCACTTCACGAATGTCCAGCCCGGCCTTTTCGGCGAAGTTCAGCCCCTCGGACAGGCCCTGCACCAGACCTGCGATGCAGATCTGGTTGACCATCTTGGTCAACTGCCCGGCCCCCGTGTCGCCCAGACGCTTGATCACCCGGCCATAGGCCTGCATCACCGGCTTGGCCGCGTCAAAGGCCGCTTGCTCGCCGCCACACATGATTACCAGAACACCATTCTCGGCCCCGGCCTGCCCGCCCGAAATCGGCGCATCGACGAATTGCCCGCCCAGGGCGGCGGCCTCGGCGGCAAGCTCCTCGGTCACTTCGGCGGATACGGTGGTGTGATCGACCACGACCGCGCCAGACCCCATGCCGGAAAACGCCCCGTCCGCACCCTTGCAAACCGAGCGCAGGTCATCGTCGTTCCCGACGCATATCATGATGAAGTCGGCCCCCTCGGCCGCCTCGCGCGGTGTCCGGTGGGCGCTGCCGCCATGTTCCCCTGCCCAGGCCTCGGCCTTGGCGAAGCTGCGGTTGTAGACCGCCACCTCGTGGCCCGCCTTCACCAGGTGCCCGGCCATCGGGTAGCCCATGACCCCCAGCCCCAGAAATGCACATTTCGCCATCTTGCCCTCCTCCGCGTGTATCCGACTTGCTTCCTACCTAGCTTGCCGGGACCAAAGGTCAAGCCGGGCTTTCCGGCACGGGCGCGCAGGCACCGCTTGTCGCCGCCCCCTCGCCCAACCGATTGAAACACCCCGCGAAGGCCGCTATGGAAAGAGGTGTTTCCCCGGGATGGACAGAGAACTCATGGCGCTCCTTTTTCGTTGGCTTGTCAGGATCATTGTGACCCTCATCGCATTGTCGGTCGTGGCTGTCCTGATGGTCTATTACCTCGCCGCACAATCCCTGCCCGACTATGACACCACCCGACCGGCCCGCGGACTGAACGACGGGATCGAGATCGTGCGCAATAATGCCAATGTGCCGCATATCTTCGGTTCGAACGACGAGGATGTCTTCTTTGGCCTCGGCTATGCCCATGCGCAGGACCGGCTGTGGCAGATGACCATGATGCGCCGCACCGCCCAGGGCCGCCTGTCCGAACTGTTCGGCCCGCGCACCCTGGAGGTGGACGAGCTGATGCGCCGGTTGGACATCTACCAACTGGCGCAGCAGGCCGTGGCGGTGCAGGACGAGGACACCAAATCCGCCCTGCGCGCCTATGCCCGTGGGGTGAACGCCTGGTTGCAGCGCGTGAATGACGAGGCGCTCGGCCGTGGCGCGCCCGAGTTTTTCCTCTTCTCGCCCGAGATCGCCCCCTGGCAGCCCGCCGACAGTATCGCAATCCAGAAGCTGATGGGGGTGCAACTGGCAGGCCAGCTGCAAGAGGAAGTGCTGCGCGCCCGGGTGGGGCTGGCCCTGTCCCCTGCCCGGCTGGCCGACATCCTGCCAGACATGCCCGGCAACGGCGTGGCTGCGCTGCCCGAATTCGCCAGCCTCTTTCCCGGCGTGGATCCGGCCCGCGACTTTGCTGCCTACACGCCCGCGCCGCGACCCTTTCTCTCTCCCGTTGCGCCGCGCGGGCTGGCCGGCGCCTCCAACGCCTGGGCCGCGGCCCCCTCCCGTTCGGCCGCCGGGGGCACGCTCCTGGCCAATGACCCGCATCTGGGCCTCTCCGCCCCCTCGATCTGGTACCTGGCCCGGCTGGAGCTCTCTTCCGGCGGGGTGATCGGCGGCACGATTCCCGGCATGCCGCTGGTGCTCGCCGGGCGCAGCGCCGATTTCGGCTGGGGCGTGACCAGCTCCTATCTCGACGATCAGGACATTTTCATCGAGGAACTGAACCCGGCGGATCCCTCCAAGGTTCGCACCCCTGACGGCTGGGCCGCGCTGGAAACACGTCCGACGATCATCCGGGTCAAAGACGCCCCGCCTGTCACCATCACCCTGCAATGGAGCGCCAACGGCCCGGTGCTGCCCGGCAATCTCTATGGTCTCGACACTGTGACCCCACGCGGCCATGTCGCGGCGGTTGGCTGGACGCTTCTGACCGGCGAAGACCGCTCGATGAGCGCGGGGCTCGCCCTGATGCGCGCGGGGTCGATCGAGGAGGGTATCGAAGCGGGGCGCATGTACACGGCCCCCAGCCAGAACCTGGTGATGGTGGACACGGAAAACATCGCGATGAAGACCATCGGCGCGATGCCCCGGCGCGATGCGGGCCACCAGTCGATGGGCCGCCTGCCCGCCCCCGGCTGGCGCGTGGAAAACCAATGGTTGGGCATCGAACCCTATGCTGCCAATCCGCAATATATCGCCCCGCGCGGCGGTATTGTCGGCAATACCAACAACAAGATCGTCGACCGCCCCTTCCCGCGCCACGTCAGTTTCAACTGGGGTGACAGCCAGCGTGTGCAGCGCTGGGAACGCCTGATGCAGGGGCGCAAGGTGCATACGCGCGAAAGCTTCATCGAGGCGCAGCTCGACACGGTCTCGACCACGGCGCGCACGCTTCTGCCACTGGTCGGGGCGGACCTCTGGTTCACCGGCGCCGCCGCCCCCGAGGGCACACCCGAGCGCAACCGCCAGCGTGCCCTGACCCTGCTGGCCGACTGGAACGGCGAAATGAACGAGCACATGCCCGAACCGCTGCTTTATGCCGCCTGGATGCGCGCGCTGCAGACGCGCCTGATCCGCGACGAGCTGGGCCCGCTGGCCGCCGAGTTCACCCAAGTCGAGCCCCTGTTCATCGAACGCGTCTACCGCGACGTGGACGGGGCCGGCATCTGGTGCGACGTGGTGCAATCGGCCGCGACCGAGACCTGCACCGAGATGGCCCGGGCCGCGCTGGACGATGCGCTTCTGTGGATCGCCGAACGCTATGGCGACACCTGGGAGGCATTGCGCTGGGGCGATGCGCACCAGGCCTACCAGGATCACCCGGTGCTGGGTCAGGTGCCGGGCCTGCGTTGGCTGGTGAACATCCGCCAGTCCACATCGGGCGGGGACAATACGCTGAACCGCGGCCTGACCAGCGGCACCGGGCGCGATCCGTTCCGCAACGTGCATGCGGCGGGGTATCGGGGGGTCTATGATTTCGCCGATCCCGACAGTTCGCTCTTCATAACGTCGACCGGACAGTCGGGCCATTTCCTGAGCCGCAACTACGACGATCTGGGCGAACTGTGGCGGCGGGGCGAATATATCCCGATGTCGCTGGACCCGGACCTGGCCCGCGCGGCGGCGGTGGGCGTGACCGTGCTGACCCCGGCGGACTGACCCCGGCGGACTGACCCGGGCACGCCTGGTCCCCGCCCGCGCGGGAGATCAACGGTGTCAAAGTGCCGCGTATTCCGCCTTCTGCCGCTCCGTCCAGGTCACGGTCAGCTGCCAGCCGGTCTCGTCCTGGGCTTCGTTTTCCACGACGCCCTTCTGGAACAGCCAGGCGCGCTGGCGCCCTTCGGCAAAGGCGAGATGCAGGGTCTCGGTCGTACGCGGCTCATGCAGCGCCGCCTCGATGGCTTCGAACAACGCCTCCAGCCCTTCGCCGGTGATGGCGGAGGTGGCAAAGACATGATCGTTGCGGGCGGCCTCGATCCGGCGCGCCTCGGCCGCGTCGGGGTCGAGCAGGTCGAGCTTGTTCCAGACCTCGATCCTGGGCGTGTCTTCGTCCAGCCCCAGCTCGGCCAGGATGGTTTCCACGTCGCGCGCCTGTTCGTCGGTTTCCTCGGCCGAAATGTCCCGCACATGCAGCACCAGATCGGCGCCCAGCACCTCTTCCAGCGTGGCGCGGAACGCGGCGACCAGCTGCGTCGGCAGGTCCGAGATGAAGCCCACCGTATCGGACAGGATCACCTTGCGTCCGGCACCCTGCCCGGTGCCGGGCAGTTCGACCTGGCGCATGGTCGGGTCCAGCGTGGCAAAAAGCATGTCCTTGGCCATGACATCCGCGCCCGTGACCCGGTTGAACAGGGTCGATTTCCCCGCATTGGTGTAGCCCACCAGCGCGACGATCGGGAACGGCACCTTGGCGCGGGCGGCGCGGTGCAGTTCGCGGGTCTTGACGACCTTTTCCAACTGGCGGCGCAGGCGGGTGAGCTGGTCGTCAATCGCGCGGCGATCGGCCTCGATCTGGGTTTCGCCGGGGCCGCCCACGAAACCGAGCCCGCCACGCTGGCGTTCCAGGTGGGTCCAGGCGCGCACCAGTCGGGTGCGCTGGTAGGAAAGCGCGGCCATTTCCACCTGCAACACGCCTTCCCGGGTGCGCGCGCGGTCCGAGAAGATTTCAAGGATCAGCCCGGTGCGGTCCAGGATCTTGACCTTCCACGCCTTTTCCAGATTGCGCTGCTGTACCGGTGTCACCGGACCGTCGATCAGCACCAGCCCGATCTCGGCGGCCTTGAACCGCTGACCAAGCTCCTCGATCTTGCCGGACCCGAACAGGTAGCCGGGCTGTGGGCGCGGCAGGGGGACGATTTCCTGCCCCGCAACCTCCAGATGCGGGAGCGCCGCGGCAAGCGCCACGGCCTCGTCAAGCGCCGGACCGGATTTACGCCGGTCAGGCTCGGATTTGATATCGGGATGGAGAACCCAGGCCCGTGTGGGCGTGGCCTCGCGCGGGGTTGGATCGGTCAGTTTTCGTCGCCGTCATAGAGGTTGATCGGCTGGGTCGGCATGATGGTCGAGATCGCGTGCTTGTACACGAGCTGCGACTGGCCGTCCCGCTTCAGCAGGACACAGAAATTGTCGAACCAGGAAATCACGCCCTGCAATTTGACGCCGTTGATCAGGAAGATCGTGACCGGCACCTTGGTCTTGCGGACGTGATTGAGGAAGGCGTCCTGCAGGTTCTGTTTGTCGGCAGCCATCGCTTGTTTCCTTTTTTCTATCGGACTGCCGGACCCCGGCAGGGAATTAACCTTTCACGCGAGTATGAAAAACTATTCCGGATGTTACCAGCCCAAAAATGAGGCGCTGGGAAAGGGATGTATCACCCGCGCCACGTTTCCGGGTTCAGAAGCGCGACGATGGCCAGTGTCTCCAGGCGGCCCAGAACCATGGCCCCCGTGAGCACCAGTTTGGCCGGGGTGGAGAGATCGGCGTAGGAGATCGGCTCGACCGCGGCGATACCGGCGAGCGGCCCGGTGGTGGTCAGCGCCGCGATGGTCAGCACCATGGCGCTTTCGAACCCTTCCCCGGTCAGCGAGAACAGCACCATGACCAGGGCCACCGACAGGGTCATCAGCATGAAGAACACCCAGGCCATATAGGCCCCGCGCCCGCGCATGAGGCGCGCTTCGCCACCGTGCCCGCCGACCGAGGACGGATGCACCAGCTTGTCCATCTCGCGCATCCCGTGTTTGTAGAGCGCATAGACCCTGAGCAGCTTTGCCCCGCCCGCCGTGGTTGCCACGCCGCCACCGACCAGGGCCAGACCCATCAGGATCAGCCCCGGGGTATCCAGCCCGGACCAGGTCTGGCTGGCCTCCCAGGCGCGGCTTTCGAACCCGGTGGTGGTGAGAAAGCTCAACACCGTAAAGACCGACCCCCAAAGCGAGGCAAGGCCCGCGAGCAGGTTCATTTCCTCGTCGACCTCGAAGGCCCCGACCCAGTGGCGGGCGAACAGGAATCCCGGTACGGCCAGGATCAGTACGGCGGCCAGGCGCACCTCGGGATCCGCTGCCAGGCTGGTCAGGTCCGTGCTCATCCGGTCGCGGGTAAAGGTCAGGCGCGAGATGGCGAAACACATGAATACGGCCAGCATGAGCTCGCCGCCCACGCCCGCATTTCCGCCGCCCGGTCCGCCGACCGGAGAAATGCCACTGGTCGCCAGCGTGGACATGGCATGGGAAATTGCCACGAAGGGGCTTTCTCCGGCCAGAACCAGCCCGAGCCAGAGGATCAGGGTCAGCCCCGTGTAGACCGGCAGAAGCTGCGCCCCGTAGACGCGAATGCGCTGGCCCAGATCCGCCACGTGGGTAATCTGGCTGGTGCCCCTGCTTTCCGCCCCCATGGTGCGCTGCGCGCGCACCTCGAACCCGCCCAGGGCCATGGGGGCAAGAATCGCAATCGCGCCCACCCAGATGAACAGCCCGCCCATCCATCCCACCAGAGCGCGCCAAAGATGCACGCTGTCAGGCAGGCGTCCCGGATCGTCGAACAGCGTCGCGCCGGTGGTGGTCAGGGCCGAAACCATTTCCACATAGGCGTTCAGGAAGGAGGTGTTGCGCACCGCCTGGTGGAACGGCACCGCCAGCATGAGGGGCAGGATCACGAACAGGCCCAGAAGCGCGAGAAGGTGGCGCGAGGGGTGATTGATCCGCGGCCGTCCCATCAGCGCCAGCGCCATGAAGCTGGTCAGGAATCCGAAAAACAGCGCGCCATACAGAAACACCCGTCCAACATAATGGTCCCGCACCAACAGCCCATATATCCCGGGCACCAGCATGGCCAGCACGCCGATCCCCATCAGGATCACCAGAAGCGGCAGTTTGGCAATGCGATCGAACATGGCGCGCGCGGCCCCTTTCGGCTCAGAAGAAGTCGATCGAAACCTGGAGCAGGCGTTCGACCTCGGGCACATCCGGCGACATGGCGAACAGCACGATCACGTCGCCCTCGTCGATGCGCAGAGACCCCGTGGGCTTGACCACCTTGTCCCCTTTCTGCACCGCACCGACCAGCACACCTTCGGGAAAGTCGATGTTGCGCACTTGCTGGCCCGCGATGGGCGAGGTCGACAGGACCTGCGCCTCGATCACCTCGGCCTCGGCATCGCCGATCGAATAGACGCCGCGCACCCGCCCATGGCGGATGTGGCGCAGGATCGAACTGACCGTGGTGGTGCGCGGGTTGATATAGGCGTCCACGTCCAGCGGCCCCATCAGCGAGGTCAGCGAAGGGTCGTTGATCAGGCAGATCGACATCGGGCAGCCTTCGGCCTTGGCCCGGACCGACGCCAGCAGGTTGACCTTGTCGTCATCCGTCACCGCCAGGATCGCGTCGGCGCGGTTGACGCCGGCCTCCTTCAGAATGTCGATGTTCATCCCGTCACCATGCAGCACCACGGTGCGTTCCAGCTCATCCGCCGCGCGCTCGGCCACGTCGCGGTTGAGTTCGACCACCTTGGCGCGGATCCGGTCGGTGCGGTTCTCCAGCGCCTGGGCCACGGCCAGGCCGACGTTGCCACCACCCAGGATCACCACACGTTCCTGGCGCTTGGTCGACTTGCCGAAGATCTCCAGCGTGCGTTCGACGTCTTCGGCAACCGAAATGACATAGACCTGATCGCCCTCGAACAGCTGGTCGCCCGGTTCCGGCGCAAAGAGCGAGTTCTTGCGGCGCACCCCGACCACGATGGCACGCAGGGTGGAAAACAGGTCAGTGAGCTGGCGCAGCGGCGTGTTCAGCACCGGGCAGTCCTCGTCCAGCGCCACGCCCATCAGCTGGACGCGTCCGTCCAGGAAGCTTTCGGTGTCAAAGGCCGAGGGCGCCGAGAGGCGGCGCAGGGCGGCATCGGCGACCTCGCGTTCGGGGCTGATCACCACGTCGATCGGCAGGTGTTCGCGCCGGTAGAGGTCGGCGACGATCGCGTCCAGGTAGCTCTGCGCGCGCAGGCGGGCGATCTTGCGCGGCACGGCAAAGACCGAATGGGCCACCTGACATGTGACCATGTTGACCTCGTCGGAATGGGTCGCGGCAATGATCATGTCCGCGTCCCGCGCACCTGCACGTTCCAGGATGTCCGGGTAGGAGGCGTGCCCGGCGATGCCCTGCACGTCCAGCGTATCGGTGGCGCGATGCACCAATTCGGGGTTGTTGTCGACGACGGTAACGTCGTTCTTTTCGCCCGACAGGTGGCGCGCGATCTGCCAGCCGACCTGGCCCGCGCCACAGATGATGACCTTCATCGCTGTGCCCTTTCAATGACCGGCCCTGCTGGCATGGCAGACGGGGCGAGCGGCGTCAACTGCCTGCCCTGCCCCGGATTTGTGGCTGCGACCGTCAGGCCCCGACCTCGCCCTCGGCCGCATCTTCCGCAACATGGGCCACGCGACCGCCCGCCTTGGCCGAGGTGACAACACCCAGGCTTTTGAGTTTGCGGTGCAGCGCGGACCGTTCCATGCCGACGAAATTGGCGGTGCGGCTGATATTGCCACCAAACCGGTTGATCTGGGTCAGCAGGTATTCGCGTTCGAAGGCCTCGCGCGCCTCGCGCAGGGGCAGCATGGCCAGCTGTCCGGACACGACGATGCCTTGCCCGCTGCTTTCCTCGGTGCCCTCGTTGCCCGGCAGTTCGGCGGCTTCGATCGGCCCGGTGCCCTCGCCCAGGATCAGCACCCGTTCGATCACGTTCTTCAACTGGCGCACATTGCCCGGCCAGGTCATGGTCTGCATCATCGCTGCGGCTTCGTCCGACAGGTCGCGCAACGGCAGGCCCTGAGACTTGTTGAACTCGTCAATGAAATAGGCCGCGAGTTCCGGAATGTCCTCGCGCCGTTCCGACAGGGCGGGCACCGGGATCGGGACCACGTTCAGGCGGTGAAAGAGCTCTTCGCGGAAGTTGCCCGCCGTGATCTCTGCCTCAAGGTCACGGTTCGAGGAGGAAACCACCCGCACATCCACATTGACCTTGTCGCTGCCGCCAACCCTCTGGAATGCCTGGTCCACAAGCACGCGCAGGATCTTCGACTGGGTGCCGGCGGGCATGTCGGCCACCTCGTCGAAGAACAGAACGCCGCCATTGGCCTGCTCCAGCAGACCTTGCTCCACCCCCCGATCGGCGCTTTCGCGGCCGAACAGGACCTCCTCCATGCGCTCGGCGTCGATGGAGGCGGAGTTGACGGACACGAAAGGCGCATTGGCCCGGTCGGAATTGGAGTGGATGAACCGCGCCGCGATTTCCTTGCCGGATCCGGCGGGCCCGGTCAGGAGCACCCGACCGTTCGACTTCGTGACCTTTTCCAGATGTGACTTCAACGCCTTGAAGGAAGAACTTGATCCGATCATATCGGCCGAGACCGTGTCCTTGCGCTTCAGTTCGACATTTTCACGGCGCAGGCGCGAGGTCTCCATCGCGCGGCCGATCACCACCATCAGCTGGTCGATGTTGAAAGGCTTCTCGATGAAGTCATAGGCGCCCTGTTTGATGGCGGCGACGGCGATCTCGATATTGCCGTGGCCCGAGATGATCACCACCGGCACCTCGGGATGTTCGCGCTTGACCATCTTCAGGATGTCGATCCCGTCCATGGCCGAGTCCTTCAGCCAGATGTCCAGGATCATCAGCGCGGGCAGTTCGGACTTGACCTGCGCCACCGCCTCGTCCGAGGTGCCCGCCTTGCGCGTCGCGTAGCCTTCGTCCTCCAGGATATCCGAGATCAGCTCGCGAATATCGCGTTCGTCATCCACGATCAGAATGTCACCCATGACCTTGCCCTCTCCTATGCCCACTCACTCGAATTCCCACTCTGTCTTCATGTCTCATGCGGCTTCCTCCCCGACCGGCAGACGGATCACCGCCATGGCCCCGGCCCGCGCGCCCTCGGTGAAGGGTGCGGCGTCTTCCAGAACCAGGCTGCCGCCATGTTCCTCGATGATCTTCTTGACGATCGGCAGGCCCAGGCCGGTGCCCTTGTCCCGCGTCGTCACATAGGGTTCGAACAGGCGCGTCCGGTCCTCCGGCAGGCCGATCCCGTTATCCGAAATGCGGATTTCCGCCATTTTATCGTCCACGGTCATCAGCACGCGGATTTCTGGCGAATGGCCCTTGGGTGCGCCTTTTTCCTGAAGGCTTTCAATTGCTTCTCCGGCGTTCTTGATCAAATTCGTCAACGCCTGGCCGATCATCGTACCGTCCAGATTTCCGATGACAGGCGTTTTCGGCAGGCTGTCGGTGATGCGCACCCCCTCCTGGCCCGCCCGTTGCAGCAGCACCGCATTGCCAACCAGGGATACCAGATCCTCGCAGCGACGCTCGGGTTCCGGCATGCGGGCGAATTTCGAAAACTCGTCGACGATCCGGCGCAGATCATCGGTCTGGCGCACGATCACATCCGTTAGGTTTTCCAGATTTTCGGCGTCGGCCGGCTCCAACAGCCGGCCGAACTTGCGCTTGATGCGCCCGGCAGACAGCTGGATCGGTGTCAGCGGGTTCTTGATCTCATGGGCAATGCGCCGGGCCACGTCCCCCCAGGCGGCCATGCGTTGGGCCGACACTAGGTCGGTCACGTCGTCGAAGGCCACCACGTAGCCTTCAAGGGCGCCACTGTCACCACGCCGGGTCGCCATGCGCACCAGCAGGCTTTCCTGGCGGCCCTGACGGGTCAGGCGCAGCTCTTCCTGGATCGTTTCCCGGCCCTCTTCGGTCAACCGCAGGAAAAGCGGTTCGAATTCCGGGATCAGAAGCGCCATGTCGTGGGTCGGGTCCGCGGTTTCGTCAACATCCAAAAGCCGGGCGGCGGCGCGGTTCAGGAACGTGACCTGGCCCTTGTCATCCACGCCCATCACCCCGGCGGTGACAGAGCTCAGCACACTGTCGAACAGGCGGCGGCGGCGCTCGATCTGCCGGGTGTTTTCCAACAGCGCGTCGCGCTGCAGTTTCAACTGGCCGGTCATGCGGTTGAACACACGGCCCATTGTGGCGATCTCGTCGTCACCTTCCTCTTCGATCACCCGGGCGTTCAGATCGCCCTCACCCACCCGTTCGGCGGCCGCGGCCAGGCGTCCGATGGGGCGTGAGAGACGCTCGGCAAACCACATGCCGATCCAGATCGCGGCGATGATCATGATCACCGCAAAGCCCAGATAGATCAGGGCGAATTCGAACAGGATCGCGCCGCGCTGGCTTTCCTGCTGATTGTAGAACACCACCGTTTCCTGAGTTTCATCCAGCAGGTTCAGAATATCCCCATCCACATTGCGCGAGACGTAAAGCAGATGGTCGGAAAAGGCCTCCAACCGCACCAGAGCCCGGAATTCGTTGTTGTCCCAATCCTGGACCAACACCACCTCGCCCTGCATCGCCCTGGCTATCAGCTCGCCCGAAGGCGGTTCGTAATCGAAGCGGTAGGAACGGTCGCCACGCACCCGGATATCGCCGTCTGAATTGATCACGAAAGCCTCGCGCAACCCGCGCTGGATGTTCACCTGCCCTTCGGCCAACAGAACCCTGAGACTGGAATCCGGCAGGATACGCTGCACCCGGCGCTGGCGATCCAGATAGGTGGCAAGCACCCTGGCGTCCTCCAACAGATCGTCCTGGTGTTCGCGCTCATAGGCCTGGGCGGCGGCCAGCGAGTTGTTCACCACGCGGCTGACCCGGTCCGAAAACCATCCTTCGATCCCCACGTTCACCGTGAGTGTTGCAAAGATCGCCACCAGCACGGTGGGGACCAGTGCCACAACGGCGAAAACGCCGGTCAGGCGAAGGTGAAGGCGCGATCCCGCCGATTTGCGCCGCCGGGCGGCCACCATTCGGGCCACGCCCGCAAAGACCATCGTTGCCACGGCCAGCACGTAGACGAGGTCGGCCAGCAGAATCAGTCGCAGAACGCTTGAGCGTGCCCCTTGATCCAGAGGGCCGAGGATGAGCCAGGTGGACAAAGCCAGGACCGGGCCCAGCGTGACCAGTCCGAAACTGGCAAAAGTCGTCGCCCGGCGCAGTTTGCGCAGGCGATTCAGCCTCTCCCAGGTAGATAACGACCCGTTGCGCGCCACCACGCAAATACCCCATCAAATACGCCGCCAAAACGGCCACCGCAGCGTGTTCACTCACAGGGTCTGACGCCCTTTTGCCACGCCTGTGGCCTTTTTACATCAATTTGCGGCGCCGTGTCACCTCGATTCCAAGGTCCGTGATCTTCTTGCGCAGAGTATTCCGGTTGATGCCCAGAAGATCGGCGCATTTCGCCTGGTTTCCACCGGTGGCATCAAGCGCGATTTCGATCAGCGGCAGTTCGATTTCCCGCAGGATGCGCTGGTACAGCCCGGGCGGTGGCAGGGTGCCGCCGTGCAGGTCGAAATAGCGTTGCAGGTGGCGCGCGACCGAGGCCGAGAGCTTTTCGCCCTCCACCGCCTGCGGCAGCACGCCGCCCGAGGGGGCGCCCAGGGTGGCCTCGACCTCGGTGCGCGAAATCTCTTCCTCGGCCCCAGTCACCATCAACCGTTGGACGGTGTTTTCCAACTGCCGCACATTGCCGGGCCAGGGATAGGTGCGCAGCACCTCGGCGGCAGCGTCGGACAGGCGACGCGGGGACAGCCCGTCGCGCTCGGCCCGGGTCAGGAAATGTTCGGCCAGTGACGGGATGTCTTCCAGCCGTTCGCGCAGGGAAGGGACCGGAATCGTCACCCCGCCCAGGCGATAGAACAGATCCTGGCGGAAATCGCCCTGGTCTATCTTCTTCTGCATGTCGAGCTGCGAGGTTGACAGGATGCGCGGCGCCGGGTCGGTGAGACTGTCGAGCATGCGCGTGACCCGAGCCTGCGCATCCTCATCCAGGTCGCCCACCTCGTCGAACAGGATCGTGCCCTGGCCCGCGCGCGACAGCACCTGGGCCGGGCCGTCGATCGGTCCCAGATCATCCGGCGTCACCACCACGAAGGGCAGGTTGCGCCGATCGGAAAAGTCGTGAATGGCGCGGGCGATCAGGCTCTTTCCGGTGCCGCTTTCGCCGGTGATCATCACAGGCAGCTCCGTATTCATCACCCGCGCCACCAGCTTGTAGAGCGCCTGCATCGCCGGTGTGCGCCCGACCAGCGGCAGGTCGTCCCCGCCCTCGGCCGCATCGCGCGGCGCGGTTGGACGCATGCGTTTGCGCTCCAGTGCCTTCGAGGCGCGTTTCATCAGGTCTGGCAGGTCGAAGGGTTTGGGCAGGTAGTCGAACGCCTCGGCCTCGGCCGCCTGGATCGCGGTCATGATCGTGTTTTGCGCCGAGATCACGATCACCGGCAGGTCCGGTCGCGTCTGGGAGATTTCCGGCAGCGCCTCCAGCCCGTTTCCGTCCGGCATCACCACGTCCGAGATCACAAGATCCCCGCGCCCTTCCTCGACCCAGCGTTTCAGCGTAACCAGAGAACTGGTCGCGTGCACCCGGCAGCCTGCACGGGTCAGCGCCTGGGTCAGAACGGTGCGGATGGTGCGGTCGTCGTCGGCGACAAGTACGGTGCCGTCCATGGGTCAGTCTCCTTGGGGTTCAGGCGTGGCGAGATCGGCAGTGGCGTCACGGGGCGCCACTGGCAGGGATATTCGGAAAACGGTACGCCCCGGCACACTGTCCAGCGTGATCCAGCCATCATGGTCATTGATGATCTTCGACACCAGGGCCAGGCCCAGCCCGGTGCCGTTTTCACGCCCTGACACGAAAGGGTCGAAGACCTGGGCGGCGATGCCGGGCGGGATGCCGGGACCGTCGTCGATGATCTCGACCTGCAGGGGCAGAGAATTGCCGGTGCCGTCCTTGCGGCGCAGGCGCAGCGCGTGGTCATAGAAGGTGTGAATTGTAATGGTGCCGCCCTTGGGGTTGGCCTCGGCCGCGTTTTTCAGCAGGTTCAGAAAGACCTGCATCAACTGGTCGCCATCCACGAAGGTCGGCGGAAGCGAGGGGTCGAACTGTTCCACGATGGCCATATGTGCGCCATAGCTGACCCGCGCGGACTTCTGGGCCCGGTCCAACAGGTCATGTATGTTCACCACCCGCCGGGCGGGTGGGCGCAGGTTGCCGAACTGCTCGACCTGGTCCAGAAGTGCCACGATACGGCGGCTTTCGGCGACGATGAGGTCGGTCAGCTCCTGATCTTCGGGCGACAGCCCCATCGACAGAAGCTGTGCAGCTCCGGTAATGCCCGCCAGCGGATTCTTGATCTCATGGGCCAGCATCTCGGCCATGCCGATCGCGGAGGCGGCAGCGGATTTCACCCCGTGAGCTCGCCCCAGACGGTCGGCAATCTGGCGGGGTTGCAACAGCATCAGCACCTGGTCGGTGCCCGCCAGCGGGGCAATCTGCACATTGCATTCCACCGGCGCTGTCTGTCCCGACCCCACGTCCACAGTGTTGATGAACAGCGCCCCCTGGTTGGCGCGCACCCGGGCAAAGGCATCGTCCAGCGCCGCGTCGATATGCAGCCGGTCGAAGACGGGTTTCGCCATCAGGCTTTTGGCCGAGGCGTTCAGGAACAGCTCGGCCGCCGTATTCACCTGGGCAATGCTGTCATCCGCGTCGATCAGGATTGCCGGCACCGGAAGCGAGGACCAGAGCGTGTCGCTTTCCATCACGCGGCCTCCTGCTGGCGGAGCGCCTCGGGCAGCAGCGCCAGGACGCGGGCCGGATCGCGGGAGGACAGCACCTCGCGGCGCAGATCGGGCGGGGTGCCGGTCGCGTCCATGTACCATCCCAGATGCTTGCGAATGACCCGCGCGCCCAGAGCCGGGCCGTAGAAATCGAGGCTGGCCTCATAGTGCCGCGAGACCATGTCGATCAGCTCGGACCCGGAGGGGATCGCGGGCATCGGTCTGCCATGCAAATGATGCGCCACTTCCGCCAGCAGCCAGGGCCGCCCCCCTGCCCCGCGTCCGATCATCACCCCGTCCGCGCCCGAGGCCTCCAAAGCGGCGCGGGCGGTGGCGGGGCTGGTAATGTCGCCGTTCGCGATGACCGGGATCGAGACCGCGTCCTTCACCGCGCGAATGGCGGCCCAGTTGGCATGCCCCTTGTAGAACTGGCAGCGCGTGCGCCCGTGGATGGTGATCATCCGGATGCCCGCCGCCTCGGCCTGCCGCGCCAGATCGGGCGCGTTCATCAGGCTGTCGTCCCAACCCAGTCGCGTTTTCAGCGAGACGGGGATCGACACCGCGCCGACAATCGCCTCGATCAGCTCCAGCGCCAGCGGCAGGTCGCGCAGAAGCGCCGAGCCCGACATGCCGCCCACCACCTTGCGGGCAGGGCAGCCCATATTGATGTCGATGAGCCTGGCGCCGTTTGCCTCGACCATGCGCGCGGCCTCCCCGGCCCAATGCACGTCGCGCGCGGCCAGCTGCACCGCCGTGTTGTGCTCGCCAAAGCCCAGTTCGGCCCGTTCACGCACCCCCGGCTTGGCCTGTACCATTTCCTGGCTGGCCACCATTTCCGACACCACCAGCCCCGCGCCGAACCCGGCCACAAGCTGGCGAAACGGCAGATCGCTGATCCCGGCCATCGGGGCCAGGATCACGGGAGGGTCCAGAGTGACTGCGCCGAGCGAAATCGACATGCCTATTCCTTGTGCAACTGCCCCGATAGTGGCCAGCCCGATGGAAGGTCACAATTTTTTCTGAGGTGAAATGACTGATAATTCATCAATTGCATATTTTTTACGCAACTTCCAGCAATGACGGGCAGGCATTGTCCTTGAATTCGGCAATGCGTAAACAGGGCGCATGACAACAGCAGCCTTGATCGTCGCCGCCGGACGCGGCACCCGCGCCGGGGGCGAGATGCCCAAGCAATGGCAGACCGTGGCCGGGCGGATGATGGCCGAACACACGGTGGCGCGGTTTGCCGATCACGCCGAGGTCGGGCCGATCGTGCTGGTGCTGCATCCCGATGACATGGCCATGGCCGCGCATTTTCCCGGCGTTACCTGCGTGCCCGGCGGCGCCACGCGCGACGCAAGCGTTTCGCAAGGGCTGGATGCGCTGTCCGAAACGCCCGTAGATCGCGTGCTCATCCACGACGTCGCGCGCCCCTGCGTCAGCGACAGGATCATCTCCGATGTCATCGCCGCGCTTGAGACCTCCTCCGGCGCCGCCCCTGCGCTGGCCGTCACGGACGCGCTCTGGCGTGGCGAGCGCGGGCAGGTCAGCGGCACCCGGGACCGTGCGGGGCTCTACCGTGCCCAGACCCCGCAGGGTTTCCGCTTTGCCGAGATCCTCGCCGCCCATCGCGCCCATCCGGGTGGGGCCGCGGACGATGTCGAGGTTGCCCGTGCCGCGGGTCTTTCCGTCGCCATCACCGAAGGCGACGAACGCAACATCAAGATCACCACGCCCGGCGATTTCGCCCGGGCCGAGAAACTGCTGCGAGGACAGATGGATATCCGCACCGGACAAGGTTACGACGTGCACGCGTTCGAGGAGGGCGATCATGTCATCCTCTGTGGCGTCAGAATCCCCCACACCAGAAAGCTGAAGGGCCATTCGGACGCCGACGTGGGCATGCATGCGCTTACCGACGCGATCTACGGCGCGCTCGCGGATGGCGATATCGGCCAGCATTTCCCGCCCTCGGACATGAAGTGGAAAGGGGCGGAAAGCGACATCTTCCTGCGCCACGCCGTGTCGCGCGCCACCGAACGCGGCTTTGCCATCGCCAATGTCGACGTGACCCTGATCTGCGAGCGCCCCAAGATCGGGCCGCATGCACCGGCCATGCGGGACGCGCTGGCGGGCATCATGGGTATCGGGGTGGACCGTATCTCGGTGAAAGCCACCACATCCGAACGGCTGGGCTTTACCGGCCGCGAGGAAGGTATCGCGGCCATGGCCGTCGCAACGCTGATCAAGGGCTGAGGGGGCATGACATGAACCACGCGACCGCGAAACTGATTGCCACATTTTTCTACGCGGGCCTGATGAAACCGGCGCCGGGCACCTGGGGCAGCCTCGCCGCCCTGCCCGTGGCCTGGGTGCTGCACCAGATCGGCGGGCCGCTGGCGCTGACCATTGCCACCATCGTCGCCTACATGGCCGGGCTCTATGCCACCCGAGCCTATACGGCGGGCAGCGACAACCATGATCCGGGCGAGGTTGTCATCGACGAGGTGGTCGGCATGTGGATCGCGCTTCTGCCGGTCAGCTTCGGCGCGCGCATGATGGGGGTGGATATCCTGGCGCTCTACCCGGGCTGGATCGTCGCCTTCCTGGCCTTCCGCCTGTTCGACATCACCAAGCCCGGCCCGATCGGCGCCGCCGACCGGCGCGGGGACGCGGCGGGTGTCATGCTGGACGATGTCTATGCGGGCTTTGCCGCCGGATTCACCGTTATCGTGCTGGCCTATGCGGCGCACGGGCTGCTGGGGGCCTGAGGTGAGCGTCGCGGAACTGCTGAACCTCTGCCGCGCCAAGGGGCTGCGCATTGCAACCGCCGAAAGCTGCACCGGTGGGATGGTTGGCGCGCGTCTCACCGATCTGGCCGGCAGCTCGGATGTGATGGAGTGCGGTTTCATCACCTATTCCAACGCCGCCAAGGTGGAAATGCTGGGGGTTGCCGTTGGTACTCTGGCCGCCCATGGCGCGGTCAGCGAAGAGGTCGCCGCCGAGATGGCACGTGGCGCCGTGACCCGGTCGCTTGCCGACATCGCCGTGTCGATCACCGGGATCGCCGGGCCCGGCGGGTCCGAGCACAAACCCGAGGGACGTGTCTGTTTCGCCATCACCCGCGACAGATGGATGCGCACCGAAACCGTGGAATTCGGCGGCCCGGGCCGCGCGATCGTGCGGGACGCTGCCGCCGAACACGCCATCACCTTGCTGAAAGAAGCGGCAGGGCGCTAACCACGCTCTGCCCATTTGCCTGCCAGAACGGCAAAAAGGCGCTCAAAAAGCGGGCAGTTTGAGAAACGCCCGCAAATTCCCCACGAAATACGACCCCTCAGCTTTCTTTTGCGCATTCCTTCGCCAGAAAGGCTTTCAACCTGATCTCAAGGAAATTCGGAGGGGAAAAATGAACGGAGCGGATACCGCCTGGATCATCACCGCAACCGCGCTGGTCCTGTTCATGTCGCTGCCTGGTCTGGCGCTGTTCTACGGCGGGCTGGTGCGCGCGCGCAATGTGCTGAGCGTCTTCATGCATGTCTATGCCATCGCCTGCCTGATGAGCGTGATCTGGCTCGCCTTCGGATATTCGATCGCCTTCGGGCCCGGAGAAACCGGGGTCTGGGGCGGGCTGGGCAAATCCTTCCTGACGGGCGTGGATGCCGACAGCCTGTCGGGCACCCTGCCCGAGGTCCTGTTCTTCGCCTTCCAGATGACCTTCGCCATCATCACCCCCGCGCTGATCGTCGGGGCCTATGTGGAACGCATCGGCTTCGGCTTCGTGCTGCTGTTCTCGTCGCTGTGGATGCTGCTGGTCTACGCGCCGGTCGTGCACTGGATCTGGGGCGGTGGCATGCTGTCCGACGGTGGCATCTTCGGCGAAACCGGCGTGATCGACTTTGCCGGTGGCATTGTCGTGCATGAGACCGCGGCGATTGCTTCGCTGATGATCGCGATCTTCCTGGGTCCGCGCAGAAACCGCACCACCCCGCCGCATTCGCCCGGCTTCGTCATGATCGGCGCCGCGATGCTCTGGGTCGGCTGGTTCGGCTTCAACGGGGGCTCGGCGCTGGCGGCGGATGGCTCGGCCGCCATGGCGATCACCGTCACGCATATCTCGGCCGCGACCGCCTCGCTGACCTGGGCATTGTGGGAGAAGATCAAATACGGCAAGGCCTCGCTGGTCGGCCTGGTGACAGGCACCATTGCCGGCCTGGCCTCGATCACCCCGGCGGCAGGCGTCACCGGCCCCATCGAAGCGCTGATCATCGGCGCAGTGGCCGGCATCCTCTGCCAGGAGGCGGTGAACGTGATACGCAACAAGCTCAAGATCGACGACACGCTGGACGTTTTCGCGGTACATGGTGTCGGCGGCATCTTCGGCGCGCTCATGATCGCGGTGTTCGGCTACGGCAGCTTTGTCGCCCAAGCCGGGTCGCTGGTGATCGTCGGGGCCTTTACCGTGACCGTCAGCTTCGTGCTGATCAAGCTGGTTGGCCTTGTGACGCCGCTGCGCGTCGATCCGGAAACCGAAACCAACGGTCTGGACCTCTCGGTTCACGGCGAACGCGCCTACGACTTCACGTCGTAACCACTCACGCAAAACGCAGGAGGAAGGCGGGGTCTGGGCCCCGCCTTTTTCTATTGGGAGCGCAGCGGCGATGCTCCGGCTATCGGGTCAAAGCCCCAAGGTCCGGTCCCGCCTCGATCCCCTGCCACAGTTTATCCGCTGGCGTGCCCAACAGGGCGCGGGCCTTGGTCAGCAGTTTCTCCTGCCTCAACGCCAGCGCCATCGGCGCATCGAGGTCGAACTCCGCCTCCTGCCCGTTCACGCGCACCCTTGCCGCGGTTTCCCGGATCGCCTCGTCCGCTTCCACCCGCACCCTGGCCGCCAGCGTCACCAGAGCCGGATCCCGCGCCACGGCGTCCGAAAAGCTCTGCAGGGCGCCGGTGGGCACGCCCGACAGCGCCATCGCCGCCACATGGGCGTAGGAAAATTTTACCTCCAGCCCCGTTGCGGGCGCCGGGATATTGCAAACCGACAGCCAGCGCGGATGGGTGGCGACCACGACCTCGTCTACCGAATTCGCAGGCGGCAGGGTCGCCAGCGCCTCCAGCATCGCATGGGTGCCATGGCAGCAGGCGTGAAACTTGTGGCTGATCGACAGGATCCACCAGTCCTCGTTCATCCCGTCGAAGGCGGACAGGTTGCCCTCCCCGGCATGGGTTGGACCGAAACCCTGCGCCCCGTCCAGCCCCGCCGGATTGGACTGGAACCCGGCGCGGGCCAGTTGGACCGCTTCCACCCCGGTCTGCGCGGCCAGGCCCGCGTGATAGGGTTTGCCCATCGTGCCGAACTGGCTTTTCAATCCGGCTGCCCGGGTCGAGGCAACGCCCAGCGCCTGAGCGGTCCGGTCCGGGTCCAGCCCCATGAGCCGCGCCGCCGCCACGGTGGCGCCGAAGGCCCCTGCGGTGGCGGTCTGGTGAAACCCGATCTGGTAATGCGACCGGCCCAGCCAGGTGCCAATGCGGATCGAGGCCTCGATCCCGACCAGGCAGGCATCCAGAAAGGCCTCGCCCGACGCCCCTTCGACCTGCGCCACGGCCAGGGCCGCCGGGATCACCGCCACCGAAGGGTGGCCGATATGGGCGAAATGCGTGTCGTCATAGTCGAGCGCATGGGAGCTGGCCCCGTTCACCAGTGCGGCCGCCCGGGGCGGCACCGTGGCCTCAGAGCCGAACAGCGA
The DNA here is from genome assembly GCF_030148435.1 of Aliiroseovarius sp. GTDB lineage: Bacteria > Pseudomonadota > Alphaproteobacteria > Rhodobacterales > Rhodobacteraceae > JASBTN01. The sequence goes on from NZ_JASBTN010000061.1 coordinate 67,437, forward strand.
CGCCGCCCCCTGCCCGCCTTCGGTCAGAACCATGTCGCGGGTAATCCGCGCAACGGGCTCCCCGGCACCGGCCCGGCCACATGCGGCCCAGTCCAGCAGGGACAGGCGCATCATGCGGCGTGCGTCCTCGGCGTGTTTCGGACGACAATGGGCAAAGGCCACCAATTGGTTCATCAATTCGCTCACAGCCGCATCTCCTCGGGCAGAATGTCTTCGCTGGGCCAGAAGCCCGTTTCCAGTGCACGGTCGTATCCCTGTGTCAGCCCCGCCGCCCGCATCGCCGCCACCGCGCCCGGCACATCATAGTCCAGCGCGTGAAACCGCGCACCGTCGGAGTGCAGGCTGACGTAACGCGTCTGGCGACGCCCGTCATGGGGTGGCATGCCGATGGCGCCTGCGTTGATCCAGTGAATGCCCGAGATGTCCCGTTCAAACGCCAGGCCGCAATGACCGGCGATCACCCCGTCCACGGGCCCGGCCGCGGCCTGGATCGCGGCCAGTTCCAGCGCGAATTCCGTGTGCGAACTGGTCGGCCAGAGAAATCGCGCGATATCCGTGAAACCACCGTGAATGACCGCGTAGCGCCGCCCCTCATGGGCGAAGACGGCCATGTCCGGCAGATCCTCCATCCAGACGCGCGCCGCCGCGTCATGGGCCCGATCCGCATGCGCATACCAGGCCCCCGACAAAAGATCGCAGGCCGAGCCCGGCCGGAACCCGCAACCGCAGTCCGCCGCCCCCATGGCCAGCTGCACCTCGACATTTCCCGCCACCACATGTGCCCCCTTGCGCCGGATCAGAGCCAGTGTTTCGGCCGGTTGCCCGCAGTAACCCGAGATATCTCCCGTGCAAATCAGATTGCCTTCGGGGACACCATGCCGCGCGGCCTCTCCCTGCAACGCCGCCAGAGCCTGCAGGTTCGACAGGGGCCCGCCGAAACACAGAATGTTGCCCGTCAGCGTGCCCAGATCGGCAATGCGCATGGCCTCCTCCCTTGAAAGCCCTCCGTCCGGGGCCCATAAGATAGCGCAAGCCACAGAAAGACAATGGAATTGGAAGGCAAAAATGGACGAGGCCTCGACGCTTCTTGATACCGGGTTCTGGATCACCTCCGGCGCGATAGCCGGGCTGTTGGTCTTGTCCGCCTTTTTCTCGGGCTCCGAGACCGCGCTGACCGCCGCCTCGCGCGGCAAGCTGCGCTCGCGCGCGGACAGGGGCGAGTTGAGCGCGCAGCGGGCGCTGGACATCACCGAGGATAACGAACGCCTGATCGGCTCGGTCCTGCTGGGCAACAATCTGGTGAACATTCTGGCGGCCTCGCTGGCCACCGCACTGTTCACGCGCCTGTTCGGCGACAGCGGCGTGGCGCTGGCGACGCTGGTGATGACGCTGTTGGTCCTGATCTTTGCCGAAGTGCTGCCCAAGACCTATGCGATCACCAACCCCGAGGTGGCAGCCGCGCGGGTCTCTGCCCCGATCAAACTGGTGATCCTGCTGCTGGCCCCGGTGGTTGCCACCGTGCGCAGCATTACCCGTCTGATGCTACGCCTGTTCGGGGTCAAGACCGACCCGGACAGCCATATCCTGGCCGTGCGCGAAGAAATCGCAGGTGCGATCAGCCTGGGCCATAGCGAGGGCGCGGTGGAAAAGGAAGACCGCGACCGCCTGCTCGGGGCGCTCGACCTTGGCGACCGCGTGGTCGAGGAGATCATGCTGCACCGGTCCGGGATCGAGATGATCGACGCGGGCCAGTCCGCCATCGAAGTGCTGGAACAGGCATTGGCCAGCCCGCACACCCGCCTGCCCGTCTTTCGCAACGAGCCCGAGAACATCGTCGGCGTGATCCATGCCAAGGATCTGAGCCGCGCCATGTATGCCGCCCAGGCCCAGGGCCGTGCGCTGGAGGAATTCGACGTGATGGAAGTGGCCAAGGAGCCGTATTTCATCCCCGAAACCACCACGCTGGACGACCAGATGCGCCAGTTCCTGCGCCGCCACACGCATTTTGCCCTGGTGGTTGACGAATACGGATCTCTGCAGGGGCTGATCACGCTCGAGGACATCCTGGAAGAGATCGTGGGCGAGATCACTGACGAGTTCGACACGGAAAGCGAGCCGGAACTGACCCGCGCCGACGACGGGCATTTTCTGGTTGATGGCGCAATGACCATTCGCGACCTCAACCGCATGACCGACTGGGGTCTGCCGGACGAGGAGGCCAACACGATTGCCGGTCTGGTCATTCACGAAGCGCAGATGATCCCGAACGAGGGGCAGGTGTTCTCGTTCCACGGCTTCCGCTTCCAGGTGGTGCGCCGGGAAGGCCACCGTATTGCCGAGCTGAAGATCAGCAAGCTTTAGGCGTAAAGAGATCCGCCTGGGGCCGCGCCCTGCATTTGCCCCAAGCGGCTGTATGTCTCCCGCGTGCCACCCGGCTGGAGTTTTCCGAACGCACCTCGCGTGAACCTGCTGTCAGCGCCCCTTGAACAGGGTTCCGAAAATCCCGCGCACGATGCGCCGGCCGGTGGTGCCCTTCAGCTCCTTGATCACCACATTGGCCATGGCCTCGCCAAAGCTTTCGGACTTGCGCGCGCGGCTCTTGCGGGTCGAACGCGACGAGGACCGGCCAACACGCGTGCCGGAATACCGGCGCCCGGCACGGTATTCACGCTCGGCTGTGCTCCCGGCTTCCTCCTCCGCCTTTTCCGCCTCCTCGGCCTGTCGCGCCGCATCGGCGGCGCGTCTGGTCAGCACCTCATAGGCGCTCTCGCGGTCGCGCAGCTCCTCGTACTTTCCGGCAATCGGAGAGGCGTTGATCAGTGTCTTGCGCTCTCCCGGATCGAGCGGCCCCAACTGCGACGACGGTGGGCGGATCAGGGTGCGTTCCACCACCCCGGGTGCCCCCTTGGCTTCCAAGGTTGACGTCACCGCCTCCCCCACCCCGACCTCGCGGATTGCGTCCTCGGTCTCGAAACGCGGGTTGTCGCGATAGGTCTCGGCGGCCTGGCGCAGCTCGCGTCGGTCCTTGGCGGTGAAGGCGCGAAGCGCGTGCTGGATACGGTTGCCGAGCTGGCTCAGGATGTCCTCGGGCACATCCGCCGGATTCTGGGTGCAGAAATAAACGCCCACGCCTTTGGACCGGATCAGGCGCGCCACCTGTTCCACCTTGTCCAGAAGCGCCTTGGGCGCGTCGTCGAACAAGAGGTGCGCCTCGTCGAAAAAGAACACCAGCCTGGGCTTGTCCGGGTCGCCGACCTCGGGCAGTTCCTCGAACAGTTCCGACAGCAGCCAGAGCAGGAAGGTGGCATAGAGCTTGGGCGAGCCCATCAGCTTGTCGGCAGCCAGGATCGAGATACGCCCGCGCCCGTCGGTATCCGTGCGCATGATGTCGCCGAGCTCCAGCGCCGGTTCTCCGAACAGTCTCGCGCCACCCTGGTTTTCCAGCACCAGCAGCGCCCGCTGGATCGCCCCGACTGAACTGGCCGAGACATTGCCATAGCGCAGGGACAGGTCCTTGCCGTTCTGGCCGACCCAGACCAGCAGCGCCTGAAGGTCCTTGAGGTCCAGCAGCGGCAGCCCCTGTTCGTCGGCCACGCGAAAGGCGATGTTCAGCACGCCTTCCTGCGCCTCGGTCAGCTCCAGCAACTGCGCCAGCAGAAGCGGGCCCATCTCGGACACGGTGGTGCGGATCGGGTGGCCCTGCTCGCCGTGGAGATCCCAGAACGTCACCGGGAAGGCCCGGTAGGCAAAGTCGTCAAAGCCGATCGTGCCCGCGCGTTTCATAAAGGCCTCGTGCAGCTTGAACCCGTCCGAACCCGCCGCGGCCAGGCCCGACAGGTCGCCCTTCACATCGGACAGAAAAACGGGCACGCCCTGGGCGGCGAAGCCTTCCGCCAGGATTTGCAGGGTAACAGTCTTGCCAGTGCCGGTGGCTCCGGCGATCAACCCGTGACGGTTGGCGTATTTCAGCAGAAGGCCTTGTTTCACCGCATAGTTTTCGTCACCGCCGCCTATGAAAATACGCCCGTCCATGTCGCTGCCCATGATCTTGCCCTTACCGCCTGAAAAAATATTGTGGGTTGAAGATACAAAATTAACCTTCCTGTGCTAGGGTTAATACATCCGGGCAGCGTTCTCTTTCGCCCGGATGACTTCCTCCCTGTCAGACTGGCCGCGCCCCCGGGCGCGGCTTTTTTCGGAAATGCGCAAAAACAACCAAAATGTGCAAAAACAACCAATTTGCCCTGTTGACCGTTGCGAACAAACGTCATAGCGTTCCCTCACAAATAAGCCGGCCAGTCCGGCAGGGAGTGAAAAATCAGGAAAAGGGCCCTTTCTCGGGGCCCTTTTTCTTTGGTTGTTCCGGCAAATAAGCGCTTCGGCGAAAACCTGAACCACGGAGTTTGCTCTAAACGCCCACAGCATTGACAGGTTTCACGGGGTTTCCACTCAATCCTGTCTCAGGCTTGAGTGGAAACGCTTCAGCCCCCCTATGGGCAGGCGTCGGTACGTCAACCGCAGGGCACAAAGCCCGCGCAGACCGGCAAGCCCGCCGGGCTGCGCGGGGGTGTTTCAGGCTGACTGCTGTCCGGGCGCTTCAGCTCAGGATCATCTCGGCCCGACGGGTGGCGATGACCAATCCGCGCCCGGCGCGGGCGGCGGCCCAGACCCGGTCCTGGGGCATGTCCTCATCGACATCGCCGGCCAGCCACGCCTCGTCCCGCGTGGCGCGCCAGGCCAGGCGGCAGGCCCGTCCGCAGCCCGCCACGTCAGCGGCGCCGGTGATCTCGAATTCCTCGTCCAGCGTATCGCCAGCGGCCCCGATGGCCGCAGCCAGACGGGTCAAAAGGGCATGGCCCTGCAAACAGGCCCCCCCCGTGATCGGACAGGTTGTGCAGATAATCGTTTCGTCTTTCCGGTTCATGTCGCCCTCCGCGCGTCTCAATGGGGGTGCCGGGCGGATCGGAACATCCACGCCGGGGCACCCCGCCCGGGTTTCTTTCAGGGTGATGGCAGGTCTCCTGACTTGCGGGTCATAGCGTGTCCGGCCCTTCCCGACCCTCGGCGCGAAAGCGTCAGGTCAGTGGTCATGCCGGGGAGCTCGCCGCCTACAGTTGCGGGGGCAGTCGCGGACTTGGCACCGTTGATCCGATCGCGGGCGCCGCACCGTGTTCCCTGACCGTCCAGCGCCTTGCGCCACCGAACGGAACCATCACCGCATCGCTATCATGCACCGATCCGTAACGCACGCATGTTTGCGTCAGGTTCCGGGCGGAACGCGCCATTGGCGACATCGGTCGGCTGGATTCCCCCATGACGCAATCCGGGCCCCTTTTGCGCCTGACAGCATGCTCCGGCCATGATAAGCATCCGCCCGAACAGGTTCATGAAAAACACAGGACATTGGACATGAAGGCAGATTTGTTGAAACCGCTGACCCTTGCCGTACTGGTCGCGCTGAGCACCGTCCCGGCCGCCCAGGCACAGGAAAACGGAGAGGCCGGCACCGCCGATGCCACATCCGGGCTGGACATGGGCAGCGACGTCACCGCCGAACGCCAGCCGGGCCAGGTCTATGTTGCGGAGGTCCATGGCGATTGGGAGCGCCGCTGCGCCTTCAACCCGAATGGCGAAGACCCCTGCCAGATGTATCAGCTTCTGAAAGACAGCGACGGCACTCCGGTGGCGGAATTCAACCTGATGCGCCTGCAAGAGGGCGCCCAGGCCGCCGCCGTCGGAACCTTCGTGGCGCCGCTTGAGACCCTGCTGACCGAACGGCTGACCCTGTCGGTGGACGGTGGGAGCGGCAAACAATACGCCTTCCGCCTCTGCACCGCACAGGGCTGCGTCGTGCAACTGGGCCTGACCGATGACGAAATCCATCAGATGAAGGCCGGCAATGTTGCCACGGCATCGATCGTGCCTGCGATTGCACCGGATCAGCGGGTGAACCTGTCGCTGTCGCTCACCGGGTTCACTGCCGCCTATGACGCATTGACCGTTCCGGCCGCGCCGCAGCAATAGACCGGGCACAAAGCCTGAACCTGCGAACGCCGCCCCGATGGGCGGCGTTTTGCGTTGCAGGCGGAGAGAGCAGCGGGGTCACGCCGCCTTGCGCAGGGCCAGCACCGCGTTGAGCCCGCCAAAGGCAAAAGCATTGGACAATACCGCTTTGCACTCAGCCTCGCGCGCCACGTTCGGCACGACGTCCAGCGCACACTCCGGGTCCGGCTCCTCATAGCCGATCGTGGGGGCGATCACCCCCTCGCGCAGAGCCATGATACAGGCCAGAAGCTCCACCGCGCCGGTGCCGCCGATCAGGTGGCCGTGCATCGACTTGGTCGAGCTGATCATCAGGTCGTCGGCATGGTGTCCGAAGGCATCGGCCACCGCTGCGCATTCGGTCTTGTCATTGGCCGCCGTGCCGGTGCCATGCGCGTTGACATAGCAAATATCCTCGGCGTTCAGCGCGCCGTCCTGCATCGCCCCCCTGATCGCCCGCGCCGCCCCCTGTTTCGAGGGCATGACGATGTCGGAGGCATCCGAGCTCATCGCGAAACCGACAACCTCGGCCAGAATCTCGGCCCCGCGCTTGCGGGCGTGTTCATACTCCTCGAAAACGAAGATCGCCGCGCCCTCGCCCTGGACCATGCCATTGCGATTGGCGGAAAACGGCCGGCAGGCGTCCTTTGACATGACGCGCAGCCCTTCCCAGGCCTTGATCCCGCCGAAACACAGCATCGCCTCGGACCCGCCAGTGATCATCACATCGGCGCCACCATGGCGGATCATCTGCATCGCCTGGCCCATCGCGTGGTTCGAACTGGCACAGGCGGTTGCAACGGTGAAGGACGGCCCCTTGAGGTTGTATTCCATCGACACATGGCTGGCGGCGGCGTTGTTCATCAGCTTGGGTACGACAAAGGGGTGCACCCGGTTCTTGCCGTCCTCGTAAACGGAACGGTAATTCTCATCAAGAGTGTTCATCCCGCCGCCGGAGGTGCCCAGCACCACACCCGAACGTGTGGCCAGATCACCGGAGAAGCTCAACCCCGCCTGCCCGATCGCCTCGCGCGCGGCCAGAAGGGTAAACTGGGTGAACCGGTCATAGAGCGCGATCTGCTGGCGGTTGAACTTGCCTTCCGCGTCATAGCCCTTGACCTGCCCGCCGATGCGGATCGACAGACGCTCGACGTCCCGGAACTCCAGCTCGGAAATGCCGCAGCGCCCCTCGCGCATGGCCTCCAGAGTCTCGGCGACATTGGCGCCAAGGGCATTGATCGTGCCCTGACCGGTAATGACGACGCGCCGCCCCCGGCAGGTCATGCGGCCTGCTCGGCAACCAGCCCTTCGACCGCCTTGATGATGGCGGCGACCGACGAGATGTCGAACTCCGACTCCGACGGGTCATTGGCATTGAAAGGCACCGAAATGTCGAAGGCTTCCTCAATGGCAAAAATGCTTTCGACCAGACCCAGGCTTTCGATGCCCAGATCTTCCAGCGTCTGATCTAGGCGGACATCTCCCGGCTCCAGAACGGCTTGTTCGGCGATGATGGCGACGACGCGATCCTTGATGGTCTCGGACATGATGGTTCCTTTCCGTCCTCCCGGAATTGAGAGGTGATTTAGTCCTTTTGCGTCATTTGTGAAACTGCTTTTTGAAGCTCGCGGATCGTGTCGGCCAGACGCGGCAGTCGACGCAGCTCGCGGTTGATCTTGAGCTGCGTGTCCATCTTGACCGCAGGGGTGCCCAGCACGGCGCGGCCCGCCGGGACATTTGTCATGATCCCCGCGCCCCCACCGGCAATCACATCATCCCCGACAAAGAGGTTGTCGCTGACCGCCACCCGGCCCGCCAGCACGACGCGGTTGCCGATCCGGGCCGATCCGGCCACGCCGGCCTGGCCGCAGACCAGGCAATCCTCGCCAAGCACGGCGTTGTGGCCGATCTGCACGAGGTTGTCGATCTTAGTGCCACGTCCGATCCGCGTAGCGCGGATGGTGCCCCGGTCGATGGTCGAGCCCGCGCCGAGCTCAACGTCATCGCCGATTTCGACCGCGCCCAGGGAATGCACGCGCTGCCACTGGCTGGACCCGGCCACCGCGTTGCCCGCGTGGTCCAGATCGCCGCGCAGTTCCTCGACCGCACTCTTGTCCCGGGTGGTGAAGGAGAAACCGTCGCCCCCCACCACGCAGTTCTGGTTGCCAATGAAACGGTGGCCGATCCGAACGCCCCGCGCGATGCACACACCGGCGTGCAGCAGGACATCGTCGCCGATCCACACGTCTTCGCCGATGCTGGTCTGCGTGTCGATCCGCGCGCGGGCGCCGATCCTTGCGCGCGGACCTATCACCACGAGGGGGCCGATGGCGGCGCCCTCTGCGATCTCGGCGGTGGGATCGATCACCGCAGAGGGGTGAATGCCCGGCGCGATTTCCGGCCCCTCGTCCATCATGCGGGTAAGCTCCGGCATGCCCGCCTTGCCCCGCGGCAGCGTCACCGCGCCGTCCAGCCCCAGCGCCTGCCAGTCGGCGCCTTCCCACAACAGCGCAACGCGGGCGCCGCCCTCGGCGAAGGCATCGGCATATTTCGGGTCTATCGCGATGGCCAGTTGGTCGGCCCCGGCCTCGGCAGGTTCGGCCGTGCCGGTGATCTCGATCGAGCCATCGCCCAGAAGGTCCCCCCCAAGAGCAGCGGCAATCTCGGCAAGCGTATGGCGCATGACTGTCCTTTCCGCGTGGGGCACCGCGCCCCCCGCGACAGGATTAGCCCTGAACGGCGCGGAGCGCCACCCCTGCCCCGGCCAGAGCATTCCACAGTTTCGCATCGCGGCCGTAGACATCGCGGCGGTAGTTCGCGCGTCCCTTGGCGGGCATCACGGCGGTGCGGTAGACGATATGCACCGGCACGTGTTCCTCCAGGTCGATCTGCGTCTCGCGGCCGGTGTCCAGGGCGCGGTGGAACGTACCCCTGGGATCATCGGTCTGACGCGCCAGAAGGGCATAGCCGAATTCGAAGGGTTTCTGCAGGCGGACACAGCCATGGCTGAAGGCCCGCACCTCGCGGCCGAAGAGACTCTTTTCGGGCGTGTCGTGCAGGTAGATGTTGTGACGGTTCGGGAACATGAACTTGACCAGCCCCAGGGCGTTGGTGTTCGACGGGGGCTGTTTCATGTCGAAGGGGAAATTGCTGGCCGAATACTGGGTGAAATCCACGGCCGAGCGATCAACCAACTGGCCACGCACATCAATGATGCGCATGTGGCCGGCGGCCTGGGGATTGCGCTGCAAAGCGGGCAGGTATTCCTTGACGGCGATCGAGCGGGGCACATTCCACGTCGGATTGACGATCATATGCTCCATCTCGTCCGAAAACTCGGGGCTGCGGGTGTCGCTGCGGTTCTTGCCGATGACCGAGCGGGTTTCGAACGTCACCTTGCCGTCATCAATGATCCTGGTGGTGAAATCGGTCAGGTTGACCCAGATATGACGCGCGCCACGGTCGATGTTCATCCAGCGCTCACGCTCCATCGTCACGATGACCGATTTAAGTCGGTCGCCGACCGGACGGTTGATTTCCTTCATCGTGTCCTCACCGGCGACGCCGTCGGGTTCCAGCCCGTGGTCGATCTGAAACAGCTGCACCGCGCGTTGCAGGTCGGCGTCATAGCTGCGCGTGGCCGAGCGGCGCAGGTAGCCCATGCGCACCAGACGGTTGCGCAGCGCCACGACGGCGTCCCCCGAGGCACCGGGCTTGACCGACCGGGCCGAAACGGTGTCCCCCCAGCCGCCCTGGGCCAGGAGATTTTCCAGCCGCAGCTTTTCCTTCATCAGCCGCGCATATTCTGGCGCTGTCGGCGCCAGCGACTTCAGAAAACCCGACGGTGAATTTTGCGCAAACCCGGCCAGCAGCGCCTTGCGGTTGCGCAGCGGCACGTCGCGAAAGATATCGCGAGCGACCTGTTTCGGCGCCACCACACCCGACTGCACGTGGCGCGCATAGAGCAGGAACAGCCGGCTCATCTCGACTTCGATCCTGCCCAGTTCGCGGGTCGACCCGACCCGGCGCAGGTTGGTTTTCAGAAGCTCCGTATCATAGGCCGCGACCGGCAGACCGTGGTCCCCGGCCCTTGCCAACGTCTTCAAAAGCGCGGCGCGGCGTTGCTTGTGGCGATTGCCGGTTCCGGTCCAGATCTGCTGATAGCCATTTTCGCGGTAGAAAGCGGCGATATCCTCGTCCATCGCGGCGGCCTCGGCCACGGCCTGGGCAAAGGCGGGCACGGCGCTCTGCGCCCGGGCAGGTGCGGAAACCAGAACGGACAGCGAAAACAGGGCCAGAACGGCCAGCAGATTGAACATGAACGGGGCGCGAAGGCGCGGGCGCGAAATCGTCATCGTTTTCCTCGGTCTATTCTCGGCCACGGGTCAGGAGGAGCCACGGGTTACGAGCTGCAATTCAGGAATAACTGACATAATGTCGCGGAAGAGTTAACGGAGTCCATTCATAAAACCTTGCACCATCCGGAAATCCCGACCTTGTCCTTTTCGGGCCACGCCGGACGCGCGTTTTTGCCACATCATGGCTGTTTCAGCGAAATTTCGCCGATTCTTCTTGAATAACAGCCGATTGGATCAAGGGGGCTTGGCGGACGAATCGAACCATGGCATAAAGCCGCTGCACCTGGGGATGAGGTGATATTGGGGCTTTGCCGGAACCAAGCATGGTGAACGGGTCATGCGAAGAACGGCGGGCACAGGCAAGCGACGGGACGCGCTGAAACAGATGACGGAAAACAGCTCGACGGGCATGACGCGGCGCGCGCTACTTGGCGCATTCGCAGCGACCACGGTGGCAGCGGCACCGACTTTCTCCAAGGCAGCGGGCTTCCTGCGCGGCGGCGGCGACATCCGCCGCATTTCGATGTATTCGGGCCGCACCGGCGAAAGCGTCGACACGATCTACTGGATCGAGGGCAAATACATCAAGGAAGCCCTCAAGGAAATCAATTACTTCATGCGCGACTGGCGGCTGGACAAGTCGATCTCGATAGATACGCGCACGGTCGACATCATGGCCGCGGCCCATTCGCTGATGGACGTCAACGAACCCTATACGATGCTGTCGGGCTACCGTTCGCCACAGACCAATGCGATGCTGCGCTCGCGCTCGCGCGGGGTGGCCAGGAACTCGCTGCACATCAAGGGCCAGGCGGCCGACCTGCGCTTGAAGAACCGTTCGGTGAACCAGATGTACCGGGCCGCCACCTCCGTACGCGCCGGAGGGGTTGGCAAGTACTCCGGCTCGAATTTCGTGCATATGGATTCCGGCGTGGTGCGTACCTGGGGTCGCTGACCCGCCACCTCCGAACCCAATCAGGAACCCGGCCTTGGCCGGGTTTTTTTATGGCTGAAGGTAAAAATTTCAATTCAGCTTGGGAATTTCGCTGTCGGCCCGCAGACTGACAGGCATGGCTACGCGCAGACCCGTTGCGGATTATCTATGCGCCCATTGGCGGGGCGTCCTGCCCGTACGCGCCAGCCTCTGGGTCAACGTGGTCGGGTTGCGGGTGCTGCTCCTGGGGCTTGGGTGGACCCTTCTGCCCCGCCCCCTGCCCTCGATCCCCGTGCTTGCGCTCATCGGCGCGGACATTGCGGTATATCTCTGGCAGGCGGTCGGGTTGGTGCGACACGGCGATCAGCGGGCACGGAGTTTCGGGACCACCGGCCATGTCTGGGCCGGGCTTCTGGCTTTGCTGGTCGCGCTGTTCCTGTCGCTGTCGATCTGGTGGAGCCTGGTGCTGCACAGCCCCCTGTCGCCGCCCCGCCCCGACCCGCTGGCCGGGCGCACCCTGCCCGAGGAGACCGTGACCCTGACCCTCGCGGGTGCGCAGCTTCGGCTGACCGGCGTTCTTCCGATCGGCATCGCGGGCCGCGTCGCGGCAGCGCTGGAACGCCAGCCCGGCGTAACGACCCTGGTGCTGGACAGCCCGGGTGGGCAGATACAGGCGGCCCGTGGCCTTGCCGATCTGGTGCTTGCCGGTGGGCTCGGCACCCATGTTGAGGCCACCTGCAGTTCCGCCTGCACCCTGGTTTTCATGGCCGGGGCCCGGCGCACATTGGGAGAGGAAGGACGGCTGGGCTTTCACAGCTATGCGCTGCTGATCCCCTCGGGGCACCCGAATATGGATCCGGCGACCGAGATGCAGCGGGACCTGACCTATCTGGAAGCGCGCGGCATCGCGCCGGAGTTCCTGGCGAAGATCCCCCGCATTGCACCGGAGGACATGTGGTTTCCCAGCCGCCCGGAGCTGTTGGACGCCGGGGTTTTGACCGAATGACACGGCCATCCGGTTCGGGGCGCGGGCGAAGGGACCAAACGTGGGCGAAGTCTGATCGACCGGGCTTCCCCGCACAGCGAAGGGCGCCCCGGGGGGCGCCCTTCTTGCCTCAGCCAGTGCCGCCCTATTGGGCCGGCACGCCGCGCGGCTTGAGGCGGTCGGGTTCGTTGGCCTCCAGATACGCCTCCTGCTCGGTTGTCAGGTCGACCTCTTCATAGCCCGTGAGCATCGGTCGGACGTGATGGCGAAAACCCTGTCCCACGGTCAGCAAATACACGTGGACCACGACGAAACAGGCCACCACATAACCCGCCAGCACGTGGATGTTTGCCACCACGACGATCCAGACCCCGGCGCTTTCGCCACCTTCCCACAGGGTGTAGGTCAGGTAGAACAGGCCCGAGACCCAGATCACCGGGAAGATGACCCATTTCAGCCCGAAATAGGTCGCCGCCTGCAGCGGGTTGTGCTTGCGAAGGTAGAGTTTGCGATAGGGGTGTTTTTCACCCCTGAAAACCCCGAGCGCATAGAAACGCGCGGTTTCGATCATGCCCTCGATACGCGGGATGAACTGCTTCCAGGTGCCGGTGGTGAACAGCCAGAAAGTGGCGAAGATCCACAGCATCAGCAGCAAGCCTGCCGCCAGCGTGTGAAACACCACCGCCGGGCCGAAGGGCACCAGCCCCAGCTGGCCGTTCAGGCTGAACCCGGTCAGCAGGAGGATCACGATCAGCGCCATCTGCATCCAGTGCCACAGGCGTTCAAAGATCGGATAGACCTTGACGATACGTTTGGACATGGATCAGCCCTCCTTCGATTTGCGGCCAAGCACGCGCAGCAGGCCATGGCCGATGACACCCAGGAGCACCAGCGTCAGGATCGCTTTGCCAATGATCCCGGTCAGGCCGTTCGGATCGCTGCCCGGCAGGTAGATGCCGGCAAGATCGGCCATCCGGCCGTCCTCGGCATGGCATTCGGCGCATTCGACGGCATCTTCAGCCGGCGCGACCATATGGGTGATCGGCCAGTACATGTAGGTGTCGACGAAATCGAACTCGCCCGAGTATTCGGCGCCGGCGGCGGCCATGCCGGCCTCAATCGAGTTGCCCCAGTCGAAATTGGTCCAGAATGCCGTGTCCGTACCCGGCCCCCAGACATTCGAGTAGGTCAGGCGGTTCAGGTTCACGTCATAACCCTGACGCCCCTCCATGCGCTTGAAAGGCCAGATCCTGGACACACCGTCGCCGGCTTCGCCGCCGAGGCGGTTGATCTCGACCGTCCGGGTGGGATCGATGGTTTCGTCCCCCAACGTGTAGGTGATGGACCCGTTGAACCAGGCATAATGCGGCACGACGTCCTCGCCATATTCGAAATTGCCCTTGGTGGACATGTAGGTGTGCATCGCCTTGCCAGTCGAGCTGGTCCAGTTGTCCTCGCTGTAAGGTTTGCCCTCGGCATTCATCTGCCCGGCGGTCGACCAGTCCCAGAGCGTCTTGGTCGGCACGCCGCCGCGCGCGAACTCGGGGATGTGGCAGCTCTGACAGGCCAGCTTGTCGGTGTGGTCGTTGAGCTTCAGGTTGCGGATGAACACGGGCCCCGAGGCCACCTCCAGCGGGTGCGGCTGTTCGCTGTGGCAGCTTTCGCAGGTAGCAGTGACGCGGTGGGCGCCGGGTTCCTGCGCCTCTTCCGGGATCGACATGTCCACGTCATAGCGCGACCCGGCCCAGTTGTGGTCCTCTTCAACATGGCAGGTCGAGCAGGTGAAGTTTTCGCCTTCGGGCGACATGTGCACGTCCACCTCCTCGCTGGGCGCATAGAGCACCGAGCTGAGGTCGCCGTGTTTCACATTGTCGCCGCCGCCACCGTAGAAGTGGCAGTTGCCGCAGTTGTCGCGACCGGGCATGCCGACGCTCTGCGCCGCCTTGCTCAGGTCCACGGCCCAGGCTGGCGCGCCGGTAATGGTCTTGGTCCCCGGCTTTACCGGGTCCAGCGGCGGGTGCCCTGCCCCGGTCGCGGTCTTGGTGTACTGGCCGGACCGATCGTGGCAGACCAGACAGTCGGGCTGCACCTCCATCTCGGCCGGGGCCGTGGACATGTCGTCCCAGCCATAGCCCGCGTGGCACGAGGTACATCGCGGCTCGTTCGAGGCCACGTTGCCGCAAAAGGCGTTGATCACATTGGATTTGCCCAGAGTCTGGCCGGATGTGCTTTCGTAATCCCATTTGAAATGCAGCGAATGGGCCAGTTGGTCGTCCGCCTCGTTGTGGCAGGACAGGCAGGCTTCCGTCACCTCGGGGCCCGAGGCAAACGCGCGTTTCAGCGCCTCGAACTCGGCGTGGTCCGCGGTCGAGCTGACGGGAATGGGCGGCGGGGCGGCGGGCGGCCGGGGCGTATCCCCGGCGCTTTCGGCCCACGCGCCGGTGGTCGCCAAAGCCAGCGCCAATCCCACGGCCCGGGCGATGCCTGCGAAACGTTTCATGTGGCTATCTCCTCGCTACCCGGGGACGGCACGCGCCTCGGGTACTAATTTGCTTATTTGAGTTTTCAAATTTACGTGAGCAAAATCGAGGGCGCATAATGACGCATCTGCGATATTCCTTTTCCCGGCGCTCGGTTGCGCACGGGAGGCTGGCGCGCTAAATGCCTCCCCATGAAACCGTTTCTGATCCTGCAGCTGCGCCCCGAGACCGAAGCCTCCGATGACGAATTCCGGGCGATCCTGGCCAAGGGTGGCCTGTCCGAGGCCGAGACCCACCGCATCCGCCTAGACCAGCAGGAGCTGCCGGTCGGCCTGTCGCTGGACGATTACGCGGGCGTGATCGTGGGCGGGGGCCCCGGCTGCGTGTCCGATAACCCGGCCACAAAAGACCCGATCGAGGCCCGGATCGAGGCGGCGATCCTTTCCCTCATGCCCGAGATTACCACCCGCGATTTTCCCTTCATGGGCTGTTGCTATGGCATCGGCATCCTGGGCCATCACCTTCAGCCGGGCAGCGTGAACAAGGACAAATATGGTGAACTGGTCAGCGCCACCAATTGCCAGTTGACCAAGGAAGGCCGGGCCGACCCGGTTCTGGCGGGGATCGACACCCGTTTCCGCGCCTTCGTCGGCCACAAGGAGGCGATGCAGGCCCTGCCCCCCGGCGTCATTCACCTGGTCGAGGGCGAAAACTGCCCGTTTCAGATGATCCGTCACGGCCATAACGTTTATGCCACGCAGTTCCACCCGGAAGCGGACGGTGACGGGTTCGAAACCCGCATCCGCATCTACAAGGACAGGGGCTACTTCCCGCCCGAGGATGCCGAGAAGCTGATCGCCATGTGCCAGGCCGAGGAGGTGCACATGCCCGAGAAGATTCTCAGGAATTTCGTCGCGCGCTACCGCGACTTAGCTGCAAAAACCACCCCACGAATGCAAAAGGCCCGGAGTTCCCTCCGGGCCTTTCTCATTCCTTGATGCCGGTCTCAGTCGACGATCGCGTTCAGCGTGGCCGAGGGGCGCATCACTTTCGCTTTCAACTCGACCGACGGGCGATAGTAGCCGCCGATCTCGGCTGCCGGGCCTTGCGCTGCGGCCAACTCGGCCAGGATCGCCTCTTCGCCATCGGCCAGGGCCTTGGCGAGCGGCGCGAACTCGGCGGCCAGATCGGCGTCGTCGGACTGCGCGGCCAGGGCGTCGGCCCAGTAGCGGGCGAACCAGTAGTGGCTGTCGCGGTTGTCGGGCTGGCCGACCTTGCGCTCGGGCGACTTGTTGTGGTCCAGGATGCCCTGGGTGGCGTCCTCGGCGGCGCGGCCCAGCACACCGGCCCTGGCGTTGCCCTTGACGTCGGCCAGGAAGTTCAGGCTTTCGCCCAGAGCGCAGAATTCACCCATCGAGTCCCAGCGCAGGTGGTTCTGTTCGACCAGCTGCTGCACGTGTTTCGGCGCGGAGCCACCGGCACCGGTCTCGAACAACCCGCCGCCATTCATCAGCTTGACGATCGACAGCATCTTGGCCGAGGTGCCCAGCTCCAGGATCGGAAACAGGTCGGTCAGGTAGTCACGCAGCACGTTGCCGGTGATGGCGATGCTGTCCTTGCCCGAGGTGATCGTGGCGAGCGACTGCGCGGTCGCCTCGCGCGGGGCCATGATCTGGAACAGGTCGGCCTTGCCGGCGGCTTCGAGGGCGGGACGCACGTATTTGATCAGCTCGGCGTCATGGGCGCGGTTTGCGTCCAGCCAGAAGATCGCTTCCGACCCGGTCAGGCGCTGACGGTCCAGGGCCAATTCGATCCAGTTCTCGATCGGGGCCTTCTTGACGGTGCAGGCGCGCCAGATGTCACCGGCTTCCACGTCGTGGCTGTGCAGGGTTTCGCCATTGGCCAGAACCACGCGGATGGTGCCATCGGCAGGGGCTTCGAAGGTGGTCGGGTGCGAGCCGTATTCTTCAGCCTTCTGGGCCATCAGGCCGACGTTGGCAACGGCTCCGGCGGTGGTCACGTCCAGCGCGCCGTTGGCCTTGAAGAAGTTGATGGTCTCGTCATAGACGGTGGCATAGCAGCGGTCGGGGATCACGCAGTTGGTGTCACCCTTGGCGCCGGTTTCATCCCAGCCCTTGCCGCCCGCGCGGATCACGGCGGGCATCGAGGCGTCGATGATCACGTCCGAGGGCACGTGCAGGTTGGTGATGCCCTTGTCGCTGTCGACCATGTACATCGACGGACGTTCGGCGGTCACGGCCTCGATCGCGGCCATGATCTCGGCATTGCCCGACACGCGGTCCAGCAGGTCGCCCATGCCCGAGTTCGGGTTCACACCCAGCGCGTCCATCTCGGCGCCGAACTGCTCGAACACCGGCGCCAGCCAGGCTTTGACGGCATGGCCGAAGATGATCGGGTCCGAGACCTTCATCATCGTGGCTTTCATGTGCAGCGAGAACATGGTGCCGTCGGCCTTGGTGTCTTCGATCGCCTCGGCCAGGAACGCGCCCAGCGCCTTGGCGGACATGAAGGTGGCGTCGGCGACGGTGCCCTCTTCCAGCGGCCAGCCGTCCTTCAGAACGGTGACAGTGCCGTCCTTGGCGACGAATTCAATCTTGGCGTCACCGGCCTGCGCGGCGGTGATGGTGGCCGAGACTTCGTTGGCATAGAAGTCGTTGCCCGGCATGGACGAGACCTTGGTCTTGCTGTCGCCGGTCCAGGCGCCCATCGAATGCGGGTTGTTCTGGGCGTAGTTCTTCACGGCGCGGGCGGAGCGGCGGTCCGAGTTGCCTTCGCGCAGCACCGGGTTCACGGCCGAGCCCTTGATGCCGTCATATTTGGCCCGCACGGCTTTCTCTTCGTCGCCCGAGGGTTCTTCCGGGTAATCCGGCAGCGCATAGCCCTGCGCCTGAAGTTCTTCGATCGCGGCAACCAGCTGCGGCACCGAGGCCGAGATGTTCGGCAGCTTGATGACGTTCGCGCCGGGGGTCTTCACCAGCTCGCCAAGCGCGGCCAGGTCGTCCGACTGGCGCTGCTCTTCGGTCAGGTACTCGGGAAAGGTCGAGATGATTCGGCCAGCCAGCGAGATGTCCGGCGTGCCCACCGTGATACCCGCCGCCGAGACGAACTTGCGGATGATCGGCAGGAAGGAAGCGGAGGCCAGCTCGGGCGCTTCGTCTACAATTGTATACAAAATATCCGGTTTTGAGAGATCAGCCATTTTCCTTACCCTTTTTTCGAAGTGCTGGAGGCAGTGTTGTCTGGCGCGGATGCGCGGGAAAATCCCACGCTGTCCCGCGCAGGTGTTCGCGCACCGTGTAGCCCAAGCGGGAGAGAAATTCAATCAACCGGTTGCGCAAACGTCGCATTCCCCCCGCCCTGCGACGATTTCATGCAGGGGCGGTCACGCCTCGGGCCTCGGCAAAACTGACCAGCCGCCGGCGCTCGGGATCCCACAGGGCCAGCGTCAGGCCGCGCAGGCTTTCGCCCATGGTGATCTTGTTTACCGGCTCCAGCTCCGGGTGGTCGCGCACGACTTCCGGCAACCGATAACAGGGAATGCGCGCATAGAGGTGGTGCACGTGGTGGATCGGAAAGTTCGCGGTGAACCAGCGCATCCAGCCGGGCAGGACAAGCTGTGACGACCCGTGCAGCGCGGCCTCGTGCACCTGCCAGTCCTCGGCAAAATCGAACTGCGCCCCGTGCCATTGGTGCTGGCAGTAGAAAATCCAGACCCCCGCCGTGGCGCCGACCAATGTCGAGGGGACAAAGATCCAGAGCACAGGCTCCCAGCCCCGGGCCCAGACCATACCCCCCAGGATCACCGCCAGCACCGCGTTGTTCAGCAGGCAGCTCACCCAGTAGCGACGATGTGCCATCAGCCCCACCGGAATGCGGTAGAGCACATAGAACAGGAGCGCAGGCGAGATGCCCAGAATGAAAACCGGGTTGCGATAGATGCGATAGGCCAGCCGCCCCCAGGGGCCAAGCGCGCGGTATCGCCCCACCGTCAATACGATCAGATCCCCCATGAAGTCGCCATCCAGATTGCCCGCGTTCTCGTGATGGGTGGCGTGCATCTTGCGCCAGGTCGTATAGGGCGACAGGGTCAGCACACCCAACACCCGCCCGACCCGGTCGTTCACACGCCTGTCCCTGAACAGGGCCGCATGGCCGCAGTCATGTTGCAGCGCAAAGAGCCGCATCAGGAACAGGCCCAGCACCGCCGCAATTGCCAGGGTCACGCCGCGCGGCCCGTCGAGCGAGGTCCAGGCCAGCGTCCAGAGCGCCAGGAACGGCCCCAATGTCACCGCCAGCTCACGCCAGGAGCGCGCTTCGTCCGGGTCGCGATACTGCGCCAGAACCTTCACCCAGTCGCGCGCCCGCGCGGGTGCGCCTTGCATATGCCCGTCCATGATTGCCTCCTGTATCGAACGCAACCAATAGGCCAGCAAATGGAAGGGTATGCAACCTAAAGTAGCTCCGCCGCGCGGAGACGGCCCGGTTCGTGGCCCCGGGCAGATCGACGCGAAAGATATGTTCCGATATGGATATGGCGGATGTTATGAGGCATATTCGCGATACGGTCGTGGCTGTTACGGGGCCCAGACCGCGATAGCCCAATTCTCTGGCCACTGGCGGACAAGACATGCCCTTTACGCGATTGATCCGGCGCCTGCGGCGTCAGCCCGAACCCGTGGAATTCACCGCCCCCCTGTTGCCAGAGGAGCCCTTCTTTGCCATTGGCGATATCCACGGCTGCGACCGGGCCCTCGCCAGCCTTCTGGACGGGATCGACGCGCATGACGCAGGCGGCCAAAGCAAGATCGTGTTCGTCGGGGATTACGTGGATCGGGGAGAGGACAGCGCCTCGGTTCTGAACCGCGTGTTCCGGATGAGCCAGCAGAGCCCGGATCGGGTCATCTGCCTTGGTGGCAACCACGAGGCGATGTTGCTGTCCTTCCTGCAAGATCCCGAAGGCAGAGGCGCGAGATGGCTCCAACACGGCGGGGTGCAAACCCTGGCCAGTTACCGGATACCGGGCGTCGCGCCGCGACTGACACCGGACCAGCTCCGCGAGGCGCGGGACCGGTTTCGCGATGCGCTTGGCGCCGAGATGATCTCATGGCTGCGTAAGCGTCCGTTGGCCTGGTCCAGCGGCAATGTCACCGTCGTGCACGCCGCGGCGGACCCGGCGAAATCGATTGCGGATCAGGAGGACCGCACCCTGCTGTGGGGACACCCCGCCTTCGCAAGCCAACCCAGAACCGACGCCACCTGGATCGTTCACGGACATACGATCGAACCAGAGGTCAAAGTCAGGGGCGGGCGGATCAGCGTCGATACCGGCGCCTTCGCCACCGGCCGCCTGTCGGCTGCGCTGATCACGCAGAACAAGGTGCTGTCACTGCCTGATGGGCGCGAGCTGCCGATCCGCCAGGAAACCTGGCGCACAGACCCTGGGGGCAAGCAAACCGGTTCCGGCAACAAAAACTGAAACAGGCAGTCGGGTTGGGTCGGATCGGGACGTTGGCACCCGCACCGGCCAACTCATGAGGCCGATTCCGCAAACAATAACAACGGGCATCGCTTTCCTCGCACCTGCCCGAAATCTGTTCCGAGGGTCGGATGGCGCGCAAGCCTTTGGAAAGATTGGCGCACCCGATAGGATTCGAACCTATGGCCTCTGCCTTCGGAGGGCAGCGCTCTATCCAGCTGAGCTACGGGTGCCTGAGGGCGGGATATAGGGGAAAGCCCCCTGCCCCGCAACATGAAATCCGCACGCGGGCCGGGGTTTTCAAAGCACGAGGATCGGCAGGGCAAGGCCCAGCAGGCCGCCCCCCAGCGCGGTCAGGCTCTGCATCGATGTCATGCCCAGCATGCGCCCCGACAGGGCCGCGGCGGTGCTGCCGGCGAAAAGTGCGATCAGGAAGGACCCGGTCACGAAGTTCAGCAGCCCCAGGGTTACGGCCAGAAAGATCGCGCCGGTCAATCCGCCATGCAGAAGCCGTGCCCCCATCAGGCGCGCGCCGAAAGCGGCGAGGATCAGGGCGACGCCAAGGGCAATCGGCACGATGTTCAGGATGATCAGTTCGGACATGGGGGTCTCGTTCGGCAGGAGGAAGAAAACAGAAAGGGCCACCCATGGGCGGCCCTTTCGAATACCTGTCCAGAAAACTCTCTGGCGCGGATCAGCGCTTCGAGAACTGGAACGAACGGCGGGCCTTGCGCTTACCGTATTTCTTACGTTCCACGACACGCGAGTCACGGGTCAGGAAGCCTGCGGCTTTCAGCGGCGCGCGCAGGGCGGGTTCGTAAAGCTGCAGGGCCTTCGAGATGCCGTGCTTGACCGCACCGGCCTGGCCGGTCAAGCCACCGCCCTTGACGGTCGCGACGACGTCGAATTCGCCTTCGACACCGGCCACCTGGAACGGCTGGCGCAGGATCAGCTGCAGCACCGGACGGGCAAAGTACTTGTCCTGGTCCTTGCCGTTCACGATCACCTTGCCGGAGCCCGGCTTGATCCAGACGCGGGCAACCGCGTCCTTCCGCTTGCCGGTGGCATAGGCGCGGCCCAGCTCGTCACGGACGGGTTCACGGGGCGCGGCCACTTCGACCACGGCTTCGGTGCCTTCAGCAACCGCGTTCAGCTCTTCGAGCGATTTGATCTCTTCGGTCATGCTCAGCCCTCACGCGCGTTTTTCGGGTTCATGGATTTGACGTCCAGCACTTCGGGCTGCTGGGCTTCATGCGGATGCTCGGAACCGGCGTAGACGCGCAGGTTGCGCAGCTGTTCGCGGCTCAGCGGGCCGCCGGGCAGCATGCGCTGAACGGCTTTCGCCACCAGGCGCTCCGGGTGCTTGCCTTCAAGGATCTGGCCCGCGGTGCGCGACTTGATGCCGCCCGGGTATCCGGTGTGCCAGTAGTGCACCTTGTCGGTGCGCTTCTTGCCGGTCAGCTGGATCTTGTCGGCGTTGATGATGATGACGTTGTCACCCATGTCCATGTGGGGGGTGAAGGTCGCTTTGTGCTTGCCGCGCAGACGCGTGGCAACGATCGAGGCAAGACGGCCCAGAACAACGCCTTCGGCGTCGATCAGGATCCATTTCTTGTCGATATCTGCAGGGGTTGCAGAGAAGGTTTTCATGGTGTCAGCCCTTGATGGGTTTTCGGATGGGGTGTTTCTAGTGATTTGCGCGGGCCAGTCAACAGCGGACTTTCGGTTTTAACTCAACTAAAACAACGACGTATAATTAAGGTATTATTTTACCCCACTAATTTGGCACCGATTCCGCCGCAAACCGACCAAAGATGGCGCGCCTGGTCAAACCGTCATCTCTTCGACCGGATTGTCCAGCAGCGCGCGCAGCTTCACCAGCGCGGCCTCGTAACAGCCCTGCGCCACCTGCCCGTTCACCGCCAGGCGCACCGCGTGGGGCGCGCGGCCGTCACGCAGCGCGAACCCTTCCGAGCTTTTCAGGATCACCCCGCGATCCTGCGCGGCGCGCACGAAACTGGAGCTGCGCCAGCCGTAGGGCAGACGCAGCCACAGAAAGGGCACGTCCTCAGACCAGGACAGGTCATAGGCGCCAAGGTGGTTGACCGCGAGGCGCACCCGATGGGCGTATTTTGCCTGCACCGCGGCACGAATGCCCGGCAGGCGCGGGTCGGTCAGCACCCGCGCGCCGAGGTCGGCCAGCGGGCGGGCAATGCCGAAGTGGCTGAAGGCCGCCGCGCGGGCCAGCGCCTTGGCGCCCCCTTCGGGCGCGGCCACGTAGCCCAGGCGCAGGGCGGGCGTCAGCACCTTGGAAAAAGACGACAGGTACCAGCCCAGCTCCGGCAGGATGGCGCGATACCCTTCCTCCTCCAACTGGCGCAGGGTATAGCAATCGTCATCCACCACGTGGATTCCGTGGCGCCGGGCCACTTCGGCGATCTCCAGCCGCCGCCGGGCCGAGGTGCGGCGCAGGGTCGGGTTGTTCACATCCGCCGAGGTCAGCAGCATCCGCGCGCCATGATCGCGCGCGGCCGCTTCGATCTGGTCCGGCAGAGGCCCCTCGTCGTCGGTGTCGATCCCGATCACCCTTGCGCGGGTCAGTTCGGCGGCGCGACGAAAGCCCGGATAGGCCAGCCGTTCGACCAGCACCACCGGGTCCGGCCCGCCGAGCACCGCCTGCATGATCGAAACCAGCCCGTTCTGCCCGCCATGGGTGATTACCATGTCCTCGGGCGCGATCGGCCCCAGGGCCTCCTGGCTGAGCCGCGCCGCGAGCGCCTCGCGCAGAGGCAGGTCATGACAGCGCAAGGGGTAGGACATGAGGTGATCCAGCGGCATGTCCTCCGCCTGTTTGCGCATCAGCTCGCGCAAAAGCGCCACCTGCCCCCCATCCGGCAGGCTCGGGCTGCGCAGCGAGACGATTTCGGGCCAGTCCTCGGCCACCGGCGCGGCGTGGCTGGCGACGAAAGTGCCGCGCCCGACCTCGGCTGTCAGAACGCCCTCGTCGGTCAGGATGGAATAGGCCCGTGCCACGGTGCCGGGGGTCACGCCGACCTTGAAGGCCAGGTCACGTACCGGGGGCAGTTTGGCGCCTTCGCCCAGGTGCCCGTCGCGGATGGCGCCGCGGATCCCTTCGGCGAGGGCCTTGTATTTTGCCCGCCCCGCCCCGGCGAGCGTTGGGGGCCACATTGTATCCATTACAATCTTTTCCTAGCCATACAATCAGCCGCTTTGTACCAGCATACGTATACAGTGTTACAAATTGTGTCAATACAATGTGAGGTCGCCATGGCACATACCGCCCAACACCAGATCAACATCCTTGCGCAGGCCCCCGTCCTGCCGGTGACGGCCCGCGCGGCCCTGTGGCTCGCGGTATTGATGACCCGCTGGACTGCGACCCGACACAGCCGCAAACACCTGGCAAAGCTGGACAATCATCTGCTGTGCGACATCGGGCTTTCGCCTGACCAGGCACGGCGCGAAAGCTCTCTTCCGTTCTGGCGCTAAGCGGCTGACGGGGCCCGCCCCGTCACCGCGCACGTTCCCCGTACTGCCAGAACCACTCAAGGCCCGGGTTCGCCCGGGCCCTTTTTTTGCGCTTTTTTGCCCCTGCGGCAATTCGGGGGTTGATCGAATCCCCGGCCGGGCTTAACTGCCCCTCACTTTCGGACCCGATCCCAACCCCACGAGCCATCTGGGGGGGCGCTAAGGGACCGACTGGAACGAACTGCTGGTAACGAAGGGGAGCGCCATGAAAGACGCGGACCTCTTCCAACTGGGGATCGGTCTGGAGACAGGCGCCCACGAGGAAGGCTCACACGGCCCGATTGCGGCCAATTCAAATCTTGCGCACGAGCTGCTGGACGAAGACCGTCACGACCATTTCATTCGTCGCGACGGCAAGGTCTTTGCGGGCACGCATCTGATCATCGAGGTGATGGACGGCCACGGGCTGGATGACGAAGAGCGCATCCAGCAGGCCTTCCGCGACTGCGTGGAGGACTGCGGCGCGACGCTTCTGCACATCCACACCCACAAGTTCAGCCCCCAGGGCGTGAGCGGCGTGGCGGTGCTGTCGGAAAGCCACATTTCGGTGCACACCTGGCCGGAAATCGGTTATGGCGCCTTTGACGTCTTCATGTGTGGCGACGCCCAGCCCTGGCGGGCGGTCGATGTGCTGAAAGCAGCCTTCCTGACCGAGAACGTGCGCGTGAAGGAGCTCCTGCGCGGCGACGGTATCGTTTCGGATGAGGCGGCGGCATGAGCGAGGAGTGGATCACCGAGCGCCTGCACGACCACTACGCCCAGGCCCTGCGCGTGGACGAGATGCTCTATGACAGCAAGACCGGGCACCAGCGCCTGAAAGTGTTCCAGAACGGCACCTTCGGCCGCATCCTGACCCTGGACGACGTGGTACAGACCACCGAGGGCGACAACTTCATCTATCACGAGATGCTGACCCATGTGCCGATCCTGGCCCATGGTGCAGCCAAGCGCGTGCTGATCGTGGGCGGTGGCGACGGCGGCATGGCCCGCGCCGCGCTGGATCATACGAGCGTGGAACATGTCACCATGGTCGAGATCGACGCAGGCGTGGTCGAGTTTTCGAAGGAATACCTCCCGATGCTGTCGCGCGGGGCCTTCGACGATCCGCGGCTGGAACTGGTGATCGCCGATGGCGCCGATTTCATGCGCGACACCGATGGCGGCTTTGACGTGATCATCATCGACTCGACCGACCCGATCGGGCCGGGCGAGGTATTGTTCTCCGACCATTTCTATGGCCATGCCAAACGGGCGCTTGCCCCGAACGGCATTCTGGTCACGCAGAACGGTGTGCCCTTCATGCAGGGTGACGAGCTGACGAACACCATGCGCGCCTTCAAGACGCTCTTTGCGGATGCGACCTGCTACCTGGCCACGGTTCCGACCTATGCGGGCGGGCCCATGGCCTTTGGCTGGGGGACCGATGGCGATGCGCGCGAAGTGCCGCTGGACGTGCTGCGCGGACGTTTCGACGCGGCGGAGCTGGACACGGGGTATTACACGCCCGAGGTGCACAAGGGCGCCTTTGCCCTGCCCCCTTACGTGTCGAAGCTGATCCCGTAAGAAACCTGCCCTGCCGCCTCACTCGGGGCGGCAGACCTCTCCCCGCGCGATGACATGCACCCGCGCATGCACTGCCTGAACCGGCCCCATCAGCTCCATCAGCACCACTTTGGCGATGACGCGGATCGGGAAAGCTTCGTCCTGCCTTGTTCGGAATCACCCCCGTTCGGGAGGAATGGAATAGGTCAGCGTGGCCCGGGCAACCGGGGCCTCCTGCCCTTCGGACCGGATCAGCACGTCGCCCACCGCCAGCACCTTGCCCAGCTTGTGCAGCCTGCACTCCGCGATCAGGTCGGCCTGCGCGACCGGTTTGCGCATGAAGTCGATCGAGCAGTTCGTCGTCACCGCCAGCGCCTTCGGGCCGATCATGGCAAGGATCGCCAGATAGACGCAGACATCCGCCAGCGCAAACATGGACGGGCCCGACACGGTGCCGCCCGGACGCAGATGCTTGGTCTGTACCAGTTTACGCACGCGGATTTCCATCGGCCGCACCTCCTCGACCACGAAATCCTTCGCCACCTGCTCGAACTGGGCATCGAGGAAGGCGCCCAGCTCCTCTTTCGACATTTTCACGTCCATGCTTTTCCCTCTCTGCTTTGCTCTCTATCGTGAGCGGGAAATTCGCAGGAGGACAAGATGGCGGACCCGATTCTGAAGCGCGAGGACGCAGCGTCAGTTGCGCGGCTGACCCTGAACAACCCCGGCACGCTGAATGCGCTGTCGGACGAGATGCTGGCCGCCCTGCAGGCTGAGATCGACGCGCTGGCCGGTGACAGCAAGATCCGCGCGGTGGTGATCGCGGGGGCCGGCAAGGCGTTCTGCGCCGGCCATGACCTGAAACAGATGACCGCCGGACGCGCCGCCACGGACAAGGGTCGCGCCTATTTCAAGGACCTGTTCGGCCGCTGCACCCGCGTGATGCTGGGCCTGCAGCGCCTGCCCCAGCCGGTCATCGCCGAAGTGCACGGCATCGCCACCGCCGCCGGGTGCCAGCTGGTCGCCACCTGCGACATGGCCGTGGCCGCCCAGGGCACGCGGTTTGGCGTGAACGGGGTCAATATCGGCCTGTTCTGCTCGACTCCGATGGTGGCGCTGACCCGCAACATCCCGCGCAAACAGGCGTTCGAGATGCTGACCACCGGAGACTTCATCCCGGCCGAGCGGGCCGCGGATCTGGGTCTGGTGAACCACGTCGTCGCGCCCGGGGCCCTGACCGACGAGACCATGGCGCTGGCCGCCAAGGTGGCCTCGAAACTCGGATCTGCCGTCAAGGTCGGCAAATCCGCCTTCTATGACCAGCTTTCGCTGAGCACCGAAGAGGCCTATGCGCAAACCGGTGCGGCCATGGTCGAGAACATGTTGTTTCGCGATACCGAGGAAGGCATCCAGGCCTTCATCGAGAAACGCGAACCGGACTGGGCGCAGAGCTGACGCGAGCCCTCTGAGACCACGGGCCCGCATTTGCGGCATTTTTGTATACCATCGCATACAAGTCTTTCCCTCCAGCCCCGATTGCGCTAAAGAGAGCGCAATTGTGACCAGCCGGAGGGCTCTCCCGTGACAAAGATCAAAGTCGACAATCCCATCGTCGAAATGGACGGCGATGAAATGACCCGCATCATGTGGGACTTCATCAAGAAAAAGCTGATCCTACCCTACCTGGATCTGGATCTGCTCTATTACGATCTGGGCATCGAGGAGCGCGACCGGACCGAGGACCAGATCACCATCGACGCGGCCGAAAAGACCAAGGAAATCGGCGTCGCGGTGAAATGCGCCACCATCACCCCGGACGAAGCCCGGGTCGAGGAGTTCGGTCTCAAGAAAATGTGGCGCAGCCCCAATGGCACGATCCGCAACATCCTGGGCGGGGTTGTTTTCCGCGCGCCGATCATCTGCAAGAACGTTCCGCGTCTTGTGCCCGGCTGGACGTCGCCCATCGTCGTGGGCCGCCATGCATTCGGCGACCAGTACAAGGCCACCGACTTTACCTTCCCCGGCGCCGGCAAGCTGACGATGAAATTCGTCGGCGAAGACGGCACCGTGATCGAACGCGAGGTCTATGACGCGCCGTCGGCAGGTGTCTACCAGGCGATGTACAACCTCGACAGCTCGATCATCGATTTCGCCCGCGCCTCGTTGAACTATGGGTTGAACCTGGGTTGGCCGGTGTATCTGTCGACCAAGAACACCATCCTCAAGGCCTATGACGGGCGTTTCAAGGACCTGTTCCAGCAGGTTTACGAGGAAGAGTTCGCCGACAAGTTCAAGAAAGCCGGCATCTGGTACGAACACCGGCTGATCGACGACATGGTCGCCTGTGCGATGAAGTGGAACGGCAAGTTTGTCTGGGCCTGCAAGAACTACGACGGCGACGTACAATCCGACACCGTGGCGCAGGGGTTCGGCTCGCTGGGGCTGATGACCTCGCAGCTGATGACACCGGACGGAAAGATCGTCGAGGCCGAAGCCGCCCATGGCACCGTGACCCGCCACTATCGCCAGCATCAGAAGGGCGAGGCGACCTCGACCAACTCGATCGCCTCGATCTACGCCTGGACCGGCGCGCTGAAACACCGTGCCAAGCTGGACGAAAACGTGGCCCTGCGCGCCTTTGCCGAAACGCTGGAGCGCGTGATCGTCGAGACCGTGGAATCAGGCTTCATGACCAAGGATCTGGCCCTGCTGGTCGGCCCTGATCAGGGCTGGCTGACCACCATGGGGTTCCTCGACAAGATTGACGAGAACCTGAACAAGGCGCTGATCGGCTGACCAGTGCGCGCGGGCGGCCCTTGCCGCCCGCGCATTCGTGCGCAGATGCCTCATGGACATTCCCCCCCGCCTGCGGCAAGGGATGCGCCATGGCGATGCTCACCGACACCCCCGACCCGACCCCGCGTCACAGCCCTCTGGACGACGCGCTGGGGCTCTTTTCCGGCTGCGTTATGATGGCGCTCAGCGTGCACCTGCTGCGCGCGGGCGGGCTGATCACCGGGCAGATTGCCGGCCTGTCGCTGGTCGGATCCTATGCCGCCGGGGTCGATTTCGGCCTGGTCTTTTTCGTGCTGAACCTGCCCTTCTACGGGCTCGCGGTCCGGCGCATGGGCTGGGTCTTTACCGCCAAGACCTTCGCCGCCGTGGCTCTGGTGTCAGCCCTCAGCTGGCTGATGCCGCTGGTCTTTGCCATCAATACGCTTCACCCCGGGGCGGCCGCCGTCATGGGCGGGGTCATCGGCGGCGCGGGCCTGCTGGCACTGTTTCGCCACGGCGCGACGCTGGGCGGGATAGGCATCCTGGGGATGTACCTGCAGGACAAGGGCGTGATCCGCGCGGGTCAGCTGCAGATGGGGTTTGACGCCTGCGTTTTTGCACTGGCGATGCTGCTGCTTGACTGGAAGGTCGTCGCCTGGTCGCTTCTGGGCGCGGTGGTGTTGAACCTGATCATCACCATGAACCACCGGCGCGACCGCTACATCGCGCGCTGAGCGCCCCCCTCGCCCCTGAAGCGGAGCGGGGTGCCCACAATCCTTGTGTCGCATATGAACCGCGTCCCGGTCGCAAAGGCAATGGACGGCGCGCGCGCCGGGCCCTAGGACGGGGGAAAGGAGCGCGACATGCAGTATCTCATCCTCTTTGCCGCCGTGGTGTTCGAAACCATTGGCACCTCGGCCCTGCAGGCCAGCCAGCAATTCACGCGAGTCGGCCCGTCGGTCGCGGTGGTCGTGGCCTATGTGATCAGCTTCATCCTGCTGGGCTGGGCGCTGAAGTTCATGCCCGTGGGCATCGCCTATGCGATCTGGTCGGGCCTGGGCATCGTGCTGATCGCGGCGATCGGCTACGCGGTCTTCGGCCAGCGGCTGGACCTGCCCGCCGTGCTGGGGCTTGCGCTGATTCTGGCGGGGATCGTGGTCATTAACCTGTTTTCTTCTTCCGCCTCACACTAAGGCGTTTCGAAACGATGCAGCTTCAGTGATTTATCGAAGCGCGTGCGACCTCTCGGTGTTGTGGGCGTGTTGAAACAAACTTGTTTCACAAGTTCATCCTGAAACGCTTTAGGGGCTAGCAATTCGGCCCCAACCACGGTATCCGCGCGCCAACTCTTCTGAAAAGGCGCGTATCATGGACCTTCGCAATATCGCGATCATTGCTCACGTTGACCACGGCAAGACCACGCTGGTGGACGAACTGTTGAAACAATCGGGCGCATTTCGCGAAAACCAGGAAGTGGCCGAACGGGCCATGGATTCGAACGATCTGGAACGCGAGCGTGGCATTACAATCTTTGCCAAGCCCACCAGCGTCGAATGGAAAGGCACGCGGATCAACATCGTCGACACCCCCGGCCACGCCGATTTCGGCGGCGAGGTCGAACGCATCTTGTCGATGGTGGACGGCGTTGTCCTGCTGGTTGACGCCGCCGAAGGCCCGATGCCGCAGACCAAGTTTGTTACCTCGAAGGCGCTGGCCCTGGGGCTGCGCCCCATCGTCGTGCTGAACAAGGTCGACAAGCCCGATGCCGAGCCCGACCGCGCACTGGATGAATGCTTCGACCTGTTTGCCTCGCTGGACGCCAACGAGGACCAGCTGGACTTCCCGCATATGTACGCCTCGGGCCGTAACGGCTGGGCCGACGCGGAACTGGACGGGCCGCGCAAGGACCTGCACGCGCTGTTCAACCTGATCGTGAACCACGTCCCTGCCCCGAAACAACTCGCGCATCAGGGTGAGGACTTCCGCATGCTGGCCACCACCCTGGGTTCGGACCCCTTTGTGGGCCGCATTCTGACCGGCCGCGTGGAATCGGGCACCCTCAAGGTGGGCGCGACCGTGCAGGCCCTCTCGCGCATCGGCCAGAAGATCGAACAGTTCCGCGTGACCAAGATCCAGGCCTTCCGTGGCCTCGCCCAGCAGGACATCGACGAGGCCGTCGCAGGCGATATCGTTTCGATCGCGGGCATGTCGAAAGCCACCGTGGCCGACACGATCTGTGCCCTCGCGGTCGAGGATCCGCTGGACGCCCAGCCGATCGACCCGCCCACCATCACCGTGACCTTCGGCATCAACGACAGCCCGCTGGCTGGCCGTGACGGCAAGAAAGTGCAGTCGCGCGTCATTCGTGACCGCCTGATGAAAGAGGCAGAGTCGAATGTCGCCATCAAGATCGAGGACACCCCGGGCGGCGAGGCCTTCGAGGTTTCGGGCCGGGGCGAATTGCAGATGGGCGTGCTGATCGAGAACATGCGCCGCGAGGGGTTCGAACTGTCGATCTCGCGCCCGCAGGTGATCATGCGCGAGGAAGACGGCGTGACCATGGAGCCGGTCGAGGAAGCCACCATCGACGTGGATGACGAATACTCCGGCGCCGTGATCGAGAAACTGACCGGTGCGCGCAAGGGCGAGCTGGTCGAGATGCGCCCGGCCGGCGCCGGCAAGACCCGCATCATTGCCCATGTGCCCTCGCGCGGGCTGATCGGCTACCACGGTGAATTCCTGACCGACACCCGTGGCACCGGCGTGTTGAACCGCGTATTCCACGGCTGGACCGCGCACAAGGGCGCCATCCCGGGCCGCCGCGCAGGTGTTCTGATCTCGATGGAGAACGGGACTTCGGTGGCCTATGCCCTGTGGAACCTGGAAGATCGTGGCAAGATGTTCATCGGCGCGCAGGTCGATGTCTATACCGGTATGATCATCGGCGAACATTCGCGCGAAAACGACCTTGAGGTGAACCCGCTGAAGGGCAAGAAACTGACCAACGTGCGCGCCAGCGGCACCGATGAAGCGGTGCGCCTGACCACACCCGTCACCCTGTCGCTGGAAGAGGCCATCGCCTATATCAACGACGACGAACTGGTCGAGGTGACGCCCGGTTCGATCCGGCTGCGCAAACGCTACCTGGACCCGCATGAGCGCAAACGCCACGCCAAGGCGAACCAGTAAGCGCTTGTTCCAGAACGACGAAAGGCCCCCGGATGGGGGCCTTTTTGTTTGCGCGCGAAGGCAACGGGTCGCTGTGCAGGGTGCTTATTCGCTGGTCTCGACGATCAGCAATTCCCGTTCGGAAGCCCCCCGCGCATGGCTCAGCGCCTCTTGGTATTCCGGGCTGTGGTAACAGGCCTCGGCCGCCTCGACGCTGTCGAATTTGGCCACCACATTGCGCGGGCGGTCGCGGCCCTCCAGCTGGACATAGCGCCCGGCGCGGGCGATGAAATGCCCGCCGTGCTTGGCAATCGCGGGGCCGGCCAGCTTGGCGTATTTGCCATAAGCCTCTTCATCGGTGACGGTGACATGGGCAATCCAGAGCGCGGGCATGGTCTCTCCTGTGCAAAAAGGGCGCGGAACCCCCCGAGGGTACGCGCCCTGTCATAGTTTCTTCAAGCGATATTTGACCGGATGGTCAGCCCGCGATCACCGCTTCGGCAGCAGCAATGGCCGCTTCGGAGTTCGACGCGTCCTTGCCCCCGCCCTGCGCCATGTCCGGACGGCCACCGCCCCCCTTACCGCCCAGCTCGGCCACGGCCGCGCGCACCAGGTCCACCGCGGATAGATCGCCCTTGAGATCCTCGGTTACGCCAGCAGCCACTGCCGCTTTGCCGTCCACATCCGCGATCAGCAGCACCGCACCGGAGCCCATCTGCGCCTTCAGCTCATCCACTAGTGGAGGCAGGTCACGACCCGACACACCGGACAGAACCTGTGCCTTGAAGGATACGCCATTGATCTGCTTGGCAGGTTC
>NZ_JASBTN010000065.1 GCF_030148435.1 Aliiroseovarius sp.
CCGGTGCGGGCCTTCGTCGTTCAGGCCATCGCTGCGTCAGGCGGACAGCCGGCGCGCGACGTCTTCCCAGTTCACCAGCTTGTCGAGGAAGTTCTGCAGATAGGCCGGCCGCTTGTTGCGGAAGTCGATGTAGTAGGAATGCCCCCAGACGTCGCAGCCGAGCAGCGCGGTCTGATCGAAGCAGACGGGGTTCACGCCGTTCTCGGTCTTGGTGACCTTGAGGCCGCCATCGGCGCCCTTGACCAGCCAAGCCCAGCCCGAGCCGAACTGACCGGCACCGGCGGCGGCAAACTCTTCCTTGAACTTTTCGACCGAGCCGAAGCTGTCGGTGATCGCCTTTTCCAGCTCGCCCGGCATCTTGCTGTCGTTCGGGGTCATCATCTCCCAGAACTGGTTGTGGTTCCACAGCTGCGAAATGTTGTTGAAAATCCCGTTCTGCGCCACGGTGGACTTGTCGTAGGTGCCCACGATGATCTCTTCCATCGACTTTGCTTCCCACTCGGTCCCGGCGATCAGCTTGTTGCCGTTGTCGACATAGGCCTTGTGGTGCAGGTCGTGGTGATATTCCAGCGTCTCGGCCGACATGCCGTGCTCGGCCAGGGCGTCGTGGGCGTAGGGAAGATCGGGAAGTTCAAAAGCCATGGGGTAGCTCCCTGTATATGCGTGTTAATGTCACAGCCTAGATGGGGCAGCCCGCCCCCTGAGGTCAAGGGGCAGAGGGGAGCGCAACCGAATTAAAACCGTTCTAAAGAGCAATTATTGCTTCGCGCGCGCCAGGTGAGCCCTCGCCCGCGCCACACGGCCCCTGGCCGACCTATTCGACCGTACATCGCCCGTCGCCACGGTCGCGGTTGGCATAGCCAAGCGGCGTCGAGGACATCGAAGCCCGATGCGATGCTTTCCGGACCGTCAGAGAGAAAGAGAACCCGTTCACGAAGACGCGCTGCGCGCCGGCGACAACCGTGATGTCCTCCAGCACCCAGTTGAAGGTGGTCCGCCGGGCATTGTCGGTTCCGACCCTGCCCTCGATCGGCGCATCCTTGTAGAACTTGATGATGGGATCGAGCACCACCACCTTCCCGGTGCTTTCATCGTGGTTGACAACCACAACCTCGGGGATCCACGCGCCAGACCCGGCAGGCGTGATTTCACATGTGTACGTCTTGGCCGGGGCCACGGTTGCAATCGTGCCGGCAAGCAGCAACGTCGGCAGGAAAGGGATAAATTTCACGGACTATTTCCATCTCAAAGAAAACACGGGCACAGGGTAGCCCCCCTGCGCCCGCGGTCAACCTGAAGGGAAAATCAGGATCGTGAAACTTACGTCAGATAGCCGACCTCGCTGCCCGGCCTGGCGGCGTTTTCCAGCAGACCGAAGACATAAGTCGCGACCGAGCGGAAGCAGACCAGCTCGATCATGCCGTCCTCATCCATGTGGAAGGCGGCGGGCACCTGGGCCACGCGCGAGCGGCGCAGGGTGCCCGGTTCCAGCGCGGCCATGTCCGCCGGGCTGAGCTTGGCCACCACTTCACGGGCCCCATCGCCCGAGACATGGAATACCGCGCGGGCGTCCGACACGTTCACCGCAAGGGCGTGTTCACCGGACAGGGCTTCGGACAGGTCGGAAACCACCTGTTCGGCCGCGCCGTGATCCACCATCAGGAGCAGCTCGTCGGGCGACATCCAGGCGACCTTGCCCTTTTCCCCAGCAAGAATGCCGCAGATGTCGGGCATGTCGGCCCCGGTGGCGGCTTTCACCGCCGCAGCCAGGGTTTTCGATGCCAGGTCGCCGCGCAGAGTGACCATGCCGACAAGACCGGCCTCTTCCACCTTGCAGAAGCCTTCATATTTCGCGCCCCTCAGCGCCGAGACAACATCAGACATTCTGCTTTTCTCCTTCCGGATCATAGAAAACGGGGCTGACGATCTTTGCCTTCACCACCGTGTTCGAGCCATCGACCGTGGGGAAGCCGATCACTTCGCCCATACGGTCGGGGCCGTGTTTCACCAGGCCCATCGCGATGCCCTTCTTCAGGGTCGGCGAATAGTAGGTTGAGGTCACGCGGCCGATCACGTTCTTCTGGCCGTTCGCGTTCACGCCCTCGCCCACCGCATAGGCGCCGTCGGGGATGACCGAGCCATCAAGGGTTTCGAGCCCGACGAGTTTCCAGCGGTCCGGATCGGTCATGTGGCTGCGGCTCTGCGCGCGTTTGCCCATGAAGTCTTCCTTCTTCTTGGAAATCGCCCAGTTCAGCCCCAGGTCCTGCGGGATCACGGTGCCGTCGGTCTCGTCGCCGATCATGATGAAGCCCTTCTCGGCCCGCATGATGTGCAGACATTCGGTGCCGTAGGGCATCACGCCGAACTCTCCGCCCGCATCCAGAAGTGCGTCCCAGAAAGCGCGGCCCTGGCTGGCAGGGACGGCGATCTCGTAGGACAGCTCGCCCGAGAACGAGATGCGGTAGGCGCGCGCGTCGAAGTTGCCGATCTTGCCGTCACGCCACTGCATGAAGGGCAGCGCCTCGGCGGAAAGGTCCATGCCGCCCCCGGCCTGATCGTTCAGCTTTTCCAACACCTTGCGGGCGTTGGGGCCGACCACGGCGACCTGGGCCAGCTGCTCGGTCACATTGGCGACATAGACGTTCCAGTCCCACCATTCGCACTGCAGCCAGTCTTCCATCCAGGCGTGGATGCGATCGGCACCGCCCGAGGTGGTGTGGCACAGCCAGGTGTCCTCGTCGATACGGGCAACCACGCCGTCGTCCGACAGGAAACCGTTTTCCGAGCACATCAGGCCATAGCGGCATTTGCCCACGGCCAGGTTCGACATCATGTTGGTGTACATCATGTCCAGGAACTTGCCCGCATCCGGCCCCTTGACCACCAGCTTGCCCAGGGTCGAGGCATCGAGCAGGCCCAGATTCTCGCGGGTGTTCAGCACCTCGCGATTGACCGCCTGTTCATGGGTCTCGCCCGATTTCGGATAGCAATAGGGGCGGTACCAATGGCCGACCGGCTCGAAATAGGCGCCCGCCTCGGCGTGCCAGGCATGCATCGGGGTCTGACGCACCGGCTGGAACAGCTCGCCCCGTGCCTCGCCCGCGATCGCGCCGAAGCTGATCGGGTTGTAGGGCGGACGGAAGGTCGTGGTGCCGGTGGCCGGGATTTCCTGGCTCAGAGCGTCGGACAGGATTGCCAGGCCGTTGATGTTGGACAGCTTGCCCTGGTCGTTGGCCATGCCCAGCGTGGTATAACGCTTGGTATGCTCGACGCTTTCATAGCCCTCGCGGGCCGCCAGCTGCACGTCCGAGACCTTTACGTCGTTCTGGAAATCCAGCCACATTTTCATGCGCTTGTCGGGTCCGGCGCCCTGCGGCATGACCCAGACAGGTTCGATCGGCTGCATGGTCTCGGGCGCAACCTCCGGGGCGGCCTTGGACGAGGTCTTGCCCCCCGCGGCCTTGCCCGCGACCTTGCCCGCCGCATGAGCGTCGGCCATCACATCCGCGAGGCTGAGCGCACCGGTGGCCGACCCGGCCGTGACCACGAAGGCGGCGCCGTCATGGCTGGTCGGCGCGCGGTCGGGATCGGGGCGGAAATGGGCCTGTTCGACATCCCAGATCAGCTTGCCGCCGCAATGCGACCACAGGTGCACGACCGGGGACCAGCCACCGGACATGGCAACCGCGTCGCATTTGATCTCTTCCAGCGACGCGCCTTCGCCCGCCTGGGCGCAGACACTCACGCCGGTGACTTTCTTGCCCCCGTGCACCTTGGCGATGCCCTTGCCGGCCTCGACACGAATGCCGGCCTCGCGGGCGGCATCGGCCAGCGGTCCCCCGGCCTCGGCGCGGGCGTCCAGGATCATCGGCACGTTGAGACCGGCCGCTTTCACCGCCAGCGCGGTGCGGTAAGCGTCGTCGTTGTTGGTGACGACCACAACGCGGTCGCCCGCCGAGACGCCCCAGTTGACGATATAGTCACGCAGGGCACCGGCCAGCATCACACCGGGAATGTCATTGCCCGCAAAGGACAGCGGCCGTTCGATCGCCCCGGTGGCCGTGACGATCTGCTTGGCACGGATCCGCCATAACCGGTGACGCGGACGCCCGTCGCCCGGCGTATGGTCGGCCACGCGCTCGTAGCCAGTGGCGTAGCCGTGGTCATAGACCCCGGCGCCCATGATACGGGTGCGAATGGTGACATTCGCCATGTTTTCGAGCTCTTCGACGGCCTTGTTGACCCAGCCCTCGACCGGCATCCCGTCAATCTCTCCGCCGTCCACGACCGCGCGACCACCCCAGTGGTTGGTCTGTTCAATCAGCAGAACCTTGGCCCCTGTCGAGGCGGCGGAGCGGGCTGCGGCCAGACCGGCCACACCACCGCCCACGACCAGGACATCGACATGGGCATAGAAGTGTTCATACCGGTCGGCATCACGTTCCTTGGGCACCTGGCCCAGGCCCGCCGACTGGCGCACAATCGGTTCAAACAGCTTCTCCCACGCGACACGCGGGAACATGAAGGTCTTGTAGTAGAAACCGGCGGTCAGGAAACGCGAGAACTTGTTGTTGATCGCGCCCACGTCGAACTCGAGGCTCGGCCAGTGGTTCTGCGAGGTGCAGGTCAGCCCGTCGAACAGCTCGGTCGTGGTGACGCGCTGGTCGGGTTCGAACCGCGCGCCCTCGCCCAGGTGCACCAGCGCGTTGGGCTCTTCCGAGCCCGAGGCCAGAATGCCGCGCGGACGGTGGTATTTGAACGACCGGCCCACCAGCGTCTGCCCCGCGCCCAGAAGGGCGGCGGCCAGCGTATCCCCGGCATAGCCCGTCATGCGCTTGCCGTTGAAGGTGAATTCCATCGCTTTCGAGCGGTCGATCAGGCGACCGCCTTGTGCCAGACGGGTGCTCATTTGTAGCCCTCCCAGTCAGGGTGTTTCGCCTTGATCGCGTCGATCAGTTCCTTGGGCGGCTCCAGCGTCTGGGCCGGATAGGTGCCGTAGACTTCCAGCGTCAT
The DNA here is from genome assembly GCF_030148435.1 of Aliiroseovarius sp. GTDB lineage: Bacteria > Pseudomonadota > Alphaproteobacteria > Rhodobacterales > Rhodobacteraceae > JASBTN01. The sequence goes on from NZ_JASBTN010000065.1 coordinate 5,014, forward strand.
GGTCGAACGCGCCGCGTGGAAAAACTTGCCGCAGCCGCCGGTGTGACGCCAGCGTTCGAAGTGAACCCCCTTCGGGTTCTTGCGTTCGAACAGATAGGTTTCGAAATCCTCGTCACTCGACCCGGGACCGAAACGCTTGATATGCGCCTCGCCCTCCGCGTGGAGTTCCGTTTCGTCGGCCATCACGCCGCAATAGGGGCACTGCAATGTCAGCATGTCTGATCCTCCTAGTGGGCGACGCCGGCGGCGACGCTTTCGTCAATGAAGCGGCCTTCGCGGAAGCGGTCCAGACCGAACTCGGCAGCCAGCGGGCCCGGTTCGCCCTTGGCGACCAGTTCTGCCATGGCCCAGCCCGATCCGGGGATCGACTTGAAGCCGCCGGTGCCCCAGCCCGCGTTGATGAAGGTGTTGCCCAGCGGGGTTTTCGAGATCACCGGCGAGCGGTCGCCGGTCACGTCCACGATCCCGCCCCACTGGCGCATCATGCGCAGGCGCGAGATGATCGGGAATGTCTCGACCAGGGCGCGCACGGTTTCCTCCACGTGGTGGAACGAGCCGCGCTGGGTGTAGTTGTTGAACCCGTCGGTGCCACCGCCGATGACCAGTTCGCCCTTGTCGGACTGCGACATGTAGCCGTGCACGGTATTGGCCATGACCACCACGTCGATGGTCGGCTTGATCGGCTCGGACACCAGCGCCTGCAGCGCCACCGATTCCATCGGCAGCCGGAAACCGGCCTTGCCCGCCAGATCGCCGGAGTTGCCCGCGACCACGATGGCCAGCTTGTCACAGCCGATCTCGCCCAGGGTGGTCTGAACGCCCGTGACCTTTCCGCCGGCCTGGTTCACGCCGGTGACTTCGCATTTCTGGATGATGTCCATACCCATGTCGGAACAGGCGCGCGCATAGCCCCAGGCCACGGCGTCATGGCGCGCGGTGCCGCCGCGCGGCTGCCAAAGGGCGCCCAGCACGGGGTAACGGGGCCCGTTGATGTCCATGATCGGCACCAGTTCCTTTACCCGCTGGGGCGAGATGAACTCGGTCGACACGCCCTGCAACGCGTTGGCATGCGCCGTGCGCTGGTAGCCGCGAACCTCGTGATGGGTCTGGGCCAGCATCATCACGCCGCGCGGCGAGAACATGACGTTGTAGTTCAGGTCCTGCGACATGGTCTCATAAAGGCTGCGCGCCTTTTCATAGATCGCCGCCGAGGGATCCTGCAGGTAGTTCGACCGGATGATCGTGGTGTTCCGGCCGGTGTTGCCACCACCCAGCCAGCCCTTTTCGATGATCGCCACATTGGTGATCCCGAAATTCTTACCCAGGTAAAAGGCGGTGGCCAGCCCGTGCCCACCGGCACCGACGATGACCACGTCGTACTTCTTTTTCGGTTTGGGCGAGCGCCAGGCCCTCTCCCAACCGGTGTGGTAACGCGCACCTTCACGCGCGATGGCGAAAGCCGAATAACGCCGCATGGCGATTCCCCCCTGTTCGGGTTCCTTTATCGTCTTCTGTTTTAAGGGGCGGGGGGTGAAATCCAATGCTATCCCGCGCCGCTTGAGGGGAAAATCGCGACATGGTGAACCCCGCCCCCCCTGTCTGGATGTCGCACTTGACCAATGGGGGTTTTTCCCGGGCCAAGAGCGCTATAAATGAGGGGGAACGAAACGCGCGGAGAGAAAACATGAGCTTCTGGATCTTTACCGGGGCGCTGGCGCTTGTCGCCACGGGCGCCATGGTCGTGGCACTGCTGCGCCGTCGCGAAGCCGCGACAGAGGGCTCGGCCAGCTTCGACGTGCAGGTCTATCGCGACCAGTTGAAAGAGCTGGAACGCGACATGGCCCGCAACACCATCGGCAAGGCCGAAGGTGAACGGGCCCGGGTTGAAATCTCGCGCCGCCTGCTGGAGGCCGACCGCAAGGCGCAGGCCGGATCCAGGGCCGGCGAAGCACCGGCCGGGCTGACCTATGTTACTGCGGCCCTTGTGGCGGCGATCGTGATCGGCGGCGGGTTTTACCTCTATGACCAGATGGGGGCGGCCGGTTATCCCGATATGGGTCTGGAAATACGCAAGGAAATTGCCCGGGACGTACGCGAAAACCGCGAAAGCCAGGAAGAGGTCGAAGCCACCCTGCCCGAATGGGCCGGTCCGCCGCCGGAGGCACCTGCCGATTATGTCGCCCTTGTCGAACGGCTGCGCGAGATCGTCTCGACCCGGCCCGACGAACTGGATGGTCACATGCTGCTGGCCGACCACGAAGAGGCGCTCGGCAATTTCGTCGCTGCCCGGCGGGCGCAGGCGCGCGTGCTCGAAATCAAGGGAGCCGAGGCGACCGCCGGCGACCATTCCCGCCTGGCGCACCTGATGATCCTGGCCGCCGAGGGTTATGTCTCGCCCGAGGCCGAAAGCCACCTGGCCCGCGCGATGGAGCTCGACCCGGGCAATGAGACCGCGCGCTTCCTGACCGGCGTGATGTATGACCAGACCGGACGCCCGGACTTCGCCTTCCGCATGTGGCGCCAGTTGCTGGAACAGCCCGGCGCAAGCAACAGCCCCTGGATCGGCATCATCCGCGACAATATCGAGGGCCTCGCGGCCCGCGCCGGGCAGGATTACACCGCGCCTCCCGCCCCGGTGGGGGCGCCAATGGCCGGTGGGGCCGGTCCCACGGCCGAGGATGTCGAAGCCGCGCAGGACATGTCACCCGAAGAGCAGCAGGCGATGATCGAAGGCATGATCAACCAGCTTTCAGAACGTCTCGCGACCGAGGGCGGCCCGGTCGGCGACTGGGCCCGCCTGATCAACGTGCTGGGCGTGGTGGGCAATACCGAGCGCGCCAAGCGGGTGTTCGAAGAGGGGCTCGGCGTCTTTGCTGGGAACGAGGAAGCCATCGCCCTTCTGACCGACGCCGCACGCTCCGCCGGGGTGAGCGAGTGATCTGCGAAGATATCGAGGATTTCGCCGCCGCGCTCGCACCGATGACGGCGCTGGCGGGGCTGGATCTGGGCGACCGCACGATCGGCGTGGCCGTGTCCGACAGTTTCCGGCAGGTGGCCACACCGCTGGAAACCATTCGCCGCAAGAAATTCGGCGTCGATTCAGCGCGGCTGCTGGAGATCGTCCGGGACCGCTCGCTGGGCGGCATCATCCTGGGCCTGCCGCGCAATATGGACGGCAGCGAAGGCCCCCGCTGCCAATCCACCCGCGCCTTTGCCCGCAATCTGAGCCGCCTGACCGAGCTGCCGATCGGCTTCTGGGACGAACGGCTGTCCACGGTGGCCGCCGAACGGGCGCTGTTGGAGGCGGATACGTCACGAAAACGTCGCGCAGAGGTGATCGACCACGTCGCGGCTGGCTATATTCTGCAAGGTGTGCTGGATCGTATGAGGCATATGCAATGACTGACGAAATCTGGAAACGGGCGGAACCCGAAAGCCCCTGCGTGAAAGTATGCACCATGCATCCCGAGGAGGGGCTCTGCATCGGCTGCCTGCGCACGCGCGACGAAATCGCCACCTGGGGCCGCATGACGCCCGCCGAACGGCGCGTTATCATGGCCGAGCTGCCCGATCGCGCACCACGCATCCACAAGCGCCGTGGCGGCCGACAGGCGCGCATGGAGCGTGGCTGAAGCCCTCGACGGGGCTTTTAGCGCCAGGTGTTTCAGCGCGGGGCGGACGCCGGAAGGTTACTCCGCCGCTTCGGCCTCGGCCTCGGCCTCGATCTCGGCGGCGCGTTTCTCGACCAGATCGACGATATGGTCGATCATGCCCGCATTGTCTTGTTTGTGGTCCTGCTTGCCGGCCACATAGACCATGCCCGAGCCCGCGCCCCCGCCGGTGAAGCCGACATCCGTCATCAGCGCCTCGCCGGGGCCATTCACCACGCAGCCGATGATTGACAGGGACATGGGCGTGTGGATATGGGCCAGCCGCTCTTCCAGCTCCGCCACGGTCCTGATCACGTCGAACCCCTGCCGCGCGCAGCTGGGGCAGGAGATGATGTTCACCCCGCGGTGGCGCAGCCCCAGCGATTTCAGGATCTCATAGCCGACCTTGACCTCTTCGACCGGGTCGGCCGAAAGGCTCACGCGGATCGTGTCGCCGATCCCGGCCCAGAGCAGATTGCCCAGGCCAACGGCCGATTTGATCGTGCCCGAGACGAACCCGCCGGCCTCGGTGATCCCCAGGTGAATCGGCGCATCGGTTGCCTCAGCGATGCCCTGATAGGCCGCGGCCGACAGGAACACATCCGACGCTTTCACGCTGATCTTGTAGTCGCGGAAGTCGTTGTCTTCGAGGATGCGGATATGCTCAAGGCCGCTTTCCACCATCGCTTCGGGGCAAGGTTCCCCATATTTTTCAAGCAGATGCTTTTCCAGGCTGCCCGCGTTCACGCCAATGCGGATCGAGCAGCCATGGTCCTTCGCGGCCTTGATCACCTCGCGCACGCGGTCCTCGGAACCGATATTGCCCGGGTTGATACGCAGGCAGGCGGCCCCCGCCTCGGCGGCCTCGATGGCGCGTTTGTAGTGGAAATGGATGTCGGCGACGATCGGCACCGGGCTTTCCCTGACGATCTCGCGCAGGGCCAGGGCGGATGCCTGGTCCGGCGTGGAAATGCGCACGATATCCGCCCCCGCCTCGGCCGCTGCCAGCACCTGGTCCAGGGTTGCCCTGACGTCGGAACTGTCCGTGTTGGTCATGGTCTGCACCGCGATCGGCGCGCCACCTCCCACCGGCACGTTGCCCACCATGATCTGACGGGAGGTTCGGCGGTCGATATCGCGCCAGGGACGGATCGGATTGTGGCTCATGTCGGCACCTTTGCGGCGGATCGTGACGGCTGTTCGCGCCTTAGGTAGCGCGCGGGAACGGATATCACAAGCAACCGGGCGTGGCTCGGGGGCTCATACGCCTCTGCGCGTCGGGACGAAAGGTCACATGTCGCTGGGGGGAACCGCGCTCAGCGCGCGCAGACCGAGGCCGGGATGAAATCGGGATCGTCCGGCGCGGGCGACGCGATCAGGCGTGATTCCGGCGAACCGGCTTCGACCGGGTGATAGGCGGCGGCAAGCGCCTCGGCCCCGAGGGACACGTTCTTGACGACGTTGGCGCCATCGCCTGCCGGCCCGTAGACCGTGCCATTCACCGCGAAGAACACGGCCCCGGCATTGCCGCTGCGCAGGACCGGCGGCTGTTCCGTGCGCGGCAGCACGAAACGTTCACAGGCGTCCAGAACCTTTTCCTTGATCACCGTGCCATCGGCGGCGCGTACGCGCACCCAGGCCGGGCGCACGGCGAACAGAACCACTTCCGGTGCTTCCTCGCCCAGAACCACCGGCGTGGCCGGGGCGAGCGGCTCCGGCGTGGCGGCAGCCACGAGGGTTTCGCGCGCAGGCGCTGCAGGTGCGGGCTGCTGTACCAACACCCCGACCGAGCGTGGGTCGAGCGTGGCAATCGGGCCGTCACGCGGCACCAGCACCGGCACATCGAGCACCGGCGGGCGCGACAGGCGATCAAGCGCTTCGACGGTCGGCGGCACGGGGGCCGTTTCGGTCGCATCTGGCCCGGCCGAGGCGATGAGCTCCGCGCTGACCGGATCCGGCAGCGCCTCCATGGCGCTGGCGGTCTGTTCCACCGGCGCGAAATCGACGCGTTGGATCTCCTTCAGCACGGACCATCCGCCAAAGCCGATCACGCCCACAAGCGCCAGCAGCACGGCAACGGAGCCGACCGCGCCCGGTTCGATTCCGGCAAAGATGCTCTCCTGACGCGGCACGAAGCTCGCATCCGGATTGGCCAGAGGGTCGCCGAAGTATTCCTTGCGGGCGGGCTTGGTGGTCGAGGCCTCCTCGGACAATCCGTGCGCCGTGGCAAAACCCGATTCGGTGCAGAAGGTCTCGTAGGCCCATTCCGGATCCATGCCGAGATAGCGCGCATAGGACCGCACATAGCCGGCGATGAAACCCTGGGTCTCGAAGGCGGAGGAATCGCAGTTTTCGATCGCAGCGATATAGGTCGCCTTGATCTTCAGCTCGCGCTGAACGTCCAGAAGGGATTTTCCGAGGGTCGCGCGTTCGCCACGCATCAAGTCGCCAAGCTGGAGCTCGAAGCTGTCAAAGCCTGTCGGCTCGTCCTGCTCCTCGACCTTCGGTGAAATCCACCGCTTGATCATGCCCGCTGCCCCTGATCGCTTAATTACTGTCCCCAATCGGCCACGATTCGCGAAAATCGTTCACCGTTGGCGAAGAAATACCACAGACAAGGCGCCGATGCACCTGCCGAACTGTCTCAGGCAGAGAGCTCGGCGCGATTCAGCTCACATTGCGACCAGAGGCTGTCCAGCGCATTCACCAGCCTGTCCATCTCGTCGGGGCCATGCACCGGCGAGGGGGTGAACCGCAGGCGTTCGGTGCCGCGCGGCACGGTCGGGAAGTTGATCGGCTGCACGTAGATTCCGAACTGTTCCAGCAGCATGTCGGACAGGGCCTTGCAGTGCACCGGGTTGCCGACGATCACCGGCACGATGTGGCTGCCGTGGTCGATCACCGGCATGCCCAGGGCACGCAGGCGGGTTTTCAATATCTTGGCCTGGGTCTGCTGGCTGTCGCGGCGCGCCTGGTCGGTCTTGAGGTGCCTGACCGAGGCCGCCGCCCCGGCGGCAATCGCTGGCGGAAGTGATGTGGTAAAGATGAAGCCCGGCGCGTAAGACCTTATGGCATCACACATTTTCACACTGGCGGCGATATAACCACCCATCACGCCATAGGCTTTGGCCAGGGTGCCGTTGATGATGTCGATACGGCCCATCAAACCGTCGCGCTCACAGACACCGGCACCACGCGGCCCATACATGCCGACGGCGTGCACCTCGTCAATATAGGTCAGCGCGCCGAACTCGTCGGCGAGGTCGCAGATCGCCTCCACGGGTCCGAAATCGCCGTCCATGGAATAGATCGATTCGAAGGCGATCAACTTGGGCGCCGCAGGGTCGTCCGCCGCCATCAGCTCGCGCAGGTGATCGACGTCATTGTGCTTGAAGATGCGCTTGGCGCCACCGTTGCGACGCACCCCTTCGATCATCGAGGCATGGTTGAGTTCATCCGAATAGATGATCAGCCCGGGAAACAGTTTCGGCAGGGTCGAGAGCGTCGCGTCATTGGCGATATAGGCCGAGGTGAACAGCAGCGCCGCTTCCTTGCGGTGCAGATCGGCCAGTTCGGCCTCGAGCCGCTTGTGATAGACCGTCGTGCCCGAGATGTTGCGCGTGCCCCCGGAACCGGCGCCGGTGGCTTCCAGCGCCTCGTGCATCGCTTCCAGAACAGCCGGGTGCTGGCCCATGCCCAGATAGTCATTGCCGCACCAGACCGTGACCGGCGTCTGCGTGCCGTCCGGACGGGTCCAGACCGCATGGGGGAAGTTGCCCTTTTCGCGTTCGATGTCGATGAAGGTGCGGTAGCGGCCTTCGTCATGCAGGCGCTGCAGCGCCGCGTCCAGTTTCGCGTCGTAGTTCAAAGTCCCCTCCAAGGGTCCGGTGTGATCCTGTTCGTTGCGACACCATACAGGGTCCGTAAGGTGAACACATTCAAAAAACCGATACAGAATGCCGCAGATGCCGCCCTTGACCTGTGTCAAATGCGGGATTCGCCTCGATCAGGTTTCCGAAACGCGCCATTTGGCAGGCCCGGGTGCCCTGACAGTTTACCCGGAACCCGGGTGATTCGAAGTATTTAATCCTCGGACACGACGATTTCGCAATCGGTGGCGCCCTGTTCGGCAGCACGGGTGTTGCACCGGTCCAGCGCCGCCTCGGCTGCGCCCGCCCCCTTGGCGATCACCCAGGCCTCGGTGCCCGGCGACATGGCCAGGACCTTGGGGCCTTCGCCCTCTTTCCAGGTCTTGCGCAGCCGTTCGGTAGCGACCTGGCTCAGCATCAGGGGCTGGGGTTTCCAGTTCTTCGGCAGAAGCAGCGCAACCACCGCGCAGGACTGGCTGCCTGAAGCCCCGGCGCAGGCATCGAGCGCGGTGGCCTGCGCGGCCTCGGGGTTGTGCAGCTTGGTGACGAAGGCCAGGTTTTCCATTTCCAGCACCCGGTCGGTCGGGACCGCCAGCGCGCCGTAATAGCTGTACCCGGCGGCTTCCAGCGCGTTCAGCCGCTTGCGGTCGGCGAACTGGGCGACCAAGGCGTCGATACTGGCGGCGATCTCGCCCGACAGGCCCTCGACCGCGACCGGTTCCAGCACAAGCCCCTTCGGGCTGAACAACATCTTGCGCGCCGCGCGTTCCTCGACCGGCTCGGCCAGCGCGGCCCCTACCATGACTCCGGCCATCGCCACCCCGGACAGAACAGCCAAAAGACCCCGTTTCATTCCACACTCCCTCGCTGGTTCGCGGGGAGCTTACCCCCTGCCCCGGCGCGGGGCCAGACCCTCTGGACAGTGGCCCGCGCGCTGTTACGTTGACCGGCAAGATTTCGCAAACCTGCCGGAGCGCCCCATGACCCTCGACCCCGTCCTGAAGAAGATCGACGACGACCTGACCGGAGCCATCGACCGCCTGCTGGCGCTTCTGCGCATCCAGTCCGTGTCGACCGACCCGGCCTACGCCACCGAGTGCGATCGCGCCGCCGACTGGCTGGTCGCGGACCTGAAGGGCATCGGTTTTGACGCGTCCAAACGCCCCACTCCGGGCCATCCGATGGTGGTGGCCCATACGGCCACGGATACGGGGGGGAATGGGCCGCATGTCATGTTTTACGGCCACTATGACGTGCAGCCGGTGGATCCGATCGAGCTCTGGGACAGCGCGCCCTTTGAACCGGCGCTGGAGGACACCCCGGCCGGCAAGGTCATTCGCGGACGCGGCGCGTCGGATGACCAGGGCCAGCTGATGACCTTCGTCGAGGCCTGCCGCGCCTGGAAGGCGGTGCACGGATCGCTGCCCGGGAAGATCTCGGTCTTCTTCGAAGGCGAGGAAGAGTCGGGCTCGCCCTCGCTGGTGCCCTTCATGAAGGAAAACGCCACGGAGCTGACCGCCGACGTGGCGCTGATCTGCGACACCGGCCTGTTCGAATCAAAAACCCCCGCCATCGTCACCCGGCTGCGCGGTTTGGTGGGGGAAGATTTCACCATAACCGGCCCCGACCGCGACCTGCATTCCGGCATGTATGGTGGCATCGCGATGAACCCGATCCGTGTTTTGACCCGCATCCTCGCCGATCTGCATGACGACACCGGCCGCATCACCCTGCCCGGTTTCTACGACGGGGTCGAGGAGTTGACGGACGAGATCCGCAGCCAGTGGCAGGGGCTGGGCTTCGACCACGGCGCCTTCCTTGGGGACGTGGGCCTGCGGGTTCCGGCGGGCGAACTGGACCGTACGCCGCTGGAAATGATCTGGTCTCGTCCGACCTGCGACGTGAACGGCATCTGGGGCGGCTACACCGGGGATGGATTCAAGACCGTGCTGCCCAGCCAGGCCTCGGCCAAGGTCAGCTTCCGCCTGGTCGGCAAGCAGGATCCTTACGCGATCCAGAAATCTTTCCGAACCTATGTGGAAAGCCGCCTGCCCGAGGGGTTCTCTATCGAATACCGGTCGAAGGACGTCTCGGCCGCCTCGCAAATGTCGACCGAGAACCCGGCCTTTGAACAGGCCCGAAAGGCGCTGTCGGACGAATACGGCATCCCTGCGGCCTATGTCGGTTGCGGCGGGTCGATCCCGATTGCCGGACATTTCAAGGATATCCTGGGCATGGACGCGATGCTGGTGGGTTTTGCCAAGGATGACGACAACATCCACTCGCCGAACGAAAAATACGACCTGGAGAGTTTTCACAAGGGCATCCGCTCCTGGGCGCGCATTCTGGCCGAGATCGCAGGGTAAGACTGGGTTCGGGAAAAGAACTGGACCTGCGAAACGCCCCGATCCGGGGCGTTTCGTCCGTAACGTCGCGGGAGTTTCGGATTTCCAGATTTCTGGCAAAAACAGCATTCGCCTGTCTTTTCGCCACCTGAAAGACCTTATCGGGGTCGCAACCGGTCACTTTCCGTCAATGTCCTGGCAAACCCTTACCCAAGGCGGAGCTCAGAACACTCCGAAGAACCGCTCCGGCAGCTCGAACAGCGCGGCGATATCGGGGCGGTCGAACTCCCAGAACCCCGTGTTGCCCCGCGGTTTCCAGCTGTCATGCATCGCGCGACGATAGGGCGCCATGTCGAACCCCTCCTGCATCGGCAGGTCGGCAAAACCCTCGAAAGAGGCGCGATCCTCCCCTCGGGCCTCGGCAAACCAGTGACGGCCGATGGCGGTATCCTTGATGCCTGCCCCGATCTCGGCGGTCACTGCATTGCGACGGTTCATCGCCGAGACATATTCGGGAAAGTCGCAGAATTTCAGATGGAACAGATACAGCGCATCCGGTGTATGCAGCTTGTCAAGCTTGGTGAAATGGCCACCCCGGGCGATCTTGGTCCCCGCCGAGATAACGCAGGGCTTGGAATAATGCGGCGCCATGCGCACATGGCGACGGGGGCCAAGGATACGGTCGCTCACCGCCTCGGGCTCCTTGTCGATGCGGTGCACCACCTCCAGGCCCAAGGGGGTCAGGACCCGGCGCAGGGGCTTGCCGGAAAGATACTCCAGCAGGTTCTGTCCAAGCGCCGGGTCAACCACCACCAGCTCGTCCACATCCCCCACCACCACGTGGTCATAGTAACAGCGCAGCCCCTCGACCAGGTTGTTCAATAGCCGCCAGCGCTTCATGTCGAAATTCTTGTGCGGATCGCCGGGGATGCCAATGATGTTGCAGCCGCGCGCCAACTCGGCCACCGCCTCGCCGCGACCGTGGTTCACGATATAGCAGTTCTCGCGCCCCAGAACCTCGCCATAGTGATGCAGCCATGCACGCAGGAAAAACAGGTCGTCCCGCACCATGGTCAAGGCCGCCACTTTCGATTGCATCCGCCTGCTCCGCCTCGAGGCCCCCTGCCCGGGGCCGATTTCCACCTGATTTGCCCGATACATACAGGTTTTGGTGCGGCAGGAGAATCAAAATCAATCCGAGGCGGACCGAGAGGCCCGCGCCCCGATGTTCGGCACCGTGTTGCCCCAGAGCAATGCGCGCGAGTTTCAGCCCAAAGCCAGCCCGGGAAGCCCGTGTGGCGCCAATTCGAACATGTCTGCGGGGCGTGTGGGATCGCCGCCCGCAAGCATGCGCAGCTTCTCGCGGAGATGCGTTCGGGGGTGAAAGGCGCCGGACAGAGCGTCAGGAAACGACGAGGAAAACGGTCAGCGACAAGTCATCTATCAGCTTGGACATGTGCCATTTCCGGGCAGGCTTCCGGGGCGGAAAAGTGGCGCGGTTGACGGGGCTCGAACCCGCGACCC
>NZ_JASBTN010000068.1 GCF_030148435.1 Aliiroseovarius sp.
CGAGCATCCATGAACCGGCTCCTGCCCGTCCGCTCCTGACCGGGGCGGGCGGGCAACTCGGGCTGCAATGACCCGGGCGCTCTACAAAGCGCGCTTCGCGGTGCTTGCGCACGATGACAAAGAAGATCCGGTGCGGTTCCAGGGCAAACTGACCGCCAGCGCCTGTGGCACACCGATTGGCCGACGCTGCCCTGCGTACAACCCGCTATCTGGATCACGAAGACGGACCAGCCCACGAAGATCTCCCCGGATCTGATCGCGCCGCTTGCCAGCCACGGCGAAGGGCGAGGGCCGCAGCACCACACCCGGCAGCCCGGTGCCGTCTTTCAGCGTAACCTGCTGCGGCGCAGCGCTATTCCTCGACCGTCTCGCCGCTGCCGCCGAAATCCGCCGGAAAATCTTTGAACTTGGGCAGCCCGTCCTTCATCGGCAGAACCGTCTCGGCATAGTTCACATGCACCCCCGGCTGAAACTCGACCGAGGGCACCGTCGCCGCGTAGACGTCGACCAGCCCGAGCCCCGGGTGGTCCGTCATCACGTGCCCGCCGCAGTCGGTGCAATACTGCCGCCCGCTGTTTTCGGTTTTCATGAAACGCGCCAACCTGTCTTCGCCTCGCGTCACCCGGACGTTTTCCGGCTTCCACAGGGTAAATGCATTGACCGGCCCCGCCGACCAGGCGCGGCAGGACGCACAGTGGCAGTATCCCATGCCCTCCGGCGCCCCCGTCACCTCGATCGCAACCGCGCCGCAGAAGCATTCTCCAACATGTTTTGTCATATTTAGTCCCCTTCCTATCAATGAAAACTCACTTGCTTTCAAAACTCACACAAAACGTTCCTTTAGGGCCGCCTGGCCAGGTTCCCCCGACCAAACGACCCGAAAAGGTCGCGCCCTCAACCACCAACCGGCTTGTAGGACGCACGCCCCGCCTTGGCCGCAGTCATGGCGGCCATCGCCTCCTTGCTGGTCATCAGCTTGGTGGTGGCGCCCCCGGCCATGGTGCCCGAGGCCCCGACCACCAGCGCGCAGGCCGCCATGACCTCGTCACTGGGCGCTTCGATCAGGGCAATCACATCCTCTTCCCCGAAACAGAAGAACAGGTGATGCAGCTTGGCCCCCATCGCCGACATCATCTCGCCGGCGATCTTCTCGCGGTCCTGGGGCTCGTCGACCAGGGCGCGCAGGGCATCGGTGCTGTAACGACCGTGGAACAGATAAAATGACATGTCTTGACCTCCCAAATGTGTTGGACAGGCCTTGCCTTGTGAAACCCGACAATTCTGCGATTGTGCCCCCTGATCCTATCACGAAAACCGGCTTCGGTCAGCCGCCTGCCCGCCGACCGGCGCCCCCCTGCCGAGAATGACCGCCATGCCCGCCCCCATGACCGCCGATCAGATCATCGAGAAACTGCGCCTCTCTCCCCATCCCGAAGGCGGGTACTATCGTCAGACCTGGGTGGAAGAAAACAGCGCGGGGCGCCCCAGCGGAACCTGCATCTATTTCCTGCTGAAAGCAGGCGAGACAAGCCACTGGCACCGGGTCGACGCGACCGAAATCTGGCTCTACCACGCCGGGGCGCCGCTGGTTCTCTCCCTGGCCGAAAGCGCCGAAGGTCCGAAGATCGACCAGCTGCTGACCCCGGATCTCACGAAAGGCCAGCCGCAGTTGGTCGTGCCCAAGCACCACTGGCAGGCCGCGCGCACCACAGGCGACCACACGCTGGTCAGTTGCACCGTCTCCCCGGGCTTCCAGTTCGAAGGCTTTACCCTTGCGCCCCCGGGCTTCGACATCTCCTGAAGCCGGCGCGCCCTTTATCTTGCCAAAAATATCCCGGGGGAGGCACGCAAGTGCCGGGGGCAGCGCCCCCACCCCGCCCCGGCCCCGGGGCGCAGCCGAGGCATCACGGGTGCCGGAGGCACTCCTTTTTCCAGTCCTCAGCCGTCCAGCAGAACCGCCGAGACCGGCGCCATGGCCACCGATTTCACCCGGTTGCCCAGGCTCCATTCGATCAGCGCCTTCAGCGTCTCGGGCCGTGCATGGCCGCGCAGGATCACCCCGCGTTCCTGACGTGCCTTGAAGGCGGCATTGTCCAGAAAACGGCGGATTACCGCGGCTGTCTGACCGTCATTGTCCAGTTCGCGGAACACCAGCCCGGCCGGCACGCCGGCCTTCAGCGCGCTCTTGTGCCCGGTGTTCAGTCCCTGTGGCTGCGACACCAACCCGTGGCCGCCTTCGACCAGCACCTGTGCCACCTGGGCCGCCGTCGTGCCGGAGGCCTGGAAGCTTTCGTCCACCTGCAGCCCGACCGCATCGGCCAGAAACCCCGAATAGCCCTGCAAAGTCACCTCGGCATCAACAGGTTTTGCGCCTTCCGGCAGGGTGATCGAGATCAGGACCTCCGCCCCGGCACCGCGATAGAAGGCGATTGCCTCGGCCGCGTCCGGCTGTTCCGCCGTGACAATGAAGCTGACCGGGAATGGCAGGTTAGCCAGATCGCCCAGCCCCGCGCGGGTTTCGGGATCGTCAACCAGCATCACGGCCATCATCGGCAGGCCTGCGGGTCGATCGAACGCAACCGCATTGCGTTCGATCGCCAGCGGTGAGATCGCAGCGACAGCGGGGGGCTGCCCGGCTTCTGCTTCGTCGTCTCCGATGGTCGGCAGGCGGTCGGTGGTCACGTTCGGGGCCAGATTGCCAATCGGGGCCAGCGGATCGCTTTTCACGCGCGCCGAAGCGGGCGGCTCGCTGCTTTCAGGCGCGGCAGGCGGCTGGTCCGGTTCCTCCAGCGTGGAGGGTGTCACGGCGGGAGGGCCGGCCCCCTCAGCGGCGGGCAGGCTGGCACCGGATTCGCTTTCCGGCGCCGTGCCGGCAGAGAGCGCCGGGTCCAGGGCCGCCTCGGTCTGCGGCAGTGGCGTCGGGCTGGGAGCGGCCTCTCCCGCCGCGGGCGCCGTCTGCGGAGCCCCCGTCCCCGGCGCGGCGGGAGCCTGATCCGGGCGCGACGTTTCCGATTCGCCTTCAACCCCGGTTGGCCGGCTGTCAGGTTCCGGCGCCGGGTCGATCGCCTCGCCCGCAGCCTGGTCGGCATCGGGCTGGGCATCGGACGTTTCGGGCTGTGCCGGGGCGGGTGCGGGCGCTGGTGCCGGTACGGGCGCAGGTGCAGGCGTCGGGACGCGTTCCGCATCGGCTGCCGGTTGCGGCAGCGGGTCCGGTTCGGCATCGGGGGCAGGCTCGGGCGTGGGTTCCGGCGCCGTCTCGGCGGGCGCTGCGGCGATGTCCACAGCCGCGGGTTCCCCTGCCGCCTCCCTCTCTGGCGTGGTGATCGGCGCCTCGGCGATCTCATCGCCCCCCGGCTTTGGAAGATCCACCGGCCCGTTGACTACCGACAGGGTTGCGAGCCCCAGCCCGCCGACCACAGCCCCGCTCACAATGCCTGCAAAAATGCCGCGTGCCACGCGCACCTCCATCACTTCCTGCCGCGATTCCTGTCCGCCTGCTCTTGACCCTCGGCGGCGCCTCTGAACATGTATAGCCCGACCGCCCGCAGACGTAACCCCCATTGGCGAAAGGCCGCACGTATGATCCTGCTGATCGACAACTATGACAGCTTTACCTACAATCTTGTCCATTATCTGGGCGAATTGGGGGCGGATGTTCAGGTCCATCGCAATGACGCGCTGGACGTGCAACAGGCCATAGCGCTGAACCCCGATGGCATCCTTCTGTCCCCCGGCCCCTGTGACCCGGACCAGGCGGGCATCTGCCTGGCCCTGACCGAGGCCGCGGCCGAAACCGGGACCCCGCTGATGGGAGTCTGCCTGGGGCATCAGACCATCGGCCAGGCCTTCGGCGGCAAGGTGGTGCGCGCGGGCGAGATCGTGCATGGCAAGATGGGCACGATCCACCATGAAGGCGGTGGCGTGTTCAAGGGCCTGCCGAGCCCGCTGGAAGGCACGCGTTACCATTCGCTGATCGTCGAACGCGAAAACCTGCCCGACTGCCTGGAGATCACCGCCTGGCTGGACGACGGCACGATCATGGGCCTCAGCCACAAGACGCTGCCGATACACGGCGTGCAGTTCCATCCCGAAAGCATCCGGTCCGAACACGGCCACGCGATGTTGCAGAACTTCCTGGACAGCGTGAAGGAACCGGCATGAGCGACGCGATGAAACCCCTGATCTTTGCCGCCTCCGAGGGCCCGCTTTCCCGCGCCCAGGCCGAGGCCGCCTTCGAGGAACTGTTCGAGGGACGCGCAACCCCCGCCCAGATCGCGGGGCTCCTGATGGCCATGCGCGCCCGCGGCGAGGCCGTGGCCGAATACGCTGCCGCCGCCGCCGTCATGCGCGCCAAATGCACGCCCGTGAAGGCGCCCGAAGGCGCGATGGACATCGTCGGCACCGGCGGGGACGGTATGGGCACGCTGAACATCTCGACCGCCACCGCCTTCGTGGTCGCGGGCGCGGGGGTGCCGGTGGCCAAGCACGGCAACCGCAACCTGTCGTCGAAATCCGGCGCGGCGGATGCTCTGGGCCAGATGGGTGTCGAGGTGATGGTCGGCGCCGATGTGGTCGAAAAGGCGCTGGCCGAGGCGGGGATCGGCTTCATGATGGCGCCGATGCACCACCCAGCAATGAAACATGTCATGCCGGTGCGCCAAGAGCTGGGCTGCAAGACCATCTTCAACATCCTGGGTCCCCTGACGAACCCGGCAGGCGCGAAACGCCAGCTGACCGGCACCTTCGCCCCCGACCTGATCTTCCCGATGGCGGAAACCCTGCAGACCCTGGGCTCGGAAAAAGCCTGGCTGGTGCATGGTTCCGACGGCACCGATGAAGTCGCGATTACCGGCCCCACCGCCGTCGCTGCGCTGGAGGGTGACAGGATTGAAGCCCGCGAAATCCACCCCGAGGACGCGGGCCTGCCGGTGCATCCGCTTGCCGCGATAATGGGCGGTACGCCCGAAGAAAACGGCGTCGCTTTCCGCGCGCTTCTGAACGGTGAAAAGGGGGCCTATCGCGATGCGGTCCTGCTGAACGCCGCCTGTGCGCTGGTGGTGGCCGACAAGGCCGACAGCCTGACGCAAGGGGTCGAAATGGCCGCCGAAAGCATCGACAGCAGCGAAGCGTTGAAACGCATCCAGATTCTCGCCAAGGTGACGTCGGGCGCATGACACCACAGGGGATCGGCGCCTGGGGTGAGCTGCCCTTCTTCACCGACCACTGGCCGGGCATCGCCCGCGCCCTGGGCGGCGAAACCCGCCAGATCCTGCCGCCGGACGCGGACCGCTTTCGCGCGTTGGAACTGACCCGGCCCGAGGACACCCGCGTGGTGATCCTGGGCCAGGACCCCTACCCCACGCCGGGTGACGCCAACGGGCTGGCCTTTTCGGTCTCGCCCGGCACCCCCCTGCCCCGATCGCTCAGGAACATCTTTGCCGAGCTGGAAACCGACCTGGGCCAGTTGCGCCTGGACGGAGACCTGTCCGATTGGGCGTGCCAGGGGGTGCTGCTTCTGAATACCTCGCTCTCCGTGCCCGCGGGCGAAGCCAACGCGCACAAAAAACTGGGCTGGGACCATCTGGTGCGCCAGGTGCTGGACCATGTGTCAAAACGCCCCACCGCCTTCGTGCTCTGGGGCAACAACGCACAGAAGCTCGGCAAGTTCATCCAACCCGGGGGCCACCTTATGGTGGAAACCGCCCATCCCTCGCCCCTATCGGCGCGGCGCGGCTTTTTCGGCTCGCGCCCGTTTTCAAGGGTGAACGAATGGCTTACAGACAGGGGCGACAGCCCGATTGACTGGTGACAACATGACCCAAACCGTTCTGGACAAGATCAAGGCCTACAAGCTCGAAGACGTGGCCGCTCGCAAGGCTTCCCGCCCGCTTTCCGAGGTTGAGGCCGCCGCCCGTGACGCCTCCGCGACCCGGGGCTTTGCCAAGGCCCTGCAGGAGGCCGCCAGGACCGGGTACGGCCTGATTGCCGAGGTCAAGAAGGCGAGTCCGTCCAAGGGGCTCATCCGCCCCGATTTCGATCCGCCCGCGATTGCCAGGGCTTACGAGGCCGGCGGGGCCACCTGCCTGTCTGTCCTGACCGATACGCCCAGTTTCCAGGGGGCTGACGAATTCCTTGTCGCCGCCCGCGAGGCGACCGGGCTGCCCGCCCTGCGCAAAGATTTCATGTATGATACCTACCAGGTCGCCGAGGCGCGTGCCCTGGGCGCGGACTGCATCCTGATCATCATGGCGTCCGTTGAGGACGCTCAGGCGCAAGAGCTTGAGGATGCAGCGTTTTCCTGGGGCATGGATGTGCTGGTTGAGGTCCATGACGAAGAGGAACTGGACCGCGCCCGCGCCCTGAAATCTCCGCTTCTGGGTGTGAACAACCGAAACCTCAAGACCTTTGAGACCACGCTCGACACCACCCGCCGCCTGTCGAAACTGGCCGATCCGGGGCGCACGCTGGTCTGTGAAAGCGGGCTTTTCACACCCGAGGATCTGTCCGACATGGCCGCATATAACGCCCGCGTCTTCCTGATCGGCGAAAGCCTGATGCGCCAGGACGATGTCGAGGCCGCCACCCGCAACCTTCTTGCCAATCCGGTACCCGCATGACCAACTCGCCGCTCACCCATTTCGACGACCAGGGCCAGGCCCATATGGTCGATGTCTCCGACAAACCCCTGACCTCCCGCGTCGCAGTGGCCGAGGGATTCGTGAAAATGACGCCGGAAACCCTCGCTCTGGTCACGTCCGGCTCCGCCAGGAAGGGCGACGTGCTGGGCATCGCGCGTATCGCAGGTATCATGGGATGCAAAAAGACCGCCGAGCTGATCCCGCTCTGCCATCCCCTGCCGATCACCAAGGTCGCGCTGGAGCTGGAACCGGTCGATACCTTGCCCGGTGTACGCATCGTCGCCACGGTCAAGACCGGCGGGCAGACCGGCGTCGAGATGGAGGCGCTGACCGCTGTTTCCACCGCCGCGCTGACCGTCTATGACATGCTGAAAGCCGCCGAAAAAGGCATGGAGATCAAGGATATCCGCCTTCTGCACAAGGAAGGTGGCAAATCTGGCACCTGGAAGGCCGACACATGATCCCCGTCTCGCAAGCGCTGGAAAATGTCCTGTCTCTGGTCGCCCCGCTGGGCACCGAGACGATCCCGCTGGCCCGGGCCGCGGGCCGCACTCTGGCCCGACCTGTTACCGCCACGCGGATGCAACCACCCTTTGCCGCCTCCGCCATGGATGGCTACGCGCTGAACGGGGTCGAGGCCGACCCGGAAGCGCAGTTCATGGTGATCGGCGAAAGTGCCGCTGGTGACGGGTTCGGCGGCCGCGTCGGCCCGGGCCAATGCGTGCGCATCTTTACCGGCGCGCCCCTGCCTGAGGGCACTGATCGCGTGATCATCCAGGAGGATGTGGAACGTCAGGGCAACCTGATCACGCTTGGTCGCAAGCTTGACAAGGGACCGCATGTGCGCCCGGCGGGCGACGACTTCGCCCCCGGCGATACGCTGGACGCGCCGCGCGTGCTGACCCCCACCGACCTGGCCCTGATCGCCTCGATGAACGTGCCCGAGGTCGACGTCACGCGCAAGCCTTCGGTCGCGCTGCTGGCCACCGGCGACGAGCTGGTCATGCCCGGCGAAGAGCCCGGCCCGGACCAGATCATCGCTTCCAATTCCTTCGGGTTGAAAGCCATGGTCGAAGCCGTGGGCGCCGAAGGCCGCATGTTGCCCATCGCCCGCGACAATGCCGACAGCCTGCGCGCGGCGTTCGAACTGGCGCAGGACGCGGACCTGATTGTCACCATCGGCGGCGCTTCGGTGGGCGACCGCGACCTGGTCGGCCCAGTGGCCGCCGAAATGGGCATGGAGCAGAGTTTCTACAAGGTGCGCATGCGCCCGGGCAAGCCTTTGATGGCAGGCACCTTGGCCCGGACACCGATGCTGGGCCTGCCGGGAAACCCGGTATCTTCAATGGTTTGCGCCCATGTCTTCCTGCAACCGATGATCCGCGCCATGCTGGGCCAGGGCAAGGCACCTGCCCCGCGTCGCGTAGCCCGGCTGACCGCCCCCATCACCCCGAACGGCCCTCGCGAACACTACATGCGCGCGGTGGTGGACGGGTCCGGCATTCGCGCACTGGACCGCCAGGATTCGGCGCTTCTGACCGTGCTTTCCCAGGCCAACGCGCTGATGATCCGCCCGGTCGAGGATCCGGCCCGCGACGTCGGCGACGAGGTGGAATACCTCACCTTCTGATTGAGTCCCGCGCGGAACCCGGCACCAAGCCCGTTGACACAAAACGAGAACGCGCGTAGAACAAGCCTTGAACACCCTCATCAGACGGGGGACCAGCAGGCGACACACCGGGCCATGTGATCCGGCGGCGTTTGAGGGTACGAAACGCGACAGGGTTTGGAGGATCGAGCATGCTGACCCGCAAGCAACTGGATTTGCTGGAATTCATCCACAAACGCATCCAGCGCGACGGGGTGCCCCCCTCGTTCGACGAGATGAAGGACGCGCTGGACCTGCGCTCCAAGTCGGGCATTCACCGGCTGATCACGGCGCTGGAGGAACGCGGCTTCATCCGCCGCCTCGCGCACCGCGCCCGCGCGATCGAAATCGTGAAACTGCCTGAAACGATCGAGGCGACCGGACGTGCCGGGTTCGCACCGCTGGTCATCAAGGGCGACCGCCCGGACGTGCCCCCCCCGGCCGGGGCCATGGCGCTGGAGGCCGCTGGTCTGAACGACCTGCCGCTGCTGGGCCGCATTGCCGCAGGGTCTCCGATCGAGGCGATCACCGACGGGGCCAGCCACGTGGCCGTGCCCGGCAGTATGCTGGGCGGCGCCGGAAAGCACTATGCGCTTGAAGTCAAAGGCGATTCAATGATCGACGCCGGGATCAACAATGGCGACGTGGTGGTCATACGCGAGACGAATTCGGCCGAAAATGGCGATATCGTCGTGGCCCAGGTCGATGGGTATGAAGCAACGCTGAAGCGCTTCCGCAAACAGGGCGACATGATCGCGCTGGAGGCGGCCAACCCGGCCTATGAGACCCGTCTGCTGCGCGAGGGCCAGGTCAAGGTGCAGGGCAAGCTGGTCGGGTTGATCCGCACCTACTGAGCTCCTCCGACATCATGAATCAGGGAATGCGGGGCGTTTGGCGCCCCGTTTTCATTGCACGACCCGTCCTCAGCGGGTCCAGATCCGGTCGCCGGAAACCTCCCGCGTGGCAACCACCCGCCACCCCGCCTCGGTGGCGTAAATGGCAAGTGGTCCCGTGACCGCCAGCGCCTTGCGATCCCAGACAGTGCACCCCGCAGGTGCTTCGGCCTCGCCGGCCAGGATCACCACCGCCCCTTCGGCACAGGCCTGACCGACCCGGCCCGCTGCACCGCGTCCGCTCAGATGGGCAACCAGTTGACCGTTCAGAACGATGCGCAGGTCGCCCTTTTCCCCATCGAACCCGGCGCGGGCGAAGGCTTCGGCCTGCTCGACAGGAGCACCGTCATTCTCCAACCAGCTGCGCGCGGCAAACCCTTCGCCACGGGGCTTGTTCAGAACCCGCCCCTCTGCGGTCATCACGCCAATCAGCCCGCCGCTGTTCGAAACCAACAGGTCGGGCCGTTCGGACAGGTTCCACAGCACGAAGCCAAGGGCCAACGGGCCGAATCCGATCACCCGCCCGCGCCCCTGCCAGAGGATCAGAATCAGCCCCCCGAGCGCGATCGCAGGGACCACGCCGGCCATCGGCGTGATCACATGTCCGATGGCGCCCTCCATGGATGAGACCTGCGCGGCGACGCCGAGGATCCAGCGAATTGCAGGCTCCATCCCGGCGAGCGGCAGCCAGGCAAGGCCGAACGGGGCCAGCAGCGCGGTGATCACCGCAAGCGGCATGACGAAGGCCCCCATCAACGGCACGGACAGCAGGTTGGCAATCAGGCCGAAATGGCTGACCTGGTTGAATTGCGCTGCCGCAAAGGGCGCGGTGGCCGCCCCTGCCACGACAGAGGAAATCACCACCGCCAGCACCGGTCGTGCCCAGCGGGGAGCCTGCCAGCCCTCCCAGTCGCGCAGCAGGCCAAATACGGCGACAAGGGCCGTGGTGGCCGAGAAAGACATCTGAAAACCCGGCTCGACCAAAGCCTGCGGGTGCAGGACCAGCACGATCAGCGCGGCCAGTGCCACGGAACGGATCGACAGGGCGCGCCGGTCGAAGAGCACAGCCGTGAACATGGCGGCCACCATGATGAAAGCGCGTTCGGTCGCGACATTTCCCCCCGACAGCGCAAGGTAGAAAGCCCCCGCCCCCATCGCCACCAGGGCGGCGATCTTCTTGGTTGGCCAGCGCAGGGCGGCATGGGGCACCGCGGCCAACAGCAGGCGCAGGGCGGCAAAGACAAACCCGGTCAGAAGACCCATATGCAGCCCGGAAATCGCCAGGAGATGCGCAAGGTTCGACCCGCGAAGGGCTGCGAGTGTCTCCTGCCCCATGCGCGAACGGTCGCCGGTCATGATCGCGGCGGCGAAGGCTCCGGGCTCTCCGGGCATGGTGGCACGTACCCATGCGGCAATTGACATGCGCAGCCGGTGGATGGCCAGCCCCGCGCGCCCCTCGGCGGCGGGCGCTAGCGCCAGCACCGGAACCCGGGTATATCCGACCGCTCCGATCTGGCGAAACCAGGCCATGCGCTGGAAATCAAACCCGCCCGGCTCCACCGGGCCTTGCGGGGCGGAAAGATGCGCGGTCATGGCCACCCGCAACCCGGGTTCGGGGGCGATCCAGCCCTGTTGACCATGCAGCGAGACCCGCACCCGCCTGGGCGTTTCGGACGGGGGCAGACCATCCAGGCGCACCTGGTCCAGCGTCAGGCGCACAGCGTCCGATTGCGAGCGGTCGATGATCACCACCCGCCCCTCGACCGCGCCGTAGTACCGAAAGCCCAGCTTGGGCGCGGCAAGGCTTCCCGCCTTTGCCCCGGCCAGCACCATCCCGCCCGAAATCAGCGCCAACCCCAGGAACACAGGCCCGAGCCCGTGCCAGAAGCGCCAGGCAAGCGCGGCTCCAAGCAACGTGAGCAACCCGAGCAGGATCCAGCCGCCAAAGGAGGGTTCACTGCGCAGAAGGAAATACCAGCCCACCCCGGTGCCCAGACAGACCGGTGCCCAGGGCAGCAGCCGTCCGCGGGCCCTGTCGACCCGCGCCTCGAGCCAAGTTCGGGGCGTCACTCTTGTCCTCTCCTCCGTCACGTTCTAGACCACTCCCAACGCTACGCGCAGCATGGTTTCCAAAAGGTTAACGCACATGAGCCAGACCCCAAGCCCCCCCCCGGTTGTCACCCGTTTCGCCCCCTCCCCGACGGGCTATCTGCACATTGGCGGCGCGCGGACCGCGCTGTTCAACTGGCTCTATGCCCGCGGGCGGGGCGGCAAGTTCCTCTTGCGCATCGAAGACACCGACCGCGCGCGCTCGACCCCGCAGGCCACGGCGGCGATCCTGAAGGGCATGGACTGGCTCGGGCTCGATCATGACGGTGAGGTGGTGAGCCAGTTCGAACGCGCCGACCGCCACGCCGAAGTGGCCCATGACATGCTGGCCAATGGCCATGCTTACAAGTGTTTCGCCACGCAGGAGGAAATCCAGGCCTTCCGCGAGGCGGCCCGGGCCGAGGGGAAATCGACCCTCTACCGCAGCCCCTGGCGCGATGCCGATCCCGCCAGCCACCCGGACGCCCCCTATGTGATCCGCCTGAAGGCGCCGCGCGACGGCGTGACCGAGATCCATGACGAGGTGCAGGGCAAAGTCACCATCCGCAACGATCAACTGGATGACATGATCTGCCTGCGCTCGGACGGAACCCCCACCTATATGCTGGCCGTTGTCGTCGATGACCATGACATGGGCGTGACCCATGTGATCCGGGGCGATGACCACCTGAACAATGCCGCGCGACAGACGCTGGTCTATCAGGCGATGGGCTGGGCCCTGCCGGTCTGGGCGCATATCCCCCTGATCCATGGCCCAGACGGCAAGAAATTGTCGAAACGCCATGGCGCGTTGGGGGTCGAGGAATACCAGGCGATGGGCTATCCAGCGCAGGCAATGCGCAATTACCTGGCGCGTCTGGGTTGGTCGCATGGCGATGACGAGGTCTTTACGGACGCCCAGGCGCTGGAGTGGTTCGACCTGTCGGGAATCGGCAAATCCCCGGCCCGGTTCGACTTCAAGAAGCTCGACAATATATCGGGTCAGCACCTGGCCATGATGGAAGACGCAGCCGTTCTGGCCGCGATCGAGGGGTTCCTGGCTGCGACCGATCAGCCCGCTTTGCAGTCGCAGCAAAAAGAAACGCTGACTGCAGCAATGTATTGCCTGAAAACCGCGGCAAAAACCCTTCCGCAACTCATTGAAAAAGCGCGATTTGCTCTGGTTTCACGCCCGCTTGACCGGGACGAGAAGGCCGACAGGGCCCTGGATGATGTATCCCGTAGTATACTGAAAGAATTGACGCCGCAGCTGCAAAATGGTAGCTGGGATCGCGACACGCTGGAGGGGTGCTGAACGGGCTCGCAGAGGCCCACGGAACCAAGTTCGGCAAGCTGGCTGCACCGCTGCGTGCCGCGCTTGCAGGACGGGCCGTGACCCCCAGCGTATTCGACATGATGCTGGTCCTCGGGCGCGAGGAAACGATCGCCCGACTGGAAGACGCATCGAACTGAGACACGACCCAGCCCAGCCGGGCCAGGAACAAGGACGAGAAGGGACAAGACATGGCAGAACAGACAGGAACCGCGAAACTCACTATTGGTGACAAGGAGCTCGATCTGCCGATGTATTCCCCAACGCTGGGGCCGGACGTGATCGATATTACCAAGCTCTATGCCCAGGGCGGCGTCTTTACCTACGACCCCGGCTACACCTCGACCGCGTCCTGCGATTCGACCATCACCTTCATCGATGGCAACAAGGGTGAACTGCTGCACCGCGGCTACCCGATCGACCAGCTGGCCATGAAATCGCACTACCTCGAAGTGTGCTACCTGCTGCTTTATGGAAACCTGCCGCTGGCCGCCGAACTGGAAGAATTCGAGCGCACCATCACGCGCCACACGATGATCCACGAACAGATGCACATGTTCTTCCGTGGTTTCCGTCGCGACGCGCACCCGATGGCCACCATGGTGGGCGTGGTCGGCGCGATGTCGGCCTTCTATCACGACTCGACCGACATTTCGGACCCGCGTCAGCGCGAGGTCGCCTCGCATCGCCTGATCGCCAAGATGCCGACCATCGCCGCGATGGCCTACAAGTATTCGATCGGCCAGCCGTTCATCTATCCAAAGAACTCCCTGGATTATGCCTCCAACTTCCTGCACATGTGCTTCTCGGTTCCGGCCGAGGATTACGAGGTGAACCCGATCCTGGCCCGCGCCATGGACCGCATCTTTACCCTGCACGCCGACCACGAGCAGAACGCCTCGACCTCGACCGTGCGCCTGGCCTCGTCCTCGGGTGCCAACCCGTTTGCCTGTATCGCCGCCGGCATCGCCTGCCTCTGGGGTCCGGCCCACGGTGGCGCCAACCAGGCCTGTCTGGAGATGCTGAAGGAGATCGGCTCGGTCGATCGCATCCCGGAATTCCTGGCCCGCGCCAAGGACAAGAACGACCCGTTCCGCCTGATGGGCTTCGGCCACCGCGTCTACAAGAACACCGACCCGCGCGCGACCGTGCTGAAACAGTCGGCCGACGAGGTTCTGGAACTGCTGGGCGTCGAGGACAACCCGCTTCTGCAGGTCGCCAAGGAGCTGGAACAGACCGCCCTGAACGACCCCTATTTCATCGACAAGAAACTGTTCCCGAACGTCGATTTCTACTCGGGCATCATCCTGGAGGCGATGGGCTTCCCGACCTCGATGTTCACTCCGATCTTCGCGCTGTCGCGCACCGTGGGCTGGATCTCGCAGTGGAAGGAACAGCTGTCGGATCCGGCGCACAAGATCGGCCGCCCGCGCCAGCTCTACATGGGCGAGGCACAGCGCGACTACACGGATGTGGAAGAGCGCTGAGGCGCCCGACAACCGGACCGGAAAGCCGCCCCACGGGGCGGCTTTTCTTTTTCGGACAGGGGCATGTCCTGCGCTCTGACACCTGTACTCAAATGAAAAGGCCCCACCTAAGCGGGGCCCTATACATGTCTGCCTGCGAAGTCAGCGCCCTTCGAAACTCGGGCTCCGCTTTTCCAGAAACGCCATGACCCCTTCCGAGAAATCGTGAGATTTTCCGCATTCGCCCTGGGAATGCGCCTCCAGCGCCAGTTGGTCCTCGAGCGTATTGTCCAGCGAGGCACGGATCGCCTCGCGGATGCGGCGGAAGGCAAGCGTCGGGCCCTTGGCAAGGTAGTCGGCCCGGGCGTGCCAGTTGGCCTCAAAATCCTCGTCCGCCACGGCCTCCCAGATCAGCCCCCAGTCGGCGGCCTGCCGCGCTGTGATCTTTTCGGCAAACAGCGCCGCCCCCATGGCCTTGGCGAAGCCCATGGTGCGCGGCATCCAATAGGTGCCGCCGGCGTCGGGAATCAGGCCGATCTTGGCAAAGGCCTGCATGAAATAGGCGCTCTCCTTCGCGATCACCACATCTGCGGCCAGCGCGATGTTCGCCCCGGCGCCCGCGGTCGGGCCATTTACCGCGGCAATGATCGGGATCGGGCTTTGATAGATCGCGTCCAGGATCGGCTGGTATTCATCGCGCAGGGTGCGTTCCAGGTCAACATCGGCGGCATTGGCGCGGTCGCCAAGGTCCTGCCCGGAACAGAAGGCTTTCCCTTCGCCGGTCATGACCAGGGCACGGGCCTCTTCGCCCGCCGCCTTGACCGCATGGGCGATTTCGGCGCACATCTGTGTGTTCAGCGCATTGTACTTGTCGGGGCGGTTGAAAGTCAGTACCGCCAGCCCCTCGGTGATTTCGAGGCGAATCGTTTCGTAGTCCATCGGGTCCTCCCAAATTCCGCACCAGTATAACCGACCGTACGGACGGTTAAACCGGAACGCAGCGTTCTTTTGCGGTCTATTGGGTGCAGATGGGGGCGAAGGCGGAGGTGGACGGCGGTTCCAGCCCCTAGCCGCCCCAAAGGTTGAGCCGCGCCGGTCCCAAGGCCCGCGTCAGTCCTTCATCAATTCGTCCAGCCGGGCCTGTTCGCCCGCCGACAGGGCCCGGGCGGGTTCGGCCGCATTCGAGCGCCGACGAAGATAGGCGAGACCCGTCAGGGCGGCCAGAATGAACAGCACCGGCCCGGTGGCCCAGAGCAGCTTGTTCGCCCCTTCGGTCGTTGGCTTCATCAGCACGTATTCGCCGTAGCGCTCGACCACGAAATCCAGCACTTCCTGGTTGGTGTCCCCCTTGACCAGACGTTCACGCACCAGCAGGCGCAGGTCGCGGGCAATGGCGGCGTTGCTCTCGTCAATGTTTTCACCACGGCAGACCACGCAACGCAGCCCCTGCCCAAGCTCGCGGGCGCGCTGTTCCAGCACAGGGTCGTCCAGAACCTCGTCCGGATTTACCGCCAACGCCGGGCTGGCCAGCAGGACCAGGATCAGGCCCAGGGATGTCAAAACGCGTTTCATTCGGCGGGCACTCCCTGCATCGGGGCCTTGGCGCCGCCGACGGCGACACGGTAGCGGCGGTCGGACAGGCTGAAAAGCCCACCCAGCGCCATGAGGATGCAGCCAGCCCAGATCCAGCCTGTCAGAGGCTTGATGAAGGTGCGCACGGCAAAGCCGCCACCTTCCTGCGGATCACCGATCACCAGGTAGATGTCACGCCAGATCCCGTTCGAGATTGCGGCTTCCGTGGTCGGCATAGCCTGCACCGGGTAGAAACGCTTTTCCGGCGACAGACGGGTCACATGAACCCCGGTGCGCGTCACCAGTATGTCGGCCTTGGTCGAGATGTAGTTTGGCCCCTGTTCCTCGTAGACACGTTCCAGCGTGACGTCGTAGCCGGCCACCTGGTAGGTCTGGCCGACATTGGCCACGCGGATGTCCTCGACCTGCCAGGCCATCAACCCCGACACTCCGATGAAGGTTATACCCACGCCTACGTGGGCAATGGTCTTGCCCCAGTCGGCCCGTGGCAGGCGGCTCAGGCGCGAGAGACGGCTGGCGAGATTGCCGCGCCCGGTGCGGCTCATCTGGTCGATCATGGCGCCGATCACCAGCCAGGTGCCAAGCGCCAGGCCAATCGGCGCAAGGGCGGACTTCTGGCTCTGAATGGCCCAGACCAGCGCGCCCACGGCCACGGCCAGGGTCATCGCCGGAACAAGCGATTTGACCACCCGCTTCAGCCTGGCGCGTTTCCAGGGCAGCATGGCCCCGATCGGGAGGATCAGCGCCAGCACCACCATGAATGGGGTAAAGGCGGCCTCGAAGAAAGGTGCGCCGACGGACAGTTTGCGGCCCCAGAAGGCCTCGGCCACCAGTGGCCAGATCGTGCCAACAAAAACCACGATCGACGACACAGCCAGCAGGATGTTGTTGAACACCAGCGCGCTTTCCCGGCTGATCATGCCAAAGACCCCCTTTGCCTCCATCGTGTTGGCGCGGGCGGCAAACAGGGTCAGAGCACCGCCGATAAAGACCGCGAGGATGGCCAGGATGAACACGCCGCGTTCGGGGTCGGAGGCGAAGGCATGGACCGAGGTGATCACGCCCGATCGCACCAGGAAGGCGCCGATCAGCGAGAAACCGAAGGCGAGGATCGCCAGCAGGATGGTCCAGCTCTTCAGGCTCTCGCGCTTCTCGACCACGATGGCGGAATGCAGCAGCGCGGCGGCAAAGAGCCAGGGCATGAAAGAGGAGTTTTCTACCGGGTCCCAGAACCAGAACCCACCCCAGCCAAGCTCGTAATAGGCCCACCACGATCCCACGCCGATGCCGATGGTCAGGTTGATCCAGGCCGCCAGGGTCCAGGGGCGCACCCAGCGCCCCCAAGCGGCGTCGATGCGACCTTCGATCAGCGCAGCCACGGCGAAGGAGAAGGTCATCGAAAGCCCGACATAGCCCACGTAGAGGAATGGCGGGTGGAAGGCGAGGCCCGGATCCTGCAGCAGCGGGTTCAGGTCCTGCCCGTCAAACGGCGGCGTGGTCAGGCGAATGAACGGGTTCGAGGTGAACAGGATGAAACCCAGGAAAGCGACGCCAATCGCGCTCTGCACCGCCAGCACGCGGGCCTTCAGCCGCGGCGGAAGCCCGCCTCCGAACCAGGCGGCCATGGCGCCGAACAGCGCCACGATCAGCACCCACAGAAGCATCGAACCCTCGTGGTTGCCCCAGACGCCCGTCACCTTGTAGAGCATCGGCTTGGCGCTGTGGGAGTTCAGCGTGACGACCTGAAGCGAGAAGTCGGAGGTCACAAAAGCATAGGTCAGCGCCCCGAAGGAAAAGGTGATCAGCAGGAATTGCACTGTCGCGGCGGGCACCGCCACCGCCATCCAGTTGGTCCATCCCTTATGTGCCCCTACCAGGGGGACGATGGTCTGGACGATAGCCACGCCCAAAGCCAGAATCAGTGCAAAGTGGCCAAGTTCGGCAATCATGTTCGCGCTCACGTTCCGTGTTTCTGGCGCAACCATACGACAAGCGCGCCCCAAGGCCAATGGGGCGCGCTCTAATGTCACGGGATATTCAGAGCACGAAATAGATCGCGGCGGACAGGGTCACGGCACCCAGGATCGGCAGCAGAAACGCGGCGCCGTGCCAGCCGAAGGAGCGGTGAATCACGCTGAAATGCAGAACCGCGCCAACAAAGTAGAAACTGAGGAAATTGAACAGGATCGGACTGTCCACGGCCCAGAGCGGGTGATCCAGAACCGCGTAGAGCCACCACCAGCCCATCACCAGACCGGCACCCGACCAGCTGTAGGCCATGCCCAGAGCCAGGGGTGTCGCACGCTGCACATAAAGCCACAGGAAGGTGGCGGAAATCATCATGCACATCATTGTGATCGCGCCATATCCGATCTGGTAAACCACCTGGTAGCCGGCGACCTTGTAGCCGGCCTGAAGCACCAGGATCAGGATCACGGCGAGTGCGAATGCCTGTTTCATCTCTGCAAGACCTCCTTGACGGCGGCGTCCAATGCGGCGGCCGCTTCTTTGTTGCGGTCCAGCGCAGATTGCAGCCTGGCCCCACGGGCCATGCGCCGAAACCATTTGAAAAGCTTTGTAAAAACACCCATCTCAGCCTCCCTTTCCAGGCAGGCGTTCGCGGATGATCGTGGTGATCTCGATCAGGATGGAACTGTTCTTGTCCAGCACCGCGCGGGTCGCCTGATCCTTCTGCAGGTCGCGATAGAGAAGATAGAAGACCAGCGTGACCCAGGGGCCGTACTCGGCCACCAGCTTGAGGATGACGTCACTTCCCATCGCGCGCACTCCAGTCGTCCAGAGCAGGGTTCTCCTCGCGCCCTGCCCCGGTCTCCAGCGCCGCGAGGACCCGCAGGTTCTGCGTCACTTGTCCCGCGCGGGCCATGGTCTCGGTCAGCGAGCGCTGGAATGCCTGCCCCTTGGCCTGATGACGGGCGCCGAAATAGAAGCTGACGATCGCGCCCATCAGCCACCACAGCGGCTCCGGCACGAGGGCGATGCCCTGCATGCGGGCGGCAAACCATATCGGGTCGGCCATGGCCGCGATGAAAAGCCCCAGTGTGCCAAGGGCCAAGGCCGGGCGCGGCACGCGATTCAGCGCATCCATGAACCGGTCAAAGAGCCCCTGGCGCGGCAGCACGAATTCCTGCGTGAACTGTTCCAAGGCGGCAGCGCGAAAAGCTGCGTCCCGTGCGCCTGCGGCCTCGCGGTTCTCCAGAAAGACCTCGGCGGTCTCGCGCACCACGTTGCGGCCGCTGCCGAAGAGCAGGGCCAGAATCCCCTCGATCAACCCCATGCCGCGACCCGGGCGCGATGCTCGGCCTCCGTCAGGTGGTACCTGGGCGAAATGAACTCTTCCGCCCGTTTGATCCAGCCACCCTTGCCACCATCGCGGCGACGGGCGTATTTGCGGCTGGAGGGGCGGTTGTCGGCCAGGCGGTAGTAGAAGTTGCGCCGCTCGATCCCATAGGCATCGGCGATGTGATCGGGGGCCTCGTCATGGGCGATGCGGCTGGCGGTCAGGGTCTGGGGTCCTATCACCCCATCAACGGCCACTGGTTGCCCCATTTTGCGAAGCAGCTTTTGAAGAACGCGAACAGCCCCGGCTCCCGCATTCACATACATGTCGAAGACGGAGGGTTGCAGCGCCTCGGGCAATTCGCCAATGCGCGGGCGCTCGAAATAATACGTGATGATGATGTCACGCGCCTGATCCCGGGTCAGGCGTTTCACGTCGGCCGGCGTGACCCTGCCGTCACCGGTCAGGTCCAGGCCGAGCCTGCGCATGGTGCGGATGGTGACGCCGAAATTGGTGGCGCCGCCCGGGTCATCCGGGTCGTTTACATAACCGCCTTCGCGGTCGATGATCTCGTCTGCAATGTCGGAAACGGATTTCATCAGGGCCTTCCCCCGTGTGGAAATTCACGGGGAAAGACTGATTAAAATCCGTTAAGAAAGCCGAAATCAGCCGTTCGGATCCTCGTAGACGCCGGTTTCCTTCAGCGTGTCGATGACCTCTCTCGGCATGTATTCTTCGTCATGTTTGGCAAGAATTTCAGAGGCTTCGAACACGCCGTTCACGTATTTGCCGGTGCCGATCATGCCCTGGTTCTCTTCGAACAGGTCCGGCAGAATGCCGGAGTAAGAGACGGGCACCGAGGACACGCCATCGGTCACTGCGAAAGTCACGATCTTGCCCTGGCCGCGCATCAATGTGCCGTCCTCGACCAGGCCGCCAAGGCGGAAGGTCTCGCGCGCTTCCGGCGGTTCCTCCAATACCTGGCTCGGAGAGCGGTAATAATTGATCCCGTCCCGAAAAGCGAAGCCGATCAGCCCCGCCGATAATGCCAAGGCCACAAAGGCAAGCACGATCACCTGGACGCGCCGCTTCTTCTTCAGACCCTTCATACCCGCCATGGTTCTCTCCTTGGGTGGCTGTTACGGAAAGACTGGTGCAAGCATCAGTCCCGTGGTTTCATCTTCGCCCAGCATCAGGTTCGCATTCTGCATCGCCTGACCGCTGGAGCCTTTGCAGAGATTGTCCAGCGTCGACACGACCAGAGCGCGCCCCGGCACCCGGTCGCCGACAACGCCAAGCTGGCAGATGTTCGACCCGGTGACATGACCCATGCCCGGCAATTGGCCGAGGGGTAGCACGGTGACGAAGGGCTCTCCTTGATATCGCTCAACCAGCGCCGCGTGGATCGCCTGCGGATCGCCCTGCACGTAGCAGTCGGCCAGAATACCCCTGTTCACCGGCACAAGATGCGGGGTGAACATGATGCGCACGTCGCGACCGGCCAGCAAGCTGAATTCCTGGTCGAACTCGCCCAGGTGCCGGTGCTTGCCACCCTGGGCATAGCCCAGCACGTCGGTCGAGCGTTCGGCGAACAGCATGTTTTCCTTCAGCGACCGCCCGGCCCCGGAAATTCCGTTCTTGAGGTCGCAGATGATCGTATCCAGATCAATCAGCCCCCCGGAGATCAGCGGGCGCAGCGCAAACTGCACCGTGGCCGCGTTGCAGCCAGTGCCAGCCACCAACCGCGCGTTGCGGATGTCGTCCCGGTAGAACTCTGTCAGGCCATAGACGGCCTCTTTCTGCAGCTCGGTCGCCACATGGGCCGCGCCGTACCATTTTTCGTATTCGGCCGGATCGCGCAGCCGGAAGTCAGCCCCCAGGTCGACGACCTTCACATGGGGCGGCAGGTCGCGCACCAAAGCTTGACTAAGGCCGTGGGGAAGTGCGGCAAAGCACAGGTCCACGGCGTCAAAGTCGATCTGATCCATCTTGACCAGCGTCGGCAGATCCAGGTGACGCAGCTGCGGATAAACGTCGCCCATCTCCTTCCCTGCCTTGCGGTCGGCAGAAAGCGCGACGATTTCCATCGTCGGGTGGGTGGCGATGAGCCGGACGAGCTCGGCACCGGTGTAGCCGGAAGCGCCCAGGATGGCGATCTTGTGGGTCATGACAGACCTCTTTCGTAGAATTTCACGTGATGTAAGGGTTCTTTGCAGAAACCGCAATCAAGCGGCGTCGAAAGTGATCTTTCGTCGCAGGAATTGCGTGGCCCGGTCGGACACGCGGGCCGGGTCGCCGGTGGTCAGAAACCTGGAGACCGCCCCTTCACCTTTCATGTTCGGGTGACGCTCCAGGTAATCGGCAAGGCTTGATGCCACCAGCTTGGCCTGGCTGAACACCTTGACCCCCTGCCCCAGCGCGTCCTGGAAGGTCTCTTCCATCAGCGGATAATGCGTGCAGCCCAGGATCGCGGCCTCCGGGTCCGGCATCTTGCGCTTCAACGCTTCGACATGGCTACGGACCAGCGCTTCGGCCAGGATCATGTCCCCGTCTTCGATCGCGTCCACCACGCCGCCACAGGCCTGTGCCTCGACATCCACCCCGATGGCACGGAAGGCAAGTTCCCGCTGGAAAGCGCGGCTGGAAACGGTCGCCGGCGTGGCAAACAGCGCCACATGTTTCACTTCGACCTCACGCGGCGGGGAGTTGTCGCCCCATTGCCGTTCGGTCAATGCTTCGATCAAAGGCACAAATACCCCCAGAACCCGCTTGTCCGAAGGGATCCAGCTTTCCTGCATCCGGCGCAGCGCGGCGGCCGAAGCGGTGTTGCAGGCAAGGATCACCAGGTCGCAGCCCTCCTCCCACAGCCGTTCGACCGCGCGGGTGGTCAGCTTGTAGACATCATCGGCGTCACGCACCCCGTAGGGCGCGTGTTCATTGTCCCCGTAATAGACGAAATCGACGTCCGGCAGGCGCTTGGCCACGGCATCCAGCACGGTCAGACCACCCAGCCCCGAGTCGAAAATCCCTACTGCCATTGCCCTGCCCGCCTTACGCCCTGTGTTTTTCCTCGAATTCATAGCCGTAATCGACAGTGTCGAGCGGCCTTGGAGACAAGGCATAGGTCCGTTCGCGCAGGAAATCCATCATGGATTTGGGATCGGCGGCATATTGGCTCAGCTCCGCCCGCGGGATCGGCTTACCGATCGCCACGCGCACCGGTTCATCGACCCGGCTTTTGAATTCCTTGATCAAAAGCGCCATGCGCAGGGTGGTGTGCAGATGGCTTGCGACCTGGAAAAGACGCGAATTGTGCCCGTCGAAGAAGATCGGGACCACTGCCGCCTCGGATTTCGCAACCATCCTTGCTGTGAACCGGCGCCATCCCGGGTCCATCGGCCGGGCAAACGGCCTGGCCGAGGTCGACACGGTGCCGCCCGGAAACACCCCTATGGCCCCGCCCTGCGCAAGGTGGTCCAGGGCTGTTTTTCGGGTCGCCAAGTTCTCCCGCATCGCCTCTTTCGTCTCATCGAAACTGATCGGCAGGATGACCCTGTTCAGGTCGGGCGCCTTGCGGAACACTTGGTTGGCAAGGATGCGGAAATCACCCCGGGTCCGGGCGAGGATATGGCCCATCATCAGCCCGTCCAGAATGCCGTAGGGGTGGTTGGCCACCGTGATCAGCGGCCCTGAACGCGGAATATTGTCGAGGCTCCCGCCGATCACGTCCAGCCTCAACCCATAGCGCTCCACCATGA
Source organism: Aliiroseovarius sp. (assembly GCF_030148435.1). Taxonomy (GTDB): domain Bacteria; phylum Pseudomonadota; class Alphaproteobacteria; order Rhodobacterales; family Rhodobacteraceae; genus JASBTN01. Next base: position 22,716 of record NZ_JASBTN010000068.1, read on the forward strand.
CCTGCCAGAAATCCCGCCCCTGCGCGACCTCGTCGTCATAGCCTTCGACCCGTTTGATCAGCCTGAGCCGCCCGGTGGAGTTCTCCACCGCCCGGATCAGCGCCCGGCCCGGACGGGTCTGCGCGGAATGGGCGTAGGAGATGTCGCGGGCGATGTGTTTGGTCATGTCTCTATCCTGTGCGATAGCAGTGCCCTAAAGCCGGGACAGAAACATGACAACCGGTTACTCCGCCGCCTCGATCACATTGTGACCCGCGCGATACGCCGCCAGCAGCGCCTCCCGCTGCTTCTCGGCCTTGGAGACATTTTCGACCTTGACCGGACCAAACCCCCTGATCGAACGCGGCAGTTCGGCCAATTGAATGGCCACGTCCAGCGGACCATCCCCTTTCAGCAGCTCACTCATGTCACTTTCATACTGGGCGATCAGGACGCGTTCGGTCTTGCGTTCCGCGCTGTAGCGGAACGGGTCAAACACGGTTCCACGCAGGCGTTTCATCCGGGCAAGCAGCGGCATGGCGCGGCGGATGAACCCTTCGGAAAAGGCGCGTTTCACTGGGCGACCATTGGCGCCGACCTTTTCAAGGATCGGCGGGGCCATGTGGTAGGTCAACTTCAGATCCCCGTCGAACGTCGCCTCGGCCTTGGCGCGCGTATCCATCAGCATGCGCGCGACCTCGTATTCGTCCTTGTAGGCCAGAAGCTTGTGATAGCCGACCGCAATGGCCTCGCGCAGCTGCGGATCCCCGGCCCGCTCGACCAGTTTGCGATAGCGTTTGGCGAGCCGTCTGGACTGGTAGGTAACAAGGTGCTCGGCGCGGAAGTCGATCTTTTCGTCGAGCGACCTGGGCTTCTCGACCACCGCCCCCTCGGTCAGGCGCGCGACCTCATCGGGATGCAGCACCGCCCAGCGGCCCAGCTCGAACGCACGCTTGTTGCGGTCGGGGGCCTGGCCGTTCAGGTCAATGGCCTGCATCAACGCCGCATGCGACAGCGGAACCAGCCCGTTCTGCCAGGAAGCACCCAGCACCATCATGTTGGAAAAGATGCTGTTGCCCAGCAGCACCCGCGCCAGTTCCGTGGCGTCGAACATGGCAAGCCCGTCGCGGATTCGCGCTTGAAGAGCGAGCTGCAACCTGTCGCCTGGTATGCGGAATTCCGTATCGCGGGTGAAATCTCCCGTAACCGTTTCATGGCTGTCAACCACGGCCTTGGTGCGCCCTGTTGCAGTCAGGCCCAGGGTCTTGGCCCCCGCCGAGACGACCAGTTCGCCACCGATCAGCGCATCAAGCTCGCCGGTCGCAACGCGAATGGCGCTGATATCCTCAGGCCTCTCGGCCAGGCGCAAGTGCACCGTCACGGCCCCGCCCTTCTGGGCCAGCCCTGCCATCTCCATCATGCCCGCGCCCTTGCCGTCGATATGCGCCGCCTGGGCCATGATCGCCCCTATGGTGACAACGCCGGTGCCACCGACGCCTGTCACCACGACATTGTGGGTTCTGTCGATCACCGGCAGGCTCGGGTCCGGCAGGTCCGGCAGGTCGATCTCGGTCGTCACGGATTTCTTCAGCCGGGCACCTTCGATGGTCACGAAGCTCGGGCAGAAGCCCTGCACACAGCTGAAATCCTTGTTGCAGGAGCTCTGATCGATCGCCCGTTTGCGGCCCAGTTCGGTCTCCACCGGCACGATCGACACGCAGTTCGACTGCACCCCGCAATCGCCGCAGCCCTCGCAGATATCGGTGTTGATGAAGACCCGCTTGTCCGGGTCCGGGAACGTGCCGCGTTTGCGGCGGCGGCGTTTCTCGGCGGCACAGGTCTGAACGTAAAGAATGACCGATACACCGCTGATCTCCCGATATTTTCTCTCGACATCCGGCAATTCCTCGCGCGGGAAACTCTCGATGCCTGGCGGGAAGGGTTTGACGTCGATATCCTCCTTGTCGTCATAGACCAGCGCCAGGTGCTCGACCCCCATGGCCTTGACTTCACGGGCAATACGCAAGGCGGTCAGCCCGCCCTCGTTGGTCTGCCCACCGGTCATGGCGACCGCGTCGTTGAACAGGATCTTGTAGGTGATCGTCGTCCCCGCCGCGAGCGCGGCCCGAATGGCCTGCGCGCCCGAATGGTTGTAGGTGCCATCGCCAAGGTTCTGGAACACGTGTTTGGTGTTGGAAAAGGGCGCTTCACCGATCCAGTTCGCGCCCTCGCCGCCCATCTGGGTAAAGCCGACCGTGTCGCGGTCCATCCACTGCACCATATAGTGGCAGCCGATCCCCGCATAGGCGCGGCTGCCTTCGGGCAGGCGGGTGGAGCTGTTGTGCGGGCAGCCCGAACAGAAATAGGGCAGACGCGCCGCGATTTCCTCGGCGTTGTCGGCCTTGCGCGCATGGACCAGCTTCTCCAGCCCCGCCTTGACCGCCTCGGTGCCGCGCCCCTCCTCAATCAGGATGCCGCCGATTTTCTCGGCAATCATGATCGGGTCCAATGCGAAGCGGGTGGGAAACAGCTCCGTTCGGCGGCCATTTTCCGACTGGTTGCCCTTGTGCCAGCCATAGACGCGGCGCCCGCGCCGGTCGTCGAAAATGGCCTCCTTGATCTGCACTTCGATCAGCTTGCGCTTTTCCTCCACGACCACGATCAGATCGAGCCCTTCGGCCCATTCGTGGAAGCTGAGCATATCCAGGGGCCAGGTCTGCGCCACCTTGTAGGTGGTCACGCCCAGACGGTCGGCTTCCTCGGCATCAATGCCCAGAAGAGTCAGGGCGTGCTCCAGATCCAGCCAGTTCTTGCCGGCAGCGACAAAGCCGATCTTTGCGCCCGGCGCGCCCCACATGCGGCGATCAATTTTGTTTGCTCTTGCAAAGGCTTCCGCGGCGAACCTCTTGTAGTCGATCATGCGCGCTTCCTGCGCGACAGGGCTGTCGCCCAAGCGGATGTTCAGCCCGCCGTCGGGCATGTCGAAATCGGGCAGAACCAGCTGCATCCGGTCCACCCGGCCATCGACCACCGCCGTGGCCTCGACCGTGTCCTTCATCAGCTTCAGCCCGGCCCAGACTCCCGCAAAACGGCTGAGCGCAAATCCGTAGATGCCCAGATCGAGGATCTCCTGCACCCCCGCGGGGCTGAGAACCGGCATATAGGCATCGACCATGGCCCAATCGCTTTGGTGCAACGTGGTGGAGCTTTCGCCCGTATGGTCATCGCCCATCGCCATCAGCACACCGCCGTGACGCGACGAGCCCGCCATGTTCGCATGGCGCATCACGTCACCGGTGCGATCAATGCCCGGCCCCTTGCCATACCACAGGCCGAAAACCCCATCGAACTTGCCCTCGCCACGCAGCTCCGCCTGTTGGCTGCCCCAGAGCGCGGTCGCCGCGAGATCCTCGTTCAGCCCGGGTTCAAACGTCACATCCGCAGCGTTCAGGATCTTCTGCGAGCGCCCCATCCACAGGTCAACGCCGCCAAGCGGCGAACCGCGATAGCCCGTCACATAGCCGGCCGTGTTCAGCCCCGCCGCCGTGTCGCGGGCCTTCTGCATCAACATCAGGCGCACAAGTGCCTGCGTGCCGTTCATCAGAACCGGACTTTTATCCAGGTCGAACCGGTCATTCAGGCTGATCTTCTGATCGCTCATCTTGCTCCTCCCGTGGCTGGATGGCTGGCCTCACATTAGGTCAAAGTTTCTGACCTATCAACAGATTTCTTCGCATCCCTCCCGTGAATGATCTGTTGGCATTTCAAGGAAAATTTCCCATAAACGAATGAACAAAAAATACGCCAACAGGGTAATGGTTTTATCGAAATGGACTGGGACAAGCTCAGAATCTTTCACGCGGTGGCCGATGCGGGGTCTCTGACCCATGCGGGCGATGCGCTGCATCTGTCGCAATCGGCGGTGTCACGCCAGATCCGGGCGCTTGAGGAAAGCCTGAACGCAACCCTGTTTCACCGCCACGCGCGGGGGTTGATTCTCACCGAACAGGGGGAGCTGCTGTTCGACGCCACACGCGCGATGAGCCAGCGCCTGGAGGCCGCCGTCGCGCGCATTCGCGACAGCAAGGAAGAGGTCTTCGGCGAGCTGCGCGTGACCACCACCACCGGCTTCGGTTCGCTCTGGCTCGCCCCGCGCCTGCCCAAGCTTTACGAAAAATACCCGGAATTGAAGATCGACCTGATGCTGGAAGAGCGCGTGCTGGACCTGCCCATGCGCGAGGCCGACGTGGCGATCCGCATGAAGGAACCCAGCCAGGCAGACCTGATCCGCAAGCGGCTGATGGATGTGCACATGCGCCTCTACGCCCTGCCCGCCTATCTCGAAGAACACGGCCGCCCGGAAACCATGGCCGATATGCACAACCATCGCCTGATCTGCCAGAACACCACTTCGGCCCAGGTCAGCGCCGGGGCGTCGATGGTGGCCGAGATCCTGACCCACGATGTGCAGTCCATGCTGACGGTGAACAACTACTTCGGTGTGTTGCAGGCGGTGCTGAACGGGCTGGGGATCGGCGTTCTGCCGGACTATGTCACCCTGGACTTCCCCGAGCTTGAGCGGGTGCTGCCGGAGTTCGAAAGCCGTGACATCCCGGTCTTCCTGGCCTATCCGGAAGAACTGCGCAGCTCGCAGCGGATCGCGGCGTTCCGCGACTTCGTGACCGAAGAAATCTTCGCCCACCGCAAACGCGAGCGCAGCGAGACCTGACGCGCATCCGCGTCACTTTTGCCAATTTCACGCGCAGAATTGATCATATCTGCCCAATCTGTTGCCCCATTGCCGCTATGCGCAACGCGCATAGCCGCATTGCAGCATTTAGACTTGATCCAAATGCACCCTGCCCATATTTCAGGCTCAAAGCGAACGATTGACTAACATCTCTTTCGCTTTTACCTCCCTGTTGGACTTGGCCGGGCTTTGCCCGGCCTTTTTTTTGGCCAAACGCTAAATTTTTCCGCACTGCCTCCCGCTGGAATCTTCACAAACCGATCAGGAATTGCGCAGGGCAGCCAACGCCTTCCCCGGTAAATAGCGCGCACGGAAAGCCCGCGCCGCAATCACCGCCCCGGTCCTGCCGCCCCGCCCCACTCGACCAACCCGATCGCCCGGCGCTCCCGCACGATCCGCCATTGCACCCAAACGGCAGTCCCCGTGCCATTTCGCCTCTTCCCCCGGCGCGCCCCTTGGCCTAAAAGGCCCGCAATTGCAGTCTTAGGGGGACACGGGCATGGACGATCCGAAGATCAATGACGAGCTGATTGCGGCGCATGGGCTCAAGCCCGAGGAATACGCGATGATCCTGGAGATCATCGGCCGCGACCCTACCTTTACCGAGCTCGGAATCTTCTCGGCCATGTGGAACGAACACTGTTCCTACAAGTCCTCCAAGAAATGGCTGCGCACCCTGCCCACCGAAGGCCCGCAGGTGATCTGCGGCCCCGGCGAAAACGCGGGCGTGATCGACATCGGCGATGGCCAGGCGGTCATCTTCAAGATGGAAAGCCACAACCATCCCTCCTACATCGAACCCTACCAGGGCGCGGCCACCGGCGTGGGCGGCATTCTGCGCGATGTTTTCACCATGGGCGCACGCCCGATCGCCGCGATGAACTCGCTGTCCTTCGGTGAAACCTCCCACCCCAAGACCCGTCAGCTGGTCAATGGTGTGGTCGAGGGCATCGGCGGCTACGGCAACTGCTTCGGCGTGCCGAACGTGGGCGGCGAAGTGCGCTTCCACCCCGCCTATAACGGCAACTGCCTTGTGAATGCCTTTGCCGCCGGCCTGGCGGACGCGGACAAGATCTTCTACTCGGCCGCCAGCGGTGTCGGCATGCCCGTCGTCTACCTGGGTGCCAAGACCGGCCGCGACGGTGTCGGCGGCGCGACCATGGCCTCGGCCGAGTTCGACGACACGATCGAAGAAAAGCGCCCAACGGTACAGGTCGGTGATCCCTTTACCGAAAAGCGCCTGATGGAAGCCACGCTGGAGCTGATGGCCACCGGCGCCGTGATCTCGATCCAGGACATGGGCGCGGCGGGCCTGACCTGTTCGGCCGTGGAAATGGGCGACAAGGGTGGCCTGGGCGTCAAGCTGCAGCTCGACGACGTTCCCCAACGCGAAGAGAACATGACCGCCTACGAGATGATGCTGTCCGAAAGCCAGGAACGCATGCTCATGGTGCTGAACCCGGATCTGGAGGACGCCGCCCGCGCTGTGTTCGAGAAATGGGACCTGGATTTCGCCATCGTCGGCGAAACGATCGAGGAAGACCGCTTCCTGATCATGCATGGCAACGAGATCAAGGCCGACCTGCCGCTGTCGAAACTGAGCTCCACCGCGCCGGAATACGACCGCCCCTGGGTCGAGACCCCCGCCGCCGAAGAGCTGGCCGAAGTCCCCGCCGTGGATGCCATCGACGCCCTGCGCGCGCTGCTTTCCTCGCCGAACTACGCATCGAAGCACTGGGTCTATGAACAATACGACCACATGGTCATGGCCGACACCGTGCGTGCCCCGGGCCTTGGCGCCGGTATCGTACGTGTGCATGGCACCGACAAGGCAGTGGCCTTTACCTCGGACGTGACCCCGCGCTACGTCAAGGCAAACCCGGTCGAGGGCGGCAAACAGGCGGTGGCCGAGGCCTATCGCAACCTGACCGCCGTGGGCGCCAAGCCGCTGGCCACCACCGACAACCTGAACTTCGGCAATCCCGAAAAGCCCGAGATCATGGGCCAGTTCGTCGGCGCCATCAAGGGCATCGGCGCGGCGGTTGCCGCGCTGGACATGCCGATCGTGTCGGGCAACGTGTCTCTCTATAACGAGACCGACGGACAGGGCATTCTGCCCACCCCGACCATTGGCGCCGTGGGCCTGCTGGACAGCCTTGACGACATGATCGCTGGCACCGCGCGCGACGGCCATGTGGCCATGGTGGTGGGTGAAACCGCCGGACATCTGGGCCAGTCAGCCCTGCTGGCCGAAGTGTTCAACCGTGAAGACGGCGACGCGCCGCATGTGGATCTGGACGCCGAAGCCAGGAACGGTGAATTCATCCGTGCCAACCGCGCCCTGATCAAGGCCTGCTCGGACCTGTCCGATGGCGGCCTGGCCGTGGCGGCCTTCGAGATGGCCCAGGCGGGCGGCGTTGGCGTCACCCTGGATGCGACCGAGACCGCGACCATCTTCGGCGAGGATCAGGCGCGCTACCTGGTGGCCTGCAACTTCGACGAGGCCGAGGCGCTGATGGTCGAAGCCGGCCGTGCGGGCGTACACATCGAAACCGTTGGCCGTTTCACCGGTGACACTGTGCGCATTGGCGGCTCCGAAGCGCCGCTCTCCGAGTTGGAAGAGGCCTGGCGCACCGGGTTCGACAGCGCACATCGGTAACGGGCGTTGATGGACTACGCCCCCCCGCGCAACCTGGCCGAACTGTCGGCCGACTGTGCCGCCTGCGCGGCGCTGTGCTGCGTGGCACCCGCGTTTGACAAGGGAGAGGACTTCGCCATCGCGAAGCTCCCGCTGACCCCGTGCATGCACCTGCAGGACAACAACCTGTGCAGGCTGCACGCGGATCTCGAGGACCACGGTTATCCCGGTTGCGCGCGGTTTGATTGCCTCGGCACCGGTCAGCATGTGGTGCAGGGGCTCTATGGTGGGGCAGATTGGCGCGGCAACCCGGCGCTTCTGGCGGACATGGCCGAAAGCTACCGCCGCATGCAGCGTATACACGAGGCGCTGCAGATGTTGTTCCTGGCCGAACGCCTGCCCCTGGATGAAGAACAGGAGATCGCCCGCCTGACCCTCCTGCGCAAACTCAGACCCGTGGACGGCTGGACCCCCGACAGCCTGGCCGAAGCCGAGGCCTCCGGGCTGTTCACGCGTGTGCGTGAGACCCTTGCGACATTCCGAAGCGCCCTCGGCGGCTGAGGCCTGCAACGCTGTTCTCCTCTTGCGACCCCCGTCCCTGCCCCCTAGATTGATACGGCAACAAAACAAGGATCACCTGCGCATGGCCATGCAAGCCCAGCAAATCGAATCCCTGATCCGCGCCGGTTTCCCCGACGCACAGATCACCATCACGGACCTCGCCGGTGACGGCAACCACTGGGCCGCCGAGGTGGTCGACGAGAGCTTCCGCGGCATGAACCGCGTGCAGCAGCAACGCGCCGTGAACGCCACCGTGAAGCCGCAGATCGACTCGGGCGAACTGCACGCGCTGGCCCTGACCACCAAGGCTCCGGACTGAGCCCCGCCCGGTGGAACTGCGCTGGATCATCCTCGGGGTCGTGCTCTTGGTCTGCGGCGCCATCGCCGTGGAGGCCTGGGTGAGACGCGGCAGGCGCCGCCGCAGGTTTGCCGAGATGCGCCCCGGCACCGCGCAAACCCGCCCCGACGGGGAGGCTGAACTGGGCATGGAAGCCACCGATACCAGGCTTGTGGACGAGGCCCACAAGCGAAACCAGATCATCGAAGGTCGCAACGACACGATCATCAGACGCTGAAACCAGGCCCGCCCCTCACCCGCTGGGCCGCACAGGAGACAAGACATGAGCGACGCAAAAACCCGCATCGACGAAACCGTGAAATCCACCGACGTGGTGCTCTACATGAAGGGCACCAAGGAAATGCCGCAATGCGGCTTTTCTTCGCGCGTGGCCGGTGTGCTGAACTTCATGGGCGTGGACTACGCCGACGTGAACGTGCTGGCCGATGAAGAAATCCGCCAGGGCATCAAGGATTACTCCGACTGGCCGACCATCCCGCAGCTCTACGTCAAGGGCGAGTTCGTCGGCGGCTGCGACATCATCACCGAGATGACCCTGTCCGGCGAACTGGACACGCTGTTCGACGACAATGGTGTGGCCTACAACAAGGACGCCGCCGATCAGATTCGTGCCGCGAACGCCTGATCCGGACAGACCCCCACCAGACCCCCACCAGAGCCCCGCCGCGCGCCGCGCCCGGCGGGGCTTTCTCTGACCCTGGGGCCTCGTGCAACACGGGACCGAACCGTTGTGCAACAACAGGTTTCAACACGTCACGCACCAGAAGGAAGGTCTTGGAGCGGGTAGCGGGAATCGAACCCGCACCTTAAGCTTGGAAGGCTCTTATGATACCATTTCACCATACCCGCTCAGAGTTTTGATTACCTAGAACAGCCTGAAATTGAGGTCAATAGGGCCATTTCTTCAAAGGCAAAATCTTTATTCTAGCGCCTCTCTGATCGCACCTTTCAGAAGTGTTAAATGAAGGTTCATGTCTCCGCTTCCTGCGCGAAGCCGCCGTTCATAGACCCAGCAGCGGATGGCAGCTTCGCGCTAAAGCTATCGATACTCAAATCAGAAGTCCCAGATCTCAGATACCTCTCAACAACCCAACAAAATCGGGGCCCGAAATAGCGACTTCTCAGAAAACGCTTAGAGCCACATTCCCCCCGACTCCGCGGGAGTAAGGGGAGCCTGTGGCAGGCTCATTGAACTGCCCGGCATCTCTTGCTTTTGGTCGTCTCTCGTGTGTTGCCCGGCGCCGTGATGTCCCCCTCTACGCGCACTTAGGTGCGGGCGGCCTCAAAGGCAGCCCAGGCGGCTTCGAATGCCTCGAAATCGAACCCCTCTTCGCGGGCGGGATCCAGCACCAAGCGTTCGGTGTCCAGCAGTTTGCGAATGGCGCCTTCCAGCAGGGGAATGACCTCGGGCGGGATCACCAAGGCGCCGTGGCGGTCGGCGTGAACAAGATCCCCGTCCGAGATTACGAGCCCGAAGATCGTGACCTGTGTGCCGACCTCGCGCACATGCACGAACCCGTGGCTGGGTCCGATGGACCCCGCGACGACCGGAAAGCCCTCCGGCAGATCGCCCAGGTCGCGCATCACGCCATTGGTCAGCGCGCCGGACAGGCCAAAGCCCTTGTGCACGGTGGTGTTGATCTCACCCCAATAGGCACCGATGGCATGGGGGAAATCCAGATCCTCGACCACGGCAATTCCCGGGCGCGATCCCTCGGCCATGTGGCGGTAATAGCACATGCGCCGGGCCTTGATCACCTCGGGCGGCTCGGAAGGCGGCGCAACCGCGGCGATCCTGGCGGTGCGAGCATAGCCCACCATCGCCGGTTCATCGGGCGCGGAACACAGCATGGTGCCCCTGGTGAACGCGTCGAAGCCGCGCTTGCCCTGGGCCACTTCGATGGCGTTGCAGACGGTGGGGGTATCGACCTGTTTCAGAAGGTCCAGCAGGCTTTGGTCCATCATGCCTCCAACCAGCGCGCCAGCGCTGCATTCGTTGCTTCGGGTTGCTCCAGCGTGGTCAAATGACCCGCCTTTTCAATGACTTCTATGGTGGAGCTCACAAGAAGTCCGTGCATCTGTTCGTGCCGATCCAGCGGGCAAAGCCTGTCGCTTTCCCCGACCAGCACCAGCGATGGCCCCGCATAGCCCGCCAGGGTCTCGATCTGCGCCGGGCGGTCGCGCAGGGCCAGCGACTGGCGCAGGAAGACCTGCGGCCCCAGCTCCAAAGCCATCTGGAGCGCCAGCGCGTCCATTTCGGGCGTCTCGCTACCCTCATGGGCGTAGTTGGGGATCATCTGTTCGGTCATCACCTGCGCAAGCCCTCCTGCCCGCACGGCCTCCATCTGTGGCCCGCGCTTTTCCTTGACCTCGTCCAGCTCGGCGCGCGGGTTGGTGTCCAGCAGGGCCAGACGATCGACCCGGTCCGGGGCCTGGCGCAGCACTTCCATGGCGACGATGCCACCCATGGACAGACCTGCCAGCGCGAAACGTTCGGGCGCGCCCGCCAGAATGTCGGCAGCCAGCGCCTGCACCGTGTCATGGGCATCCAGCGGCGCGACCTGCACGGCCCGCGTACCGGAAAAGGCGGCGATCTGCGGGCCGAAAAGCCGCCCGTCGCACATCATGCCGGGGATCAGAAGTAGGGGCGTTCGGGTCATCGGGGCCTCCTTGGCCTGATGGCCGGGCGCGAAAACGCCCGGCCTGTGCGCTCAGTTGCCGGTCCAGGTTGCCCCGGCTGGATCGTCGGTGGCAGCGATGCGGTAGAGCCCCGCCTCGCCGGTCATGGACGGCTCGATTGCATAGGATTCCCCCGGCAGGACCAGCACAGTGTCGCCGGTCGAAATCGTCGTGGAATAGACATCCACCGCAATGCGCCAATGGCCGCGCGCGGGCATCAGCACCACAGGTTTCGCGGCCGTCACGGATTCCGCCTGGGCCGAGCCACGGGCCAGGAAGTCGACCTCGAACCCCGGTTTGTCCTTGATGATGCCACTCTCGCCGATCACCACGGCGGGTTTCTTCGCCGCCAGCGCCGCAAGGTCCCAGTAGCGGGCGACATAGGCGCCGATCACATCCTCGACGGGAACTTCCGGGTAGGCTTTCAGCTCGTCTTCGGTCAACAGCGGCATGGGGCGTACGTTGTGGGGCAGGCTTTCGCCCTTTTTGGTATCGTAAAGCACACCATTGTCACCCAGCATCAGCCCGTGGTCCTGCGCGTCCTCGATCACCTGCGGGGCCCATGTCACCCCGCCGCCCGCGTCGTCGCCGCCCAGCATCGACATTATCATTCCGTAGTCGTCGCCAACGTTCTCGAATCCACGAAAGATGCCGGTTGGAATGTTGAAGATATCGCCTTCCTCGGCGATGAACTCACCCGCCGTGCCATAACGCCCCCAGAAGAAGCGCCAGCGGCCCTTGGCGACAAAGAAGACCTCGGCAGTGGTATGGCTGTGCAGCGAGTTGCGGCATTTCGGCGGCTGCCCCGCCGCACCGATGTTGAAGCCGATCTTGTCGGTGATATGCACGTGCTGATCGGGGCTTTCGGAAACGCCACCGCCGATGATGGTAAAGTTCTCCTTCTGGTCCGATCCCGGCGTATGGGCGTCGATGAAGGCAGTCTTGCAGGGCTGCAATTCGCCATAGCGCACGATGCGGCTTTCGATCGGGTGAGTCATATCGGTCTTTCCGTTTTCTGCCGGCCATGGGCCGTTGGGTGATCCGGCTGACTTGTGTTCGCGCGCCGGGGAAGGGGTTGGTGCCTGGTCGGTCGGGGCCTAGCCCGCCCCGGCCCAGCCACGTTGATAGGCATGCGGGGTAATGCCGTATTTCGCCTTGAATTTCTTGGCCAGCTGGGCCGTGCCGCTGAAGCCGGTCGCGGCGGCGATCTCCGGAATGACCAGATCGGTTTCATTCAGCAGCGCATGGGCTCGCGACAACCTGAGGTCGGTCAGGTACTGCATCGGCGACTGTCCCAGGTAGCGTTTGAACAGACGCTCCAACTGGCGATGCGAGATGCGGGCGGCCCGTGCCAATGCGCCCAGATCGAGGTCGCCTTCGAGGTTCTGCTGCATATGCGTCAGCGCGCTGATCAGCGCGGGATTCCGCGACCCCAAAGCGGCCGAAACGGCGGTTTTCTGCGGCGCGTCCCGGTGCGGCGTGCGGGCATAGATACACATGTCGGAAACGTAAAGCGCCAGTTCCTTGCCGTGGTCACGCTCGACCACGTCCAGCATCATGTCCATCGCCGCATTGCCACCGCCGCAGCTCAACAGCCCGCCATCGGCCTCATAGCGGCGCTGGCTGGGGCTGAGAAACGGGAAACGTTCCAGGAATCCGGGCTGGTTTTCCCAATGCAGAGTAAAGGCCCGGTCGCGGATCAGCCCGGCTTCGGCCAGGGCGAATACACCGGCACACAGGCTGCCCACGCCGCCACCGTGGGCCGCGTGGCGGCGCAGCCAGTTCACCAGCTCGGGCCCGTAGGCATCCTGCACCCGCACGCCGGAACAGATGAACAGGAACGCCGAGCCCGGCACATCCTGCAGGGCAACATCCGGCCGGATCTCGATCCGGTTCGAACAGCGCACCGGCGCGCCGTCCGTCGTAACCATGAACCAGCGGTACAGCTCCTGCGCCGCCACCTGATTGGCCACGCGCAGCGTTTCCGCCGCGGCTGAAAAGGCAAGCATGGTCGTGTTGGGCAGGAGCAGGAAGTAATAATCCTGCGGCGCGCCCCGATAGGCCACGTCCAGGGTATAGGATGCCGGCGGCACGAATTCCGATCGCCCCGGCTGGCCGGGATCGTCGGGGCGTTGCGAGTTGCGATCCGTGGGCGACATCCTGTCTCCTGTCAGGTGAGCAGCCGGCGTTCAGCCAGTCTGCATCAAGATCTGTTTCCAGACCGAAGTTTCATCGAACAGGGTGAATTCGCGGCGCAGCTTGACATCACCGGGGACCACCTCACCGAACTCGGCATGGCTGGCGCCCATCACGTGAACCTTGGCGCCGGTCGGCTTGCCAAAGGCACCCCAGCCATCATGGGTCCCCGTCAGGCTCCACCGGATGGCAGAGCGCGGCGGCATATGCGCATCCTCGCGCCCGATCCGGTGGTGAATCTCGAATTTCGCCGAGGGGAGCGCGGCCCGCAGCCCCATCCAGAACCGTTCCACCGGGTCCCAGCCATGGCCGGTCATCCCGCCCGCATATTCCGACTGCACGGCGCGGTCGTATTCCGCTTTTATCACCGTGATATCGGCAGACATGATCCGGGTCAGGATATCGGAATGCCGCTGGCCCCATTCATTGTCATTTCCGCGCCCCTTGTAGGGGCCAGGCTGATCAATCTCGGGGGTAAAGGGTTTCACGCAGGCCTCTGGTCCGCCTTCACGCGCAATCAGGTCGCGGGCATAGTCGACTACATCCCAGCCCATCTGCCGCACGATCGCGCCCTGGTCGCGAATGAGCCATTCATCGTCAATCGCGTTGTTCTTTGCATGGCAGTCGGCGATCACGCGGTAGACCAGCCGTTTGCCGGTCGCCTTGCCATAGACCCCATCGCCCAGGTGGGTCGCGGTGGTCAGGATGCGGTGGGAGGACAGCATGCCCTCCTCCGGTGTGCCGGACCAGATGACATCCTCGCCCAGAAGCTCCCGATCCGGGAACTCGGCCAGCGTCGCCATGGTGGCCCCGATGACATTCTGGTTGCCGATCACCACGGACCCGGGGCTTCGCACAACGATCTCGGGTGCATAATACTCATGCAGGGTCGCCAGGCCGCGATCCTCCCAGATCTCCTTGGTGATCCCGATGATATAGTCCGGGAAATCCTTGAATTTCGGGTCAAATCCCTTCATTCGCTCCATCCTTCCGGTACGCGGGCCGAGCCGCGGATAATCAGGGGGCCGTCTATCTCGACCTTGCGGGGGCCGCGCCCCTCGCCGTCGATCTCGGCGATCAAGAGGTCGACGGTTTCCGCCACCATCTGGTTTGCCGGCTGGCGCACGGTGGTCAGGTCGTAGGCAGGCCATCCGGCAATCGGCACGTCGTCGTAGCCGACGATCGAGACATCGCCGGGCACCGCCAGGCCGAACTCGCTGCGGGCCACATCCATCACCGCGAAAGCCATGTGATCATTGGCGACGAAGACCGCGTCGGGCGGGCCGCCTGCGCGATCCCGGGCAAACACCCGCCGCGCGGCATCGCGCGCTTTCTCGATGTGGAAATCCCCCACCTCGCGCGCATGCAGCTCTACCCCGGCCTCGCTCAGACGCGCGACAAAACCGGCTTCGCGGTCCCGCTGGGTCGAGGCCCCTTCCCAGCCGGCCACATAGGCGATCTTCTTGTGCCCACCAGCCAGCAGGAAATCCGCCACCTTGCGCCCGCCCGCCACGTTGGCCGAGGCGACCGAGGACAGGCCCGGCCCGTCCTGCGAGCGATTGAACAGCACCATCGGCACCCCGGCCTTGCGGCAGCGCGCCGTCAGCTCGGACGACATGGCAACCGAGGCGGTGATGATCCCATCCACCTGATAATCCAGGATTTCCTCGACCACGTCGTCCACGTCCTCGGCGGTGCGTGAGGCCATGAAGATCAGAACATGATAGCCGCGTTCCTGAAGCGCGTTGGACAGTTTTTCCAAGGCTTCCGGGTAGAAGTGGTTCTCCAGGTAAGCCACGACCAGCCCGATGATACGGCTCTTTCCCGACACCATGGCACGGGCCAGCGAGTTCGGGCGATAGCCCAGCTCCTCGGCCGCCTTGCGCACCTTTTCGATGGTCTTCTTCGACGCCGAGGCGCCGGGGGTAAAGACCCGGCTGACCGCCGACTGGCTGACGCCCGCACGGGCCGCAACTTCTGCCGAGGTGATCTTGCTCATTCCGCCGTCCAGCCCCCGTCGATCATCAGGGCCGAGCCTGTCACCAGAGCCGAGGCGTCGGAGGCCAGGTATTGCACCGCGCCCATGATATCCTCGACCTCGCCCACACGGCCCAGCTTGATCTTATCCTCGATCCAGGCACGTTTGTCGGGCTGAACGAACGTGCTGCGCGTCAGGTCGGTCAGGACGAAAGTCGGGCAGATCGAGTTGATGCGGATCCCGGCCTTGCCCCATTCGATTGCCATCGACTTGGTAAAGCCTTCGACCGCGTGTTTGGTGGCGGCATAGACCGCCCGGTCCAGCCCGCCGACCTTCGACATCTGGCTGGAAATATTGATCAGCGATCCGGGCTTGCCTGCCACCATCAATCCCCTGGCCACCGCCTGGGTCAGGAAATAGGCGCCCTTGATGTTCAGGTCTGCGACCGCGTCGAAATCCTCGGGGCTCGTGTCCGTGGCCGGGGAATGGCGCGCCAGGCCGGCCGAGTTCACCAGCACATCAAACGGCCCGTTCTCGGCCACCGCCGCGCGGGTTGCGTCCACATTCGCGACATCCAGCGCCAAGGCGCGGGCCTTCATCCCCGCCGCCGTCATCTGTTCCACCAGCGCCTCCAGCGCATCAATGCGCCGCGCGGCCACTGTTACCTCGGCCCCTGCCTCCCCCAGGGCGGCAGCACAGGCCAGGCCGATACCTGAGGAAGCGCCCGCTACCAGCGCGCGTTTGCCGTCCAGGCGGAAAGAAGGTGTCTTGGGCAGGGTCATGTCAGGGCTCTCCGATCGGATAGGGCACGGCGCCGGGGACGCGGGCCTTGTTCATCTCGCGCATACGCGCCAGCACATCCAACCCGAGTTGCGCATGGACGTCCAGCAGGTCGACCAGAACCCAGTTCTCGGCGATCTTGCCATCTTCCACGCGCCAGTAGTCCAGACTGCGCAGGGTAATTATCTGCCCGGTCGCGGGCAGGCCCAGCCAGCCGCCGCCGGTCAGCGCCTGTTTCATGTTGGGCCAGCCGGTCACGGCGGCATAGTCGCCATCGCCGAAGAAATGGTGCGTGACATCCGCCTCGTGTTGCCCTCGATCCGGCATGGCTCGCAGAAACGGGATCTGGTGCCAGTTGCGAAAGCCGCGAATGCCGCGACAGGTTCCGATCCCGGCAGGGCCGTACCAGGTCATACTTTCGTGCCAGAAGCGTGCCATTTCCATGACCTCGGGCCCGCCTTGTGACGGATGGCGTGTCATGTGGGACAGCATGTCGACGATCAGGTCGCAGGAGGCCTGGGCGCGCGCTGCATCACGCGGCCCGGTCACGAGTCCATCGAGCGTCGCGGGCCCGGGCACCAACCCTTCGCGCCCCAGCGAGGGGGCCAGCGGCCAGGCGCCGGCCTGCATCATCAGCTCTGGAATGTCCCAGATCGCCTGCACCTCGACCACGCGGCCTGCTTCGAACCGATAGAACTCGTGGAACCGCATATGCGCGAACTGGCCGGTTGGGGGAATGTCCAGGAAGGGCGCGGAGAATGTGCCAACATAGTGTCCACCACAACCAACCCAGTCGGCCCCTGCCCCGTCCGGCCCGGCCATCACGATCCAGTCACGCCGTTCGAGGTCCGGCAACGCGGCAGAGAGTGGGTCAAAACAGGCGTCAAACCAGTCCGCGGCGGCCAGATCGCCGAACGGGTGACACATGTGCACCACGGCCTCCGGCGCCAGAACCTCCGCCAGCACCGCGCGCAGCGTACCCGACGCAAAAGCCCCCCTCAGCCGCGCCACCACCGCCTTGTTTTCAGCCTGGCTCCCCATGTCTTTCATCTTTCCCAAAATATCCCGGGGGCCTGGGGGCAGCGCCCCCAGCCGTCACTCATTTCACTCGGCGGCTTCGCCATACGGCACGTTCTGCCCGCCATAGCGACGGACGCGCAGGTTGCACTGCTCGGCATGGCCAACGAAGCCCTCCAGCAGGCACAGGCGCGAGCCATAGGCGCCGATCCTGGCGGCGGCCTCATCCGTCGTGACCTTCTGATAGCTGTGCGTTTTCAGATATTTGCCAACCCAGAGCCCACCGGTATAGCGCCCGGCCTTCTTGGTGGGCAGCGTGTGGTTTGTGCCGATCACCTTGTCCCCATTGGCCACATTGGTACGCGGCCCCAGGAACAGCGCGCCGTATGAGGTCATGTTCTCCAGGAACCAGTCGTCGCGGTCGGTCATGACCTGAACGTGCTCGGAGGCGATGTCGTCAGCGACTTCCAGCATCTCGTCATAGGTGTCGCACAGGATCACCTCGCCATAATCCTCCCAGCTGACCCTGGCGGTGCCGGAGGTCGGCAGAATCTCCAGGATTCGGTCGATCTCCGACAGGGTCTCCTCGGCCAGTTTGCGCGAGGTGGAGACCAGAACGGCGGGCGAATTGTAGCCGTGTTCGGCCTGCCCCAGAAGGTCGGTCGCGCACATCTCGGCATCGACGGTTTCATCGGCGATCACCATGGTCTCGGTCGGACCGGCGAAGAGGTCGATGCCCACCCGGCCAAAGAGCTGCCGCTTGGCTTCTGCCACGAAGGCGTTGCCCGGGCCGACCAGCAGGTGCACCGGCGCAATCGACTCGGTGCCGATGGCCATGGCGCCCACGGCCTGGATGCCGCCCAGCACATAAATCTCATCCGCCCCACCCAGGTGCATGGCGGCGATTACCGCCGGGTTCGGTTCGCCGTTGAAGGGCGGCGTGCAGGCGATAATGCGCGGCACGCCGGCAACCTTGGCGGTGGCGACCGACATATGGGCCGAGGCCACCATGGGGAACTTTCCGCCGGGCACATAACAGCCCACGGACTGCACCGGGATGTTCTTGTGCCCGAGGATCACGCCCGGCATGGTCTCGACCTCGATATCGAGCATGCTGTCGCGCTGCGCCTTGGCGAAATTCACAACCTGCTTCTGCGCGAACTTGATGTCCTCCAGATCGCGAGGGGAAACCTTGGCGATCAGCGCGTCGATCTCGTCTGGCGAAAGGCGATAGCTGTCGCGGTCGTAGCCGTCGAACTTCACCGCCAGCTCACGTACGGCCTCATCCCCCCGCGCTTCGATATCCTTCAGCGTTGCCGCCACCACGGCAGCGGTCTTGGCGTCATCCTCGGCGCGAGCAGCCTCGGGTTTGCCTTTCTTGAGATATTCGATTGCCATTGCCTTATCCTTGCGTTGCGGGTCGTGGCGCCTCGCGCTCTCCCCGATCGAAGGCTTCCCAGCCCTCGCCGTTGAAAATGTCCACGCCCAGTTGCGCGGCCACATGGGCGAAATCCACGTTCACCCAGTTGTCGACGATCTTGCCGTCGACGACTTTCCAGAAGTCCATGTAGCGGATCTCGACTCGCTTGCCGGTGGGTTCGATGCCTAGGAACGTGCCGGAGTGAGTGGCCTCCTGGCGGCCGAAGGCGGCGGCCCATTCGCCCATATAGAGGCGGGCTTCGTCGATGCAGACCTTGTCAGAGAAGGCAGCCTGGAACGGGCGCTGCCAGTTGTCCTGGAATTCCTTCAACCCGGCCTTGGTGCCGCAACCCTGGTTGCCCATCCAACGAAACCCCTCGGCGAAAAACTCGCCGATGTCGTTGATGCGGTGGTCGTTCAGACCGTCCACCATGCCTTCGATGACGGCACGGGTCGTTTCGGTTTTGCTCATGTCCGTGTCTCGGCTGAGAACGGCCTGTTCGGGGCGGGAACCTTTCATGTGTCTGGTCCTTTCAGTTTGCCAAGGGTCTATCTGCGAAGGGGAGAGGACGCCCCGTGCAGCAGATAGTCCCGTGGCATTCTGTTGAGCGCCGGATGTCGGGACATGGCGCCGGATCTGAAATTCGCGCTCATCCCTTTACCGCGCCTGCGGTCAGGCCGCTTACAATCT
>NZ_JASBTN010000003.1 GCF_030148435.1 Aliiroseovarius sp.
CTGGATGAGCTGCGCGCGCAGGACTTTGGCCAAAGCGGCCCGGTTCCCGAGGACGTCTGAGAGCTCCCCTCGCGGCTTGCACAGCCTCAGCGGGCAGGGTATCTGTCCCGAACGGTGAAATCGAGCTGACGAAAGGGTGCCCCATGCGCGCCGAAATCCAGAAACACGTGGACGCGATCGACAAATCCCTGGCCCTCCTGCGCGAGCGCATGGGGTGGGAGACGGCCGAGCACCGTATGGAAGAATTCAACGCCATGACCGAGGACCCGGACCTGTGGAACGATCCGGAGCGTGCCCAGAAGCTGATGCGCGAACGCCAGTCCCTTCTGGATGCGATGAACAGCTACAAATCCATGGACCAGGAGAAACAGGACAGTGTCGACCTGATCGAGCTGGGCGAGATGGAGGACGACGCCGAGGTCGTGGCCGAGGCCGAACAGACGCTCGAAGCGCTGGTTGAACGCGCCGCCAAGGCCGAACTCGAAGCGCTTCTGTCGGGTGAGACTGACGCCAATGACGCCTTCCTCGAGATCAAGTCGGGCGCCGGCGGCACCGAGGCCTGCGATTGGGCCTCGATGCTGGCGCGCATGTATGTGCGGTGGGCGGAAAAGCGCGGCTATTCCGTCGAGCTGCAGGAAGAGACTCCGGGCACCGAGGCGGGCATCAAGTCCGTGACCTACCAGATCAAGGGCCACAACGCCTATGGCTGGCTGAAGTCGGAAAGCGGAACCCATCGGCTCGTGCGCATCTCGCCCTTCGGCAAGGGCACGCGCGAGACGTCTTTCGCCGCCGTCGGCGCCTATCCGGTGATCGACGACAATATCGTGATCGAGGTGAACCCGGCCGATATCCGGATCGACACCTACCGGTCGTCCGGCGCGGGCGGGCAGCACGTGAACACCACTGACTCGGCGGTGCGGATCACCCACCACCCGACCGGCATCGTTGTTACCTCGTCCGAGAAGTCGCAGCACCAGAACCGCGACATCGCCATGAAGGCGCTGAAATCGCGGCTGTACCAGTTGGAGCTGGACAAGCGCAACGCCGAGGTGAACGCGCTGCACGAGGCCAAGGGCGACGCCGCCTGGGGCACGCAGATCCGGTCTTACGTGCTGCAGCCCTACCAGATGGTGAAGGATCTGCGCACGGGGCACGAAACTGCGGATACCAGCGGGGTTCTGGATGGCGACCTGGACGGGTTCATGGCCTCCGTGCTGGCCCAGAATGTGGCCGGCAAGAGCCGCGCCGACGCCAACGCGGAAGAGTAAACAGTCGTATACCGACGACGCTTCTTCAAGTCCCCCGGGCAGGCACCCGGCCCGCGCGCTCAGCCGGTCCGGTAATATTTGCGCCGCGCCTCCTGTTCGATCGACAGGCGCAGCTGCAGATCGGCCAGCCTGGCCATCTCCCGTTTGCGTTCCTTCGGCGCGTGGGTCTGCGCCAATATTTTCTGCTGGGCGTCGACCGCCTTCTTCAACTCGATCTCGCGCGGCAGCACGCCCGCCTCGGCCATTATGCGAAATCCGGCCGCGTCCACCCCGTTGCCACCCTCGTGTTTCAGGGGCTTGCCCGCCCCCTTGAGGTTGTCCATTTGCCCGTCGGCCTGGGCTTTGCGGATCTGATGTTCTGCCAGTTCACGCCATTTCATCGCATTGACCTCCTTCTTCTGATCTGGGCCCTTCGTGGCGCTTGACGACGCGACATTCTGTCGCAACACTCACCGGCGCGAAACACAAAAAAAGACGTGCAGGGAGGATACATGACCCAGGCAACCGAGCTTGCCCCATCACCGCCACCGATCATCGGAACCGTAGGGTTCGACGATCTTGGCAATGCCCTGAAAGCGGGCTGGCGGGATTTCAGACGTGCGCCCGCCTTCGGGCTGTTCTTTTCGTTCTTCTACGTTCTGGGCGGGATTCTGATCTTTCTGCAGCTGGACGTGATCGGCCAGAGCTTCTGGATCATCCCCATGGCCACCGGGTTTCCCTTGCTGGCGCCGTTCTTTGCGGTCGGGCTCTATGAGGTCAGCCACAGGCTGGAGCAGGGAGACGACCTGGACTGGGCGGCGATCCTGGGGGTGATGCTGCGCCAGAAGGACCGGCAGTTTCCGACCATGGCGGCGGTGATGGTCTTCATCTTCCTGTTCTGGCTGTTCATCGCGCATATGATCTTTGCCCTGTTCCTGGGGCTCGAACCGATGACCAACATTCTCAGCGACTGGCAATATACGATCATCAGCCAGAAGGGCCTGACCATGCTGGCGGTCGGGACGGCGGTCGGGGCGGCCTGTGCCTTCGTGCTGTTTTCGCTCACGGTGATGAGCCTGCCGCTGTTGCTGGACCGCGAGCTGGATTTCATCACCGCGATGATTTCGAGCTTCCAGCTGGTGCTGGCGAACCTCCTGCCGATGGTCAGCTGGGGGCTTCTGATCTCGGCGTTGATGGTGCTGGGCATGCTGCCCTTTTTCCTGGGGCTGTTCATCGTGCTGCCCGTGTTGGGCCATGCGACCTGGCATCTCTATCGCCATGCCATGAGTTTCGAGGGGTAGGGCCTGTTGGGCCCTGTCAAACCGGATGCCCGGAAATCCGGAAACCCGGATTTTTGACAGCGGAAAGGTACAGGGAGTCCGGCGAGCCGAGAAATTCACTCCAGGACAACGGCATGCGCGATCACCTTAATGAAAAAGGCCGCCCGATCGGGCGGCCTCTCGCGGTCATGGATCGTTAAGAGCCTGACGCGGTCTTACTCTTTCGCGGCGGCTTTCGCGGCCGGTTTGGCGCCGCTGTTCAGCGGGTCGTCCTGGCGCTGTACCGAGCCTTCGAAATGCGCACCGCTTTCGATCGCGATGGTCTTGTGGATGATATCGCCCTCGACACGGGCCGAGGAGGTCAGGCGCACCTTGAGGCCGCGCAGCCGGCCGATGATACGGCCGTTGATCACCACGTCGTCTGCGACCACTTCGCCCTTTACCGTGGCGCCTTCGCCGACCACCAGCTGGTGGGCGCGGATGTCGCCTTCGACGGTGCCTTCCACATGGATGTCTCCGGTGGACTTCAGGTTGCCCTTGATCACCAGGTCGCTCGACAGCGCCGAAGCCGGGGGCTTGGGCTTGGCTGCCGGGGCCGGGGGCGTCGCGCCAGAGGCGGGCTTGGGCGTTGCGGGCGCCGCGGCGTCCGGTTTTGCTTCGGTTTCACCGGCCTGCTTGGGGCCCGGTTCGTTGATCCTGCTTTTAGAAAACATTGTTTGCTGCCTTGATATAGATCATCGGGTTCACGGCTTCACCATCGATCCGCACTTCATAGTGAAGATGGGGCCCGGTAGAGCGACCGGAATTTCCCATATCACCTATTCTTTCTCCGCGCGAGACCCTTTGGCCTTTTTGCACGCGAATGGCGGAGAGATGCGCAAAACGCGTCTCGATGCCGAATTCGTGCTGGATCTTGATCAGGCGCCCATAGCCCGAGGACCAGCCAGCGTGTACCACGACACCGTCGGCGGTGGCGTAGATCGGCGTGCCGACCGGGCCTGCGAAATCCGAACCTGCGTGCAACCGTCCCCAGCGCATGCCGAAACCGGAGGTAAAGCGCACGGCGGATTTGACCGGGTTGGCAAAGGGCATCTTCTGCGCGGCGACCGAATAGAGGCTGATGCGGTCCATCTCGCTCAGGATCTGGTTTGCGCGCATCGTGTCCGCGTCGGGCTCACCCCCCATTGTCGACAGGACCAAAGGGGTGAGGGGGCCCCCCTGTCCGCTGTACCCGGCACGAATGCTGTCCAGGATAGTGTCGACCGGGATGCCCGAGGCGCGGAACATCGCGTCGAGCGGTTCCAGCGAGACGCTGACCGCGTCTTCGAGCTGTTGGAAGATCTGGTCGTTGCGTTCGTCGCGCAGCCGACCCTCGAAGATCATTTCCCTGGCAAGTTCCTCGGCGTCCAGCGCCTCCTGTGCCATGCGGTCCCGTTCGCCGGCGGTGCGCTCCAGCGCGGCCGTCATGAAGGTCAGCATGTCCGAGGCCTCTTCCCCGGCTGCAATTGACGGGCCTTGAGCTTCTTCGCGCGCGGCCGCCAGCATGTCCTCCAGGCTGGCGCGCGCATTGTCCCGTTCGGCCATGGTGCGGCGCAGGGTGGTCTGGATCACGCCGATGCCGGTCTCCAGCTCCTTGCGGCGGTCTTCCGAGGCCAGAAGCTCGCTTTGCATTTCCGATATCTGCGCCAGCGCCAGGTTGAATCGCCCCTGCGCCGCCAGCGCTTCGGTGGCCCGCGCATCGCGTTCGGCCGACAACACCTGCAGGCGTTCCTCGTAGAGTTGTTGTTCGCGTTGCGCCTGCTCGCGAATGCTTCCCGAGCCGATCGAATCCATTAGCAGAACGGCGGTGGCGATGATCGCCCAGGCGACGAAACCCGCCGAGCCGGTCCAGCCCAGGAATTGCGTCAGCGGGGACAGGCGAATGAACCGGGTTCCGTCCTCCGAACGCAGAAACAGCCGCTGTTCGGGGAACGCGGGTTCCAGAATGTGATTGATCCTGTAGCTCATCCGTTCGAACACGCAACCCCCACCCGTTGTCCCATGGTCATCCCCAGTGCCCCGCAATGCCCCCGTGGCCCCCGTGGCCCCCGTGGCCGGAGCGTTGCAAGTGATTAGCCCGCAGGGGCTTTTCGCGCAAGATTATTCAGGCTCAGCGTGCGTAGGGCGGCGGCATTCCCTCCGCGAGCGGCCAGTAGAAATCCGGAGGCAGGCCCGCATCTGCCCGTTTTTCTTCGTTGAAAGGCGGTTTCAGCGCGCCGTGGAAATAGTGTCGCACCAGACGGTGGAATTCCGCTTTCGGGTCCAGCTCGCCCCGTCCGCACAGGAAATTGAACCATTTGGAGCCATAGGCGACGTGACCGACTTCCTCGGCATAGATCACCTCCAGCGCGGCGACGGTCTGGTCGTCGCCGGCTCTCTTGAACACTTCGATCATGCCCGGTGTCACGTCCAGCCCACGGGCCTCCAGCACCATGGGCACCACCGCCAGACGGCCCAGCAGATCGGTCCTGGTATCCTCGGCCGCGCGCCACATGCCCGCGTGGGCGGCAAGGTCGCCGTAGAAGGAGCCATGCGCCTCCAGCGCTGCGCAGACCAGGCCGAAATGTTTCGATTCCTCGTCCGCCGACTTTACCCAGTCGTCATAGAAGCCCAGCGGCATCTTCACGTCGGTGAACCGCGCGACGATGTCCCAATGAAGATCGACGGCATTCAGTTCGATATGCGCCACCGCATGCAGCAATGCCTTGCGCCCCTCGGGGCTGCCCGGACGGCGGCGCGGCACGTCGCGCGGGTCCAGAAGCTCGGGTCTGGCCGGGCGGGCCGGGAAATCCGGCGGGCTGGCCTGACCGATCTCCAGCGGTTCGCCCGCCTCGCGCGCGGCAAACCACCTGGCGGCATTGCGACGCGAAATCGCGCATTTCTCGTGCCCGTCGGGGCAGGTCAGAACCTCTACGGCCAGCTCGGCAAGGGTGCTCATTCGCTCGCGACCTTGCCCTGGACCGCTGCCAGCACCTCGTCCACGTGGCCCTTCACGCGCACCTTCGCCCAGACCCGTTCGACCCGGCCTTCGGCGTCGATCAGGACCGTGGTGCGGGTAATGCCCATGTAGCTGCGGCCGTAGTTCTTTTTTTCGCCCCAGACCCCGTAGCGTTCGCAGACGTCGCTGTCCGCATCCGACAGCAGCGGGACGCCCAGCCCATGTTTGGCGCGGAAGTTCTCGTGTTTCTTCAGGCTGTCTTTGGAAATGCCGAAAATCCGAACCCCCGCATCCGAGAAAGCCTGCGCCCTTGCGGTGAATTCCAACGCCTCTGTGGTGCAGCCCGGGGTATTGTCCCTGGGGTAGAAAAACAGCAGAACGCGGCCGCCCCGCTGCTCCGCCAGGCTTATGTCAGCGCCGCCATCCTGGGGCAGGGTGAACCCCGGCGCAATTTCGCCGGGCAGGGGCAAGGGGCTGCTCATCGTCTTGGATTCCCACAAATTGTCGCCTAGGGCTTTCGTTCTAGGCCGGTTCGTAGGAGAATGGAACCCGAGCGAGGGCATAGACCAAAGGACACAGGCAACCGTCATCATGAACCGGGTATCATGACCGAGGGCATCGGCCCCCAGAAACCCAGGCGGCGGCGCAGGCGGCTGCATTGGCACCTCGGCATCTGGATGGTGCTGTCGGTGCTGCTGTTCGGCCTTTTCATGGTGCTGACCTCCATGTCGCTGACCGGCCGGGTGGTGGCCCTGCCCGAAGGGGTGACGGAGCGGATCTCCAGCCGCATCAACGCACGGCTTGACCGGGCCGGGATTTCGCTGGGCCGGGTCGAGCTGGGCGTGACACCCGAAGGCCGTCCCCGCCTGCGTCTGGTGAACGTGGGGGTGAAGGATCAGACCGGGCTGGAGGTGGCCCAGTTGAATGCGGTCGAAGGGGGGGTCAAGTTCTGGCCGCTGCTGCAGGGCAAGCTGGAACCTTCGGGCTTCTTTCTTTCCGGCGCGCAGGTAACGGTGCGCCGGCGCGCGAATGGCGAGTTCGACCTGAGTTTCGGGCAGGCGGCCGGGGCCTCTGGCGACCTGGGCACCATTCTTGATGCGATCGACGGCGTCTTTCTCACCGGCCCCCTGTCCACCGCCGAGCTGATCGAGGCCGACCAGTTGACCATCACGCTCGAGGACGCCCGCTCGGGGCGCCTGTGGCAGGTAACTGACGGGACGCTGAAACTGACCCAGACCGACAAGGTGGTGGACATCACCGTATCCTTCGACGTGTTCAACCAGACTGAGGAACTTGCCGAAACCGTGCTGGGGTTCCGCATGGACAAGAGCAGTTCCGAGGCCTCGATGGGGGCCAGTTTCACCAATGCGCGGGCTGCCGACATTGCGGCGCAATCGCCCGCCCTGGCCTTCCTGTCCGTGGTGGATGCCCCGATCTCGGGCGCCCTGCGCGCGGTGATTGACGCCGATGGCAACACGTCGGATCTGGCCGGCACCCTGTCCTTCGGTGCCGGTGCCTTGTCGCCCACACCGGGGGCGCGGCCCGTGCGGTTCGAGGGCGGGCGCGTCTACATGACCTACGACCCGGCGCAACAGAGCGTGGACCTGGCCGAGATCTCGCTGTCAACCGAGTGGGGCACCGTGCGGGGCGAGGGCACATCCTATCTGCAGGATTGGGTCAGTGGCTGGCCCACCACCCTTCTGGGCCAGTATCGCATCACCGAGGCCGCGCTGAACCCGCAGGGCTGGTTCGGCGAACCGGTGCGGATCACGTCCGGCGCGGCGGACCTGCGGCTTCGGCTCGATCCTTTCACGCTGGAAATCGGGCAGCTGGTCCTGGCCCATGCCGGCAACACCTATTCCGCCAAGGGGCGTATCCGGGCCGACAGCGCCGGGTGGTCGGTTGCCGCGGACGCTCGTGCCGACCGGATCGACCGCGACCAGCTTCTGGCGCTTTGGCCGCTCAGCGTGGCCCCCAAACCGCGCGACTGGGTACGCAAGAACATTGCCGGCGGCACGGCCTCCGAGACCCGCTTCGCCCTGCGCAGCGTGCCGGGCGAAGAGCTTCGCCTGTCCCTCGGCACCCGGGTCAGCGGGGCCACGGTACGGGTGGTGCCGAAAATGCCGCCGATCAAAAATCTCACGGGCTATTTCTCGATCGAAGGCAACCGGATGGTCGCCGTGGCGGAGGGTGGACAGATCGAGGCCCTCTCGGGCCACCGCATCGCCGTGGCGGGCACCACGTTCACAATACCCGACATGCGCCTGAAACCGACCCCGGCCGAAGTCGGCCTGGCCGTGGCGGGCGAGGTGCCGGGCATCCTGTCGGTGCTGGACGGCGAACCGTTCCGGATCTTCAAGGCCTCGCGCAACCTGGGACCGGATCTGGCGCGGGGCCGGGCGGTGGGTCGCGGAATGCTCAGCCTTGAGCTGCGCCCGAAAGTGAAATTCGAAGACGTGAATTTCGACATTACCGCTGACCTGACCGGGCTCAACTCGGACAGGCTCGTGCCCGGAAAGCGGCTGGCAGCGGATGTGGCCCATCTGCACGCCAACCAGGACCGGATCGAAATCACCGGCGATGCGCGTGTTGGCGCGGTTCCGGCCTCGGGCACCTGGTCTATGTCGCTCAGGCCTGCGGACAAGGGGCAGGGGTCGCGGGTCGAGGGCCAGGTTGCGCTGTCGCAGACCTTTCTGGACGAATTCAACATCGGCCTGCCGCCCGGCACCGTCTCGGGCGAGGCGGTGGGGGACTATGTGCTCGACCTGCCGGTCGATGCGCCGCCGCGCATTCGCCTGACCTCGGACCTTGATCACCTGGCACTGGCAGCGGCGCCGGTGGGCTGGAGGAAACCGGCCGAGCGCACCGGGCGGCTGCTGGCGGAGGGCGTGCTGGGCGCCAGCCCGCGCATTGACCGGTTGGAGCTGGAGGCGCCGGGCCTGACCGCGACCGGTCGGGTCAGCACCGATGCGGCCGGCCAGTTCCGGGCGGCCATCTTCGACCGGGTGCAACTGGGCGGCTGGCTGGACGCGCCCGTGACCTTCAGCGCCCGCGGCCCCGGACAGCCGGTCGCCATCGCGGTGCGGGGCGGATCGGCCGATATGCGCCGGGCGACCTTCGCCGAGGGCGGTGGCGGCCCGGTCGAGACGCAGGACACGCCGATCACCCTGGCGTTCGACTGGCTGACCATCTCCGAGGGCATCGTGCTGACTGGCTTTGCCGCCGACCTGAACCGGCGCGGCGGCTTGCAGGGCACATTCACCGCCGCCGTGCAGGGCGGTGGACCGATCCGGGGCACCGTCGCCCCGCAGCCCGAGGGCTCTGCCTTCCGTATCACCAGCGCCGACGCGGGCGCCGTGCTGCGGGGTGCGGGCGTGTTCCAGAACGGCCGGGGCGGCGATCTGGTCCTGACACTTGCGCCGGGTCCGGGCGAAGGGGTCTACGAAGGGTTTCTGGACATCAAGAACACCCGGGTCAGGGATGCGCCCGCCATGGCCGAGCTGCTGTCGGCCATATCCGTGATCGGTCTGCTGGAGCAGCTCGACGGTGAGGGGCTGATGTTCAATGATGTCGAGGCCCGTTTCCGGCTCGACCCGGACAAGGTCACTCTGTTTCGCAGCTCGGCGGTGGGGCCCAGCCTGGGCATTTCCCTTGACGGGTTCTACAACCTTGCGGATTCGCGCATGGACATGCAGGGCGTGGTCTCGCCGTTCTACGCGGTCAACATGATCGGCCGCATCTTCTCGCGCAAGGGCGAGGGGCTGGTAGGATTCACCTTCCGCCTGCGTGGCAGCCCGGACAGTCCGAAAGTCTCGGTCAATCCGCTTTCGCTCTTCACACCGGGCATGTTTCGTGAGATTTTCCGCCGCTCGCCGCCCTCCCGGCCGGCAGAATGACCTGACCCGCCGCACCAGCCCGCTACGAGACGCCCATGAAACTCTCCGAGTTCGATTTCGACCTGCCCGAGGATCTGATCGCCACCCGCCCCGCCAACCCGCGCAGTTCCGCCCGGCTGCTGGTGGCCCGGCCCGACCGGCTGACCGATGCCAGGGTGACGGAGCTGCCGGACTGGCTGAAGCCCGGCGACCGGCTGGTTCTGAACGACACAAAGGTGATCCCCGCGCGGCTTTTCGGCACCCGCACCCGCGCGGGCGGCGCGCCGGGCGAGGGGGTGGCCAAACTGGAGGTCACGCTCCTGTCGCCGACCCCCACCGGCGACTGGACCGCCCTGGTCAAGCCCCTGCGCAAGCTGCGCGAGGGCGAGGTGGTGAAGTTTTCGGACGCGCTGAATGCCACGCTCTTGTCGAAGGACGAGGGCCAGGCAACGCTGCGCTTCAACCTCGAAGGCGAGGCGTTCGACGCCGCCCTGGACGCCGCCGGGCAAATGCCGCTGCCGCCCTATATCGCCGCCAAACGTGCCGCGGACGCGCGGGACCGCATTGATTACCAGACCGTCTGGGCCGAACATTCCGGCGCCGTGGCCGCGCCCACCGCGTCGCTGCATTTCGACAAATCGTTGCTTGACGCGCTTGCCGCCAAGGGGATCGAATTCACCCGCGTCACCCTGCATGTCGGCGCGGGCACCTTCCTGCCGGTCAAGGTCGATGACGTGTCCGAGCACAGGATGCACGCCGAATGGGGCCGGGTTTCCGACGAAGCCGCCGCCCAGATCAATGCGACCAAACAGGCGGGCGGCCGCGTGATCCCGGTCGGCACCACCGCCCTGCGGCTGGTGGAAAGCGCCGCGCAAGCGCGCGGCCGGATCGCCGCATGGACCGGCGAGACCGACATCTTCATCACGCCGGGGTTCGAATTCAGCATCGCCGACGGGCTGATGACCAATTTCCACCTGCCGAAATCAACCCTGATGATGCTGGTCTCGGCCCTGATGGGCACCGAGCGCATGCGCGAGGTCTATGCCCACGCGATCGCCGCGCGCTATCGCTTCTTTTCCTACGGGGACAGTTCGCTTCTGCTGCCGTGACCCGGTGGCCCGCGGCGCATCCGCCCTGGCTCGGAAGGCCAGCAAGCGAATGTAACGGACCAGGGCATCGACGTCGCCCTCTGTCAGGATGCCGCGGCAGGCCGGCGGCGGCTCTGCCCGTGCGTTTCCCGGCGCAATCCCGGTCAACACGGCAGACGCGGCAATGGGGTCCGCCATCGTCCAGTCCTGTTGCGCGGCGCGCGCAGAAGCGCCGGAACACGACTCTTGCGCGTCGTGTTTGTTCGCTAACGGGGAAATTCTCATGCTATCAGGGGGAAAACCCCTCACGCGCGGAGACCCCAATGATTCAGGTTCTGTCCAGCTCCTGGGCCCTTCTTCTGGGCATGATGCTTCTTATGGTCGGCAATGGTGTGCAGGGCACGCTGTTGGGGATCCGCGGCGGGCTGGAAGGGTTCGGCACCTTCGAGATGTCGATCGTCATGTCCGGGTACTTTGTCGGGTTCCTGGGCGGGTCGCGCATGGCGCCCCTGATGATCCGGCGGGTGGGGCATGTGCGGGTCTTCGCCGCGCTCGGCAGTTTCATCTCGGCGGTGCTGATCCTGTATCCGACCTTTGCCGACCCCTGGATCTGGACGCTTGAACGGGTCGTGATCGGTTTCTGCTTTTCCGGCGTCTACGTGACCGCCGAAAGCTGGCTGAACCACGCCGCCAGCAATGAAAACCGTGGCAAGGCGCTTTCGCTTTACCTGATCGTGCAGATGGTGGGGATCATCGCCGCGCAGGGCCTGCTGGTGCTGGCGGACCCGGCCGGGTTCATCCTGTTCATCGTGCCCTCGGTGCTGGTGTCGATCGCCTTTGCGCCGATCCTTCTGTCGGTCAGCCCGACGCCGGCCTTCGAACGCACCAAGGGCATGAGCCTGAAAGAGCTGTTCCGAATCTCGCCGCTGGGCTGCGTCGGCCTGTTCGTTCTGGGTGGCGTGTTCTCGGCCCAGTTCGGCATGGCCGCGGTCTTCGGCACCGAATCCGGCCTGAGCGTGGCCCAGATCTCGATCTTCGTCTCGGCGATCTACGTGGGGGGCGTGGTGCTGCAATACCCGATCGGCTGGATGTCGGACCGCATGGACCGTCGCGCCCTGATCCTGATGGTGACGGGCCTGGGCGGGCTGGCGGCCGCGCTGCCGCTTCTGGTCCCCGGCAGTTTCCAGATTCTGCTGATCACCGCCTTCGTGATCGGCGGCACGTCGAACCCGCTCTACGCGCTGCTGATCGCCTATGTGAATGATTTTCTGGAGCTCGACGACATGGCGGCGGCCTCGGCCGGGCTGATCTTCATCAACGGGATCGGTGCCATCGCGGGGCCGGTCGTCACCGGCTGGGCCATGGGACTCCTGGGGCCGAACGGGTTCTTCGCCTTCATCGGCATTCTGATGATCGGGCTGTTGATCTACGGCCTTTGGCGATCGACCCGGCGGGCCGCGCCCTCGATCGAGGACACCGGCGATTACGTCGCGATTTCGCCCTCCGCCTCGCCCGTCGCGGTCGATATGGCCCAGGAGGTCTATATCGAAACCGCCTCGGAAGACACTGACGAAACCGCCACATCTGGCGGGCAATGATCTTAATTCCCCTTGCGGCACGGGTAATCTTTTGTAACGCTTGACTTAGGGACAGCCATGTCCTTAGGGGGCGCTTATGGGAAGGAGGGTCCCATGCTTAAAACAGAGACGCGCATTGCAGGCTGTGTGACGCCGGAGGAAATCCTTGCGTTCTGGCTTGATGAGGTCGGACCGTCGGGATGGTATAATGGCGGTGAGGCGCTGGATGCGGATATTACAAAGAAGTTCCTGACCACCTGGGAAAGGGCCTGCGAGGGCGCGTTCAGCCTCTGGCTGACCTATCCCAGCGGCGCGTTGGCCTATCTGATCCTGATGGACCAGTTCCCGCGGAACATGTTCCGCGGAGAAGCCCGAGCCTTCGCCACCGACAAGGCGGCGCTGGCAGCGGCCAAATGTGCCGTGGACAAGGGGTGGGATTTGCGTATCGACGAGCCGGCACGGCAATTTTTCTACCTGCCGATGATGCACAGCGAAAACCTGGCCGATCAGGAACGCTGCGTACGTCTGATGAAGGCGCGCATGACCGATACCGGAGACGGCAACCTGTTGCATGCCAAGGTGCATCGCGAGGTCATTCGCCGTTTCGGCCGGTTCCCCTATCGCAACGAGGCGCTTGAGCGGGCCACGACCCCGCCCGAGGCAGACTTTGTTGCCGAAGGCGGCTACGGCGCCGTGCTGGAACAGATTTTGGCGGCCTGAACGGGCCGTCATTCGAACCGCAGGGCAGGGGCGCTGGCCGACCCTCCCGGGGCGTGTGGGACGATTTCCGGCTGTCTGTCAGCCCGTTACCCGCGCGCCGGGGGCGATGATCGGCGGGCTGGCATTCAGCTCCTTCACGGCAAAGCCCGCGGCCGCTTTGTAGCCCGCGATGAATTCTTCCCGCTCCGCGCGCGGGATCACGCTGTCGATATTGCGGAAAATCCCGTGACAGCGCTCTTCGACGATGTCCAGAAGTCCGAATGGGCCCGAGCTGCGGTTACGCAGGATCAGTTCGGACACCGGCCCGCACAGGGTTTCGTCATAGGCGGTCAACGCGTCGGTCGTCACCCCATGGGTCAGCATCTGTGCCCCCAGGGTGCGCGCGTCGATGATGGCCTGGCTCGCCCCGTTCGACCCGGTCGGGTACATCGCATGGGCCGCGTCACCTAATAATGCCACCGCCCCCTCCTGCCAGGTGGACACCGGGTCGCGATCGATCATCGGATTTTCGTAAAGCACCTGGGTTTCGCGGATCAGCGCGGGAACATCCAGCCAGTCATAGGTCCAGTGGGCGAAATGAGGCATCACGTCCTTGACCTCGGCGTCGCGGAACCAGCCACCATCACGGGCGTCCGGGTCGTCATGGGTGACTTCGGCGATCCAGTTGATATCCGCCTTGCCATCCTTGCCCACCGGCGAGATCGGATAGATCACCATGCGCTGTTTCGCGCCGCCCAGGCCAATGAAGCTCGATCCGGTGCGCACCGGTTCGGCCCGGGTGCAGCCGCGCCACATCAGCGCGCCGCCCCAGTGGATCGGTGGCTGGTCCGGGTGCATCTGCGCCCGCACCCTGGAATGAATGCCATCCGCCCCGATCAGGATCGTGCCGGACACCGGCTCGCCCTCGTCCAGATAGGCCGTGACCGTGCCGCCTTCCTGCCGGTAGCCGGTGACGCGGGCATTCAGCTTCAGCACATCCGGGCCGCAGCGTTCCATCAGCCGGCGATAGAGCAGCATGTGAAAGGCGCCGCGATGCACCGCATATTGCGGCCAGTCATACCCGGCTTCCAGCCCGCGCGGCTCGGCGTGGATCTCGGCGCCATTGCGCCCGACCAGCGCCCATTCCCGGGCCTGCACCCCGACCCCTTCAAGGTCACGCGCGTCAATGCCCAGATCATAGAGCTCTCGCACCGCATTGGGTTGCAGGTTGATCCCGACGCCAAGGGGGCGCAGCGCGCGCACGCTTTCCAACACGGTGAACGGCACGCCAATCTGATGCAGCGTCAGCGCCAGCGACATGCCGCCAATTCCGCCACCTGCGATCAAGACATGTGCCTCGGGGCCAGTATTCGTCATGCGCGTTCCTTCCTGCCGCCGGACCTGATGGATGCAACTTTCTCGCAAAGCCCGGCCCGGATCAAGCGAGCGACCGGATTTTTCCTTGATCCGGGGCAGGTTTGCCCGGCAGCATTGGGGGGACGCGGGCGGTTCCGCGCTTCATCACGGCCATTCGCAGGCCGCATGGCGGGGTTTCCGCAAGGTCATTGATGCGTTGAACAAAATAGTTTAAGGCCAAACTATCTTGAATTGGACCGCTGTTCAGAATCCGGAGGAGGCACCCAAATGGCCGCACAGAATTTCGATACCATCGTCATCGGGGCGGGCCCCGGGGGATACGTTGCCGCGATCCGCGCGGCCCAACTGGGCCAGAAGGTCGCCATCGTCGAACGTGAGAACCTGGGCGGCATCTGCCTGAACTGGGGCTGCATTCCGACCAAGGCGCTGTTGCGCTCGGCCGAAGTGTTCCACCTGATGCACCGCGCCGCCGAGTTTGGCCTGAAGGCGTCGGGCCTGGGTTATGACCTTGACGCCGTGGTGAAACGCTCGCGCGGGGTGGCCAAGCAGCTGTCCTCGGGCGTGGCCCACCTGATGAAAAAGAACAAGATCACCGTGGTGATGGGCTCGGCCAGCATTCCCGCCAAGGGCAAGGTGCGCGTCGAAGGCGACAAGGGCACAGAGGAGCTGACCGCCAAGAACATCATCCTGGCCACCGGCGCCCGTGCCCGCGAACTGCCCGGCCCTGAGGCCGACGGCGATCTGGTCTGGACCTATCGCCACGCACTGAACCCGCCGCGAATGCCGAAAAAGCTTCTGGTCATCGGCTCCGGCGCGATCGGTATCGAATTTGCGAGCTTCTTCAATACCCTGGGCGCCGATGTGACGGTGGTCGAGGTGATGGATCGCGTGCTGCCTGTGGAAGACGCCGAGATTTCCGCCTTCGCCAAGAAAGCCTTTGTCAAACAGGGGCTCACGATCATGGAAAAAGCCATGGTCAAGCAGCTCGACCGCGCGAAAGGTGAAGTCACCGCGCATATCGAAATGGGCGGCAAGGTCGAGAAACAGAAGTTCGACACGGTCATCTCCGCCGTCGGCATCGTCGGCAATGTCGAAGGGCTGGGGCTGGAAGAGCTGGGCGTCAAAGTCGACCGCACCCATGTGGTCACGGATGAGTTCTGCCGCACCGGGGTCGAAGGTCTCTATGCCATCGGCGACATCGCCGGCGCGCCCTGGCTCGCGCACAAGGCGTCGCACGAAGGCGTCATGGTGGCCGAGCTGATCTCCGGGCTGCACACCCATCCGGTCAAACCCGAAAGCATCGCCGGCTGCACCTATTGCCCCCCGCAGGTGGCCTCGGTGGGCTACACCGAAGCCAAGGCGAAGGAGCTGGGCTACAAGATCAAGGTCGGCCGCTTCCCCTTCATCGGCAACGGCAAGGCCATCGCCATGGGTGATGCCGAGGGCATGGTCAAGGTGATCTTCGAGGAAAAGACCGGCGAACTGCTGGGCGCCCACATGGTCGGCGCCGAGGTGACAGAGATGATCCAGGGCTTCGTCATCGGCCGCCAGCTGGAAACCACCGAGGAAGACCTGATGCACACGGTGTTCCCGCACCCGACGGTCTCGGAAAGCATGCACGAGGCGGTGCTGGCCGCCTACAATCGCGCAATTCACATCTGAACCACGCCACTCGCGGATCGGATGGGAAGGGCCGGGGCATCTGCCTCGGCCCTTTTTTCGTGGGGGCGGGGGCTGCCCGGCGTTACGCGCGCACGATCTTGCCGCCGCCCATGTGCCAGTGACCCAGGCCACCAAGGTTGTGCACCTCTTCATAGCCCAGCGCCTTCATCATGCGCACCGCCATGCCGGATCGTGCGCCCGAAGCACAATAGAGCGCGATCGGTTTCGACGGGTCGATCTTCGGGTTGTAGCCGGGCCCGTTGCGGTCCGCCTGGAGCTTCAGCGCCACCATCGGGATGGTCAACGCACCCTCCGCCTTGCCGGTTGTGTTGACCTCGCTCCCATCGCGGATGTCGATCACCGTCATCTCGCCCTTGGAGGCCTTTTCGACGATTTCGTGCGGGGTCAGCTTGGGGCCGGAGCTGCGGCCCCCGGACAGAAAGTTTAACATGGTCGGATCCTGCTCTGCGTTGCGGTTCAGTCAATATATTTCGAAAACATGATATTACAAGCATTCGGCGGAGATGTGCGAATATTCCCGTTTCGTTCTCACTTTTCGATTGGCGATCCGGCCCGGATCGCCTATCTGTTAGGGGCTTGTTAACTGGTGGTCTCATGCCCGATCTGAAACATATCGAAGTGCGCGGCGCGCGCGAGCACAATCTGAAATCCGTGGACGTGGATATCCCGCGCGACCAGCTGGTGGTGATCACCGGGCTGTCGGGCTCGGGCAAGTCCTCGCTGGCCTTCGATACGATCTATGCGGAAGGGCAGCGGCGCTATGTCGAAAGCCTGTCGGCCTATGCCCGGCAATTCCTTGACATGATGGAAAAACCCGATGTGGATCACATCTCGGGACTCAGCCCCGCGATCTCCATCGAACAGAAGACGACCTCGAAGAACCCGCGCTCGACCGTCGGCACGGTGACTGAGATCTACGACTACATGCGCCTGCTTTTCGCCCGCGCGGGCACGCCCTATTCGCCCGCCACCGGCCTGCCGATCGAAGCCCAGCAGGTCCAGGACATGGTCGATCGCGTGATGGGCATGGAGGAGGGCACCCGCGCCTATCTGCTTGCCCCCATCGTGCGCGACCGCAAGGGGGAATACCGCAAGGAATTCGCCGAGCTGCAGAAGAAGGGCTTCCAGCGGGTCAAGGTGGACGGCGGGTTTTACGAGATCGAGGACGCGCCGACGCTGGACAAGAAGCTGCGCCATGACATCGACGTGGTGGTCGACCGCATCATCGTGCGCGAGGGGATGGAAACCCGGCTGGCCGACAGTTTCCGCACCGCGCTGGATCTGGCCGACGGCATCGCCATTCTGGAAACCGCGCCGAAGGATGCGGAGCCCGAACGCACGACCTTCTCGGAACGCTTCGCCTGTCCGGTATCCGGTTTTACCATCCCGGAAATCGAACCGCGGCTGTTTTCATTCAATGCGCCCTTCGGTGCCTGCCCGGACTGTGACGGGCTGGGCAAAGAGCTGTTTTTTGACGAACGTTTGGTGGTGCCCGACGCCACCCTGCAGATCTATGACGGGGCGCTTGCCCCCTGGCGCAAGGGCAAGTCGCCCTATTTCCTGCAGACCATCGAAAGCATCGCGCGTCATTACGAATTTGACAAATCCACCCCCTGGAAAGACTTGCCGGAACATGTGCAGCAGGTCTTTCTTTACGGCTCCGGCAAGGAGGAAATCGCCTTCCGCTTCGACGAAGGCGGCCGTGTCTACGAGGTCACGCGCCCCTTCGAAGGGGTCATTCCGAACATGGAACGGCGTTACCGCGAGACCGACAGCAACTGGATTCGCGAGGAATTCGAACGCTATCAGAACAACCGCCCCTGCGGCGCCTGCGGTGGCTACCGTCTGCGCGACGAGGCGCTGGCGGTGAAGATCGGTCCCGCCGGAGGCGGGCAAGACCAGCGTCTGCATGTGGGGCAGGTGGTCGAAATGTCGATCCGCGAGGCCTACGATTGGTGCAAGGAGGTGCCGGAGAGCCTTTCGAAACAGAAGAATGAGATCGCCCGCGCCATCCTCAAGGAAATCCGCGAACGGCTTGGGTTCCTGAACAATGTCGGGCTGGAATACCTGACGCTCAGCCGCAATTCCGGCACCCTGTCGGGCGGCGAAAGCCAGCGTATCCGCCTGGCCAGCCAGATCGGCTCCGGTCTGACCGGCGTACTTTACGTGCTTGACGAACCTTCGATCGGGTTGCACCAGCGCGACAACGGGCGGCTGCTCGAGACGTTGAAGAACCTGCGTGACCAGGGCAACACCGTCATCGTCGTCGAACATGACGAGGAAGCCATTCGCGAGGCCGACCATGTGCTGGACATCGGCCCCGGCGCCGGGGTGCATGGCGGACGGATCATCGCCCAGGGCACGCCCGCCGACATTGCCGCCCATGCCGACAGCATTACCGGCCAATATCTGACCGGGGTGCGAGAGATCGCCGTACCGCTGGAACGCCGCGACGGCAATGGCAAAAAAGTAAGCGTTATCAATGCTACAGGGAACAATCTTAAAGAAGTTACCGCCGATTTTCCGCTGGGAAAATTCGTCTGTGTTTCGGGTGTGTCGGGCGGTGGAAAGTCGACCCTGACCATCGAAACCCTGTTCAAGACCGCCTCGATGAGGCTGAACGGCGCGCGCCAGACCCCTGCGCCCTGCGAGACGATCCGGGGGCTGGAACTGCTCGACAAGGTAATCGATATCGACCAGCGGCCGATCGGGCGCACGCCGCGCTCGAACCCGGCGACCTACACCGGGGCTTTCACTCCGATCCGCGACTGGTTTGCGGGCCTGCCGGAATCCCGGGCCCGTGGTTACAAGCCCGGTCGCTTCTCCTTCAACGTCAAGGGGGGGCGTTGCGAGGCCTGCCAGGGCGACGGCGTCATCAAGATCGAGATGCACTTCCTGCCCGATGTCTATGTCGAATGCGAGACCTGCAAGGGTGCGCGCTATAATCGAGAGACTCTGGAAATCCAGTTCAAAGGCAAGAGCATAGCCGACGTTCTTGACATGACGGTTGAAGAGGCGCAGGGCTTTTTCCAGGCCGTGCCCGCGATCCGCGACAAGATGGATGCGCTGATGCGCGTGGGGCTGGGCTATATCAAGGTTGGCCAGCAGGCGACGACGCTTTCGGGCGGCGAGGCGCAGCGGGTCAAGCTGTCGAAGGAACTGTCCAAACGCTCGACCGGGCGGACGCTCTACATCCTCGACGAACCCACCACGGGCCTGCATTTCGAAGACGTGCGCAAGCTCTTGGAAGTGCTGCATGAATTGGTCGATCAGGGCAATACGGTGGTGGTGATCGAACACAATCTCGACGTGATCAAGACCGCCGACCATATCATCGACATCGGCCCCGAAGGAGGCGATGGCGGCGGGCGCATCGTGGCCGTCGGCACGCCGGAAGAGGTGGCCGAGGTCGCCGAAAGCTACACCGGCCACTACCTCAAGGAGATGCTGAACCCCAGCCGGGCGGCGGCGGAATGACCCCTCTGCTGGGCGCCATCGCGGTGGTGATCCGGGGCGCCGATGTGCTGCTGGTGCAGCGCGGCAAGGCGCCCGACCGCGGGCTCTGGGGCTATCCGGGCGGCGGGGTCGAATGGGGTGAAACCGTTGCCGAGGCCGCGGTGCGTGAACTGGCCGAAGAGACCGGCGTCAAGGCCACCCCCGGCCCGCTGATCGGTCATTCCGATGTGATCCGGTACGAGGGCGATCTGGTCACGCATCACTATTTCCTCGCCGCGACCCTGTGCACATATGTCTCGGGCGATCCCCGGGCCGCCGACGACGCAGCGGACGCCAGATGGGTGCCGCATGAGGTTGTTCTGCAAGGGAAGTTGCCGATGAGCGCGGATGTGGATCGGGTGCTGAAACTGGCGCTGGCGGCGTCATGACCGCGCCGCGTCCCGGATAGGCCCTGGACGAACTGGCCCTGCGCCCGGACCTGGTCGCGGGCTGTTCCATGGGTGCGCTGAACCGCGAGCTCTGCACGGCGACGTCATGATGGATTTCCGTCGGCGCGCGGGTTAGACAGGCTCAAAAGAGAGGCAGGTCATGGCGAAGGTCCATATACACGTCGGCGCCCATCGTACCGGGTCGAGCGCCTTCCAGATGTTTCTGGATATCAACGCCGCTGCCCTGCGCGCGCAGGGGTTCGATCTGGCCTATCCCGACCGCGATGGCGCCGAGGGCGGGCGGTTGAAACTGTTTCTCCCCGCGCCACGCCACACGCCGGACACGGTCGACTGGCGCGTAAAGAAAGCGCGGCACAATCTGGCCCGTCAGGTTTCCGATCCGTCGCGCGCGCTGATCCTGTCCGAGGAGAACATCCTGGGGCGCATGGACCCGTTCTATCACGGCCAGTTCTACCCGTTCCTGCGGGCCCGCGCGCGGTTCATGGCCCGGGTGCTGGACGGGCGTCCGGTCGGGCGTATCCTGCTGGTGGTGCGCCCCTATGACAGCCTGTTCCTATCCGCCTTTCGCAAGCGGTCGGAGGACAATGAAATGGGCGATTTCAACGGGATACGCGACCGTATGGAGCTGTTTGAAGGCGATGGCTGGCCCGAGGTCGCGCTGACCCTGATCGAGGAGCTCCAACCGCGCAAGCTGGTGGTCATTCCCTACCAGCGCCCGCGCCGCGAGCTGGATCTGGCCCGCGCGCTGGTACCGGCTCTGGACCCGGCCTCGCTGCGGGAGCCCGAGCTGCCGGTCAATGCCAGCCTGTCTGATGCCGGGCTGTTCGAGCTGCAGCGCCGCTACCGGGACGCGGTGGCTCCGGACCGGGCGATGATCGAGCAGGTGCGCGTGCAATATGCCGGGGTGAAGGCGGACCGGCCCTACGCGGGGTTTACCGAGGCGCAGACAGAAAAGCTGCGGGTGCGCTACCATCAGGATCTGGATACGTTGCGCCTGATGATGGGCCTTGAGGTCATCGAGCCGCCGCAGCAACGGCCCGCGCCCGCATGAAAAACGCCCGGCGGGAAAGCTGGGCGTTTTCAAACTGTTCCGATCTGAAGTTCATCCGTCGAAATCGACGCTTTCGATCAGTTTCAGGGCCGCCGGACGCTGGGCGGCGACATCCATGAGGTTCACGTCATCGGCGGTGAATTCGCCCCAGGAGGCGACCAGGTCTGAGGCTGCGACGCCTTCCATCACCGGGTATTCATGCACGATCTCGGCATAGATGCCCTGCGCCTTTTCCGAGGCCAGGAATTCCATCAGTTTGATCGCGTCTTCCTTGTGCGGCGCATATTTGGTCAGCGCCATGCCCGAGACGTTCACATGGGTGCCCGAGCCCTCGAACACCGGGAAGAGGATGCGCACGCTGTCGGCCCATTCCTTCTGTTCGTCATTGTTGACCATCGCGCCCATGTAATAGGTGTTGCCCAGCGAAATATCGCATTCACCGGCCCAGATCGCCTTGATCTGCGCACGGTCGTTGCCCTGGGGCTTACGGGCCAGGTTCGCCTTCACGCCTTCCAGCCAGGCGATGGTGGCCTCTTCGCCGTTGTTGTTCAGGAAGGCCGCGACCAGGGCGAGCGTATAGGCGTTGGTGCCGGAACGGGTACAGATGCGGCCCGCCCATTTCGGGTCGGCCAGGTCCTCGTAGCTGGTCAGCTCGCCATCGGCGACGCGGTCCTTCGAGGCATAGACGACACGGGCGCGGGTGGTCAGGCCGAACCATTCATTGTCCGGGTCACGGTAGGCCGAGGGCACGTTGGCGGCCAGGATGTCGCTTTCGACCGGCTGGGCCACGCCGGCATCGACGATCGCCGCCAGGCGCGAGATGTCGGTGGTCAGGATCACGTCGGCCGGGGTGCGGGTGCCTTCAGCTTTCAGGCGCTCGATCATGCCCTTGTTCAGAAAGGCCACGTTCACGGCGATGCCGGTCTCTTCGGTAAAGGCGTCCATCAGCGGCTGGATCAGTTCGGGCTGACGGTAGGAATAGACGTTCACCTCCTGTGCCACGGCACTTTGGGCGGCGGGCAGGGCGGTGGACAGGGCCAGAAGGGCGGCAATTGTGGATTTCATAACGCGGTATCTCCGTAAGCGATGTTTGAACGCCATAAACCCGAGTTTTTTTCTCAGGTCAATACCTGACTAAAACATTCTGGAAATCGGATCCGCCTAGGTTCTGCCCGCCTTTTCCGCGACTTTCACCGCGTTCCAGAGGGCGTCCATTTCTTCCAGGCTGGCGTCTTCGGGTCGGCGTCCCTCAGCGGCAAGCCGGTCCTCTATCCCATTGAAACGACGTTCGAATTTGGCGTTGCAATGGCGCAGAGCCTCTTCCGGTTCCACATCCAGATGGCGGGCCAGGTTGGCCATGACGAACAGCAGATCGCCCATCTCCTCGCGGATTTCTTCCTGCGTCAACCTGTCGCGGGCTTCGACAAGTTCGCGCGCCTCTTCCTGGATCTTGTCCAGAACCTGCGCGGTCTCGGGCCAGTCAAACCCGACTCGCGCGGCGCGTTTTTGCAGCTTTACCGCGCGCAGCAGGGCGGGCAGGCCGATGGCCACCCCGTCCAGCACGCCATGTTCCGCCTTGGCCGCCCGTTCGGCGGCCTTGATCGTTTCCCAGTCTCGGGTCTGCTGTTCGGCCGACTTGTCGCGGGTCTCGTCGCCGAAGACATGCGGGTGGCGGGCAACCATCTTGTCGGACATGCCGTCGGCCACCTCGTCAAAGCTGAACAGCCCGGCCTCCTCGGCCATCTGCGCGTGAAACACCGACTGGAACAGCAGATCGCCCAGCTCGCCCTTCAGCTCGCCCCAGGCCTCGCGCTCGATCGCGTCGGCGACCTCATAGGCTTCCTCGATCGTGTAGGGCGCGATGGTGGAGAAATCCTGTTCGATGTCCCATGGGCAGCCGGAGCGGGGGTCGCGCAGCCGCCGCATGATCTCCAGCAGGCGCGGCATGCCGCCCTTCGGGTTGTGAACCAACCGGTCAGATTCTGTCATTGCGCTCTGCCTCGTTTCGGTGAACTCTTCCCGGGATACCATGCGAGCGCACAGGAGCAACCCATGCCGATCATCAACCGCATCGCCGATTACGCCGAGGAGATGAAAACCTGGCGGCGCTGGATGCACATGCATCCGGAACTGGGGCTGGAGTGTCATGAAACCGCCGCCTACGTGGTCGCGCGCCTGCGCGAGTTCGGCGTGGACGAAATTCACGAAGGGATCGGTGTCTCGGGCGTGGTCGCGGTGATTGAGGGGCAGGGTGTGGGCGGCACAATCGGGCTACGCGCCGACATGGACGCACTGCCGATGCCGGAGGAAACCGGGCTGGAATATGCCTCCAAAGTCGATGGGCGCATGCATGCCTGCGGCCATGACGGCCACACCACGATGCTGCTGGGCGCCGCGAAATACCTGGCCGAAACGCGGCGCTTTGCGGGCAGGGTCGTGCTGATCTTTCAACCCGCCGAGGAAAATGGCGGCGGCGCCAAGGTCATGTGCGACGAAGGGCTCATGGACCGGTTCGGCATCGATCAGGTCTATGGCATCCACAATGTGCCGGATCAGGATTTCGGCGCGTTCTTTGCCTGCGACGGTCCGGCACTGGCCGCTGTCGACACCCTGACCGCGACCATCAGGGGGCAGGGCGGCCACGGCGCCTATCCGCAGGAGACCCGCGACCCGGTGATCGCGGCGGCGGGCATGGCCATGGCGTTGCAGACCATCGTCAGCCGCAATGTGCATCCGCTCGATCAACTGGTGATTTCCGTGACCCAGATCCACGGCGGCTCGGCCGAGAACGTGATCGCCGACAGCGCCTGGATCCAGGCCACCGTGCGGTCCTTCAGCCCCGAGGTGCGCGACATGGCCGAACGCCGCATCCGCGCGGTGCTGGAGGGTCAGGCGGCCGCGTTCGATGTGGCGGTCGAGATCGACTATGAACGCGGCTACCCGGCCACGGTGAACCATGCCTCCGGCGTTGCGCTGGCCGGCAGGGCCGCCGTGGACGTGGCCGGCGAAGCCTCGGTGGACCTGCACCGCAACCCGGAAATGGGCGCCGAGGATTTCGCCTATATGCTCGAAGAACGCCCTGGCGCCTATTTCTTCCTCGGGATTGGCGAGGGCGCGGGCCTGCACAATCCGAAATACGACTTCAACGACGAGGCCGCGCCGGTCGGGGCCAGTTTCTTTGCACGGCTGGTCGAGATCGCGCAGCCGGTGTAACAGCACTTGCAAATTTGATCAAATTTCGCAACATGGGGTCCGAACAGGGAATCTGGAGGGCCCCATGGCACTGGAAGACGCAAAACAGCAGGTCGACACGGCAATAACCCGCGAGGGATTCAGGGGGCTGTCGTTCGAAAACACCTTCGGCGGCGTGACCTCCTTTCTGCGCCGCACGCTGACCAAGGATCTGACCGGCGTCGATCTGGCCGTGACCGGCATTCCCTTTGATCAGGCCGTCACGAACCGCCCCGGCACCCGTCTGGGTCCGCGCGCGATCCGCGAAGCCTCGGCGCTGCAATCGCCCGATGCCCCCTATGGATGGGGATTTGACCCGCTGTCGGAATTTGCCATTGCCGATTATGGCGACCTGGCCTTCGACTATGCCCATGTGGACGAGTTTCCCGCCGCGCTGGAGGCGCATATCACCGGCATTCTCGATCAGAATGCGGCCTCTCTGGTGCTGGGCGGCGATCACTACATCACCTTCCCGATCCTGCGCGCCCATGCCAGGAAACACGGGCCGCTGAGCCTGTTGCAATTCGACGCCCACACCGACACCTGGCCCGACGACGACCTGACCCGCGTGGACCATGGCACCATGTTCTACAAGGCGGTGAAGGAAGGCATCGTGGACCCGGCGCGATCCGTCCAGGTCGGCATCCGCACCCAGAATGACGACACCCTGGGCGTGAATATCATCGACGCGCGCGAGGTGCATGAACGCGGGCCGGTTGAAACCGCGAAGAAGATCAAGTCGATCCTTGGCGACCACAAGACCTATCTGACCTTCGACATCGACGCGCTGGACCCGGCTTACGCGCCCGGCACCGGGACGCCGGTCTGGGGCGGGCTGACCTCGGCCCAGGTCTCGATCATGATGCGGGATCTGGCGGGCATCAACCTGGTGGGGGGCGATATCGTCGAGGTCTCGCCGCCCTATGACACCTCCGGCGCCACCGCGATTGCCGGGGCTCATGTGGCGATGGAGATCCTGTGCCTGTGGTGCTGGACCCGCCGTCACGGCTGACCGGGGACGGCGCGCCCGGGAACCGC
Source organism: Aliiroseovarius sp. (assembly GCF_030148435.1). Classification (GTDB taxonomy): domain Bacteria; phylum Pseudomonadota; class Alphaproteobacteria; order Rhodobacterales; family Rhodobacteraceae; genus JASBTN01. The sequence continues at coordinate 25,029 of NZ_JASBTN010000003.1, forward strand.
GCTCCATGGCGCGTGGCCGGCACCGGAGCGGCGGCCGGAAGGGTGACGCAAAGGAAAACTCGCGTTTCCCTGTCTCCAAACCTATGTGAACCCACCAATGGGAAGCCTGGTCGCACAATCGGAGAAGGACAGGGGCATGGTGGTGAAAATTCTTCTGGGGCTGGCAATCGTTCTGCTTGTGCTGATGGCCTATGTCCGATTGTCCCCGAATGATCCGGCGCGCTTCCACGTTGAGGTTGCCGCCACGCCGCAACGCATGGCGGGCGGGGTGATCGAAGTGATCCCGGGCGACGCCGAAACCGTGCAGGCGCTTGACCGCATTGCCCGTGCCACCCCGCGCACGCGGCTTTTCGCGGGCTCGCCCACCGGGGGGCATGTGACCTACATCACCCGCACGGCATTCTGGGGATTTCCGGATTTCACGACCGTGCAGCAGCGCGATGACCAGATCGTGATCTATGCCCGGCTACGCTTCGGGCGCGGCGATATGGGGGTGAATTCAGCCCGCGTCTCCGACTGGCTCCAGCGGCTTCAAACGGTCGAGTAGCGACGAGACGCAGCCCTCGCCGGTGTCACGCCAGATCGGCACGTTCAGGGACATTTCGCATCGGGCCATGAAGGCACGGCCGTCCACGAACAGGCAGATCGTTTCGCCCAGTTCGACCCGCGCGCCCTGGGTGTCGGTGCAGTAGCAGTCAATCACCTTGCCGCCCGGGCCGGTCACATCGGCCGTGGCTGTGCTGGCGACAAGCGCCAATATCATCGCCGCGCGGAACATGGCCATAGCCTAGCATCAAACCCGCCCTTGACCAAATCCACCCGCGCAGGCAAACCGGACCCATGGTGCCCTTGGACAAACTCGACGCGATCACCCAGAGATTCCAATTCCTTGAAGCCCGCATGGCCGAGGGGTTGTCCGGCGATGAAATCGCCGCCGTGGGCCGCGAATATGCCGAGCTGAAACCGGTGGTCGACGGGATTGCGGCCTATCGCCAGCTTCTCGATGACATTTCCGAGGCCGAGGCGATGCTCGCGGACCCGGAAATGAAGGCGCTGGCCGAGGAAGAACTGCCAGGCCTGCGCGACGCCCTGCCCGAGGCCGAGCAGGCCATGCGGCTCGCGCTCCTGCCCAGGGATGCCGCCGACGCCCGCCCGGCGATGATCGAAATCCGCCCCGGCACCGGTGGCGACGAGGCGGCGCTTTTCGCCGGTGATCTTCTGCGCATGTACCAGCGCTATGCCGAGGCGCAGGGCTGGAGCTTCGACGTGATTGATGCGACCGAAACCGAACTGGGCGGCATCAAGGACGCCACCGTACACATCAAGGGCGAGGGGGTCTTTGCCCGGCTGAAATATGAAAGCGGCGTGCACCGGGTGCAGCGTGTGCCGGAAACCGAAAGCGGCGGGCGGATCCACACGTCGGCCGCCACCGTGGCCGTGTTGCCCGAAGCCGAGGACGTGGACATCCAGATCGACCCCGGCGACATCCGCATCGACACGATGCGCGCTTCGGGGGCAGGGGGGCAGCACGTGAACACGACCGATTCAGCGGTGCGCATCACCCACCTGCCGACCGGCATCGTCGTGACCAGCAGCGAGAAGAGCCAGCACCGCAACCGCGAAATTGCCATGCAGGTGCTGAAAGCCCGCCTGTTCGATGCCGAACGCCAGCGCGTGCATGATCAACGCGCCGCCGACCGGCGCAGCCAGGTGGGCTCGGGCGATCGCTCGGAACGCATCCGCACCTACAACTTCCCGCAGGGCCGCATGACCGACCACCGGATCAACCTGACGCTCTATGCGCTCGACAAGGTGATGCAGGGCGACCTGGACGAGACCATCGACGCGCTGACCGCCGCCGACCAGGCCGCGCAGCTGGCCGAAATGGAGGGCTGATCCATGAGCGACGCCAAAGCCGGGACCATGACCGGCGCCGAGGCAATCCGTATTGCCGTGGCGGACCTTGCAGGCGCCGGGGTGGCCGACCCGTCCCGCGATGCGCGCCGTCTGATGGCCATGGTCATGGGGCTCGACCCGTCGCGCCTGACCCTGCATCTGCATGACGTGATCACGGACCAGGAGGAATTCGCCTTCTTCCTTCATGTGCAGGAACGCTGCAAACGCCAGCCGCTGTCGCAGATCGTCGGATATCGCGAGTTTTATGGCCGCCGGTTTCAGGTCACTCCCGCCGTGCTCGACCCGCGCCCGGACACCGAGATCCTGGTCGAAGCAGCGCTGGCCGAACCCTTCGAACGTGTGCTGGACCTGGGCACCGGCTCGGGGTGTATCCTGCTCACGCTCCTGAAGGAAATGCCCGGCGCCTGGGGGCTGGGCACCGACCTGTCCGGCAAGGCGCTGGAGGTGGCCAGCGCCAACCGCGCGGCGCTGGGGCTGGACGGTCCCGCCGTTCTGCGCGAGGGCAGCTGGTGGGACGCGGTCGAGGGAGGGCCCTTCGACCTGATCGTCTCCAACCCGCCCTATATCGCCGAATCCGCCATGGCCTCGCTGGAACCCGAGGTGCGCGACTGGGAGCCGCACCTGGCGCTGACCCCGGGGGGGGACGGGCTGGACGCCTATCGCCTGATCACCGCCGGCGCGCTGGCGCATCTGGAACCGGGCGGCCGGCTGATGGTCGAAATCGGCTTCGACCAAGGCGATGCGGTCGCCGCCATGTTCGAAGCCGCCGGCTTTACCGAGGTGCGCCTGCTGCCGGATCTGGACGGGCGGGACCGGGTGGTCATGGGCAACGCGCCCTGAACCGGGTGGGAATTCCGGGCAAAATCGCGGGAAATTCGCCGAAACGCCGGAAAAATCCCAATTAACCCTTGTCTTGCCCGACACGGCATGGCAACTCATGGGTACGGGCATCGGATGCTGGTCCCCCGGACCCCCGCTGCGCGCAAGCCCAAAATGTCGGATGTTGTGGCGCCACTTGCGCCGGGTCCGCGAAAGAGACAAGCCACAAAGGCTGGACATCAAAGCTCATGAGATCTTCGAAACGATCGCGCGGTAAGCAGAACCGCAACCGCAACAACAACCCCGGCAATATCATCAACCGGGTGTTCGACAGCTCCGGGCCGGAAGGCAAGGTGCGCGGTACGCCGCAACAGATTATCGACAAATACACGCAACTGGCGCGCGATGCGGCTCTCGGCAATGACCGGGTGGCGGCAGAGAACTTCCAGCAGCACTCGGAACACTACACACGTCTTCTGGGCGAGGCGCAGCGCGAGGTCGACGCCCGCCGGGCCGCGGCCGAGGAACAGAACCGCCAGCGCCAGCAGCAGCAGCGCGAGGAACGCGAAGCCCGCGAGGCGCATAAGGCCGAGAAACGCGACGCCCAGAAGGTCGAACAGGCCGGCGGCGAAGGCGAGGGCGAGCCGCCCCGGCCCGCCCGGCAGACCAGCATGGATCCGGGCGACGCGCCGCAGCCCGCGATGGGCGGTGACGTCATCGACGCCGGAGACGAAGCGGACAGCGGGCTGGTCGAGACCCCGGAAAGCAAACCCAAGAAACGTGCGCCCCGCCCGCGCAAGCCCCGCGCGCCGAAGGCCGAGATGACAGACGATCCCAAACCCGAACCCAAGACCAGGGCGAAGCCCGTGGCCAAGGCCAAGGATGCGGAGAAAACCGCCGACGGCCCCGAGACGCCGGAAGCTGCCGAATAACAGCGCAGGGGCGGATTTCACCCCGCCAAAGAAAAGGCCCCGCCAATCGGTCGGGGCCTTTTCTTTTCAACCTGTTGCCGCGGGAGGTTAATCCTTGCCGCGATAGGGTTCGACGTACTGCAGCGCCATATCCCAGGGAAAGAAGATCCAGGTGTCCTGGCTGACCCCGGTGATGAACGTGTCCACCATCGGTTCGCCCTTGGGCTTGGCATAGACGGTGGCGAAATGAGCCTTGGGGTAGAGCGCGCGCACCACCTCCAGTGTTTTTCCGCTGTCCACGAGGTCGTCGATCACCAGCACGCCCGCGCCGTCGCCGATGATGGCCGGATCCGGGGCCTTCAGCACCACGGCGTCGCTCTGGCTCTGGTGGTCGTAGCTCTTCACGCTGATCGTATCGACCACACGCACGTCCAGCTCTCGGGCGATGATCATCGCCGGTGCCATGCCGCCACGGGTAATGGCGACAATGGCGCGCCAGGCGCCGGCATCCGGCCCCTTGCCGTCCAGCCGCCAGGCCAGGGCGCGGCTGTCGCGGTGCAGCTGGTCCCAGCTGACGTGAAACCCTTTCTCATGCGGGAGCTGATGGTCGCTCATCACGACTTCCTCCCGGTCACGACGTCGATGTCCGGCGCATCCACCGCCTTCATGCCGACCACGTGATAGCCCGCGTCGACATGGTGGGTTTCCCCGGTCACGCCCGAGCCCAGATCGGACAGCAGATACAGCGCCGACTTGCCCACGTCGTCGATTGTCACATTGCGGCGTAGCGGCGAGTTCAGCTCGTTCCACTTCAGGATATAGCGGAAATCGCCGATGCCCGAGGCCGCCAGAGTCTTGATCGGCCCGGCCGAGATCGAATTCACACGGATATTGCGCTTGCCATAGTCCTCGGCGAGGTAGCGCACCGAGGCCTCCAGCGCGGCTTTCGCGACGCCCATCACATTGTAATGCGGCATCACCTGTTCGGCGCCGTAATAGGTCAGGGTCAGCATCGACCCGCCGTCTTCGGGCATCAGCGCGGCGGCGCGGCGGGCCACCGAGGTAAAGCTGTAGACCGAAATGTCCATGGTCATCAGGAAGTTGTCGCGGCTGGTCTCGGCATAGAGCCCGCGAAGTTCGGATTTGTCCGAGAAACCAATGGCATGCACGATGAAGTCAATCTTGCCCCAGCGGGCTTCGATCTCGGTGAACAGCGCGTCGACCGAGGCCTCGTCGCTGACGTCGCAATCGACAATGAAATCGCTGTCCAGCTTCGCCGCCAGGGGCCCCACGCGTTTCTTCATCGCCTCGCCCTGGTAGGACAGCGCCAGCTCGGCGCCCGCCCCGTGCAGGGCCTGGGCAATGCCCCAGGCAATGGATTTGTCATTGGCAAGGCCCATGATCAGGCCGCGCTTTCCATTCATCAAACCGGTCGACATTCTGTGTTCCCCGTCCCGTCTATCTGCGTTATGCCCCTTTAGGCGATTGCGCCTGACCCCGCAAGTCTTGCCGGGCTTATGGGCCGGGGCGCGCGGAATATGGTATCGCGAAAAAACAGGAGCGCGCCATGACAGATCGAGGTGGTAAATTCGCAGGCCGGGACCCTTTCGTGATCGCCCGCGCCTGGCTGACCGAGGCCGAGGCCAGCGAACCCAACGACCCCAATGCGATTGCGCTTTCCACGGTGGACGGGGACGGGCTGCCCAACGCGCGCATGGTGCTGTTGAAGGAAATCGAGGAGGACGCCTTCGTCTTCTATACCAACTACGGTTCCACCAAGGCCGGCGAGATCGAACGCGAAGGGTTCGGGGCGGGCAAGGCCGCCTTCGTCATGCATTGGAAAAGCCTGCGCCGCCAGATCCGGGTGCGCGGGCTGGTGAGCCGCGAAGAGGGGCCACAGGCGGATGAATATTATGCCTCGCGCTCGCTCAAGAGTCGCCTTGGCGCCTGGGCATCCGACCAGTCGCAGCCGCTGTCCTCCCGCGCGGCCCTGATGGCCAAGGTGGCCAGGGTGACGGCCGAACACGGACCCAATCCCGACCGGCCTCCGTTCTGGGGCGGCTACCGCATTCACCCGCTCGAAATCGAGTTCTGGGCCGATGGGGCGTTCCGGCTGCACGACCGGTTCCGCTGGACCCGCGATTCCGTCTCTGCGCCGTGGCATGTGGACCGCCTGAACCCGTGAGCTTCTTTCGGGCGCTTTCCAACACGTCCAAAAGTATAGGTTTTTTAAACCTTGCACCTCCTGATGTTCTGGCACACAACTTAGGTGGGGATGCGAACACACGGGTGTTTGAATGACAGAAGAAAACAACGCGCAGACGGGGACCGTTCTGCGCGGTCAGGTCAAATGGTTTGACCCGGCCAAGGGGTTCGGGTTCGTAGTGGCCGACAGTGGTGGCCCGGATATTCTGTTGCACGCGAACGTGCTCAGGAATTTCGGTCAGGGCTCGGTCGCGGACGGGGCCGGGATCGAAATCATCGTGCAGGAAACCACGCGTGGCATGCAGGCCACCGAGGTTCTGTCGATCGACCCGCCCGCAGAGGGTGAGGTCGAACCGGGCGAGAATGGCGCCGCCCCGGACCTGAGCGAGGCCGGCCCGGTGGAGCCCGCCCGCGTGAAATGGTTCGACAAGGGCAAGGGGTTCGGCTTTGCCAATGTGTTCGGCCGCCCCGACGACGTGTTCATCCATGTCGAGGTGCTGCGCCGTTCGGGTCTGGCCGATCTTCAGCCCGGCGAGGCGATTTGCCTGCGCGTGATCGACGGCAAACGCGGACGCATGGCCGCCGTGGTCACGGCTTGGGATTCGGTTGTTCAGGGCAAGGACGAGTGAAAGGACGAGGCATGAGACGGATTGGGGCAGTACTGGCGCTGTGCGGCGCGTTGATAGGGCAGGGCGCCTTGGCCGACAGTGACAGCTGCGCCCCGGAACGGCTCGATATTCGCGGCGATTGGGGCCAGGCGCAGTTCTCCGTCGAATTGGCCCAAACGGTGCAGGAACGTGCGCGCGGGCTGATGTTTCGCGAGAGCCTGGGTGCTTCCCAGGGCATGCTGTTTCTCTACCCCCGGCCCGACCGTCACGCCTTCTGGATGAAGAACACCCTCATCCCGCTCGACATGATCTTCATCACGCCGGAAGGCGTGGTGCAGTATGTGCATGAAAACGCCATTCCCCAGGACCTGACCCCGATCAGCGGGGGGGATGGCGTGATCGCGGTGCTTGAGATCAAGGGTGGCATGGCGCGCATCCTGGGGATCGAAGAAGGCAGCGAGCTGCGCCATCCGGGCTTTGATCCGGAAATTGCCGCCTGGCCCTGTGCCCCGGCCAATTAACTCTTTCCATCACTGGCGCCTGCGGCTATTCAGACCCGGTTCGGGGCGTAGCGCAGCCTGGTAGCGCGTCTGTTTTGGGTACAGAAGGTCGTGAGTTCGAATCTCGCCGCCCCGACCACTCTCCACATCGCAAGAGAATCGGGCATTCGAGTCGTTTCCGTATGGTGCGCGCGCAGCAAGAGAGTAGCTATTCCTACTACACGCATAAGAAGAACAATACTGCATGCGCAGCATGTTCTCCACAGCCCCCTTCAACCCGTTTTGCAGCCTCTCGCGCTAAGCCCGCCGAGACATTCGAAAATTCCGGAAATCACCCTGTGGATGAATCAATTGGTTAACATCCCGCCACCAGAAGACGCCCGTCGGGTCAACACAAAAGAGCTGGGGAAAAACCTGAAATTTCCGTTGACGCTGTATGGGTCCATACGCCAGTTTGTGGGAGCCGGTCGGAAGCGCCACAATATATAGTGGCCGGGCCGGAGGTGATAGGAAAACGCATCAAAGCCGCGGCCCCTGGGGCCAGGTGACGGGGACAGGCCGAAAAGGCAGGGCTCCGGCCGATACCGTTCTGCTTTTCGTCCTCCGATCGGCACGAATTTCAAGACGGCGGTGCCAAGCCAGGAACGCGGTGCCGCCACAGCGCAAAAAAACCGGACGGGGCACCCATGAAGATCGCACGAAAGTTCACCACCGAAGGCCAAGACGCATACGCCGATCTGGATTTCATCACGACCCAGTCCGAAATCCGCAATCCGGACGGCACCGTGGTGTTCAAGCTGGACGACTGCGAAGTGCCCGGTGGCTGGAGCCAGGTGGCCTCGGACGTGATCGCGCAGAAATACTTCCGCAAGGCCGGTGTGCCCGCCGCCCTGAAACGGGTGCGCGAAAAGGGCGTGCCGCAGTTCCTGTGGCGCTCGGTCCCGGATGAAAAAGCCCTGGCCGAACTGCCGGAACAGGACCGTTTCGGCGGCGAAACCTCGGCCAAGCAGGTGTTCGACCGTCTGGCCGGCGCCTGGACCTACTGGGGCTGGAAAGGTGGCTATTTCACCACCGAGGAAGACGCCCGCGCCTATTTCGACGAAATGCGCCACATGCTGGCCGCGCAGCGCGCCGCGCCGAACTCGCCGCAGTGGTTCAACACCGGGCTTCACTGGGCCTATGGCATCGACGGCCCCTCGCCGGGCCACTACTACGGGGATTTCAAGACCGGCAAGCTGACACGGTCGAGCAGCGCTTACGAGCACCCGCAGCCCCATGCCTGTTTCATCCAGTCGGTCGGTGACGACCTTGTGGGTGACGGCGGGATCATGGATCTGTGGGTGCGCGAGGCACGCCTGTTCAAATACGGCTCCGGCACCGGTACCAATTTCTCGTCGCTGCGCGCGGCAAATGAAAACCTGTCGGGCGGCGGCAAGTCGTCGGGCCTGATGGGCTTTCTCAAGATCGGCGACCGGGCGGCCGGGGCGATCAAGTCGGGCGGCACTACGCGTCGCGCGGCGAAGATGGTCATCGTCGACGCCGATCACCCGGATATCGAGGAATACATCAACTGGAAGGTGAAGGAAGAGCAGAAAGTGGCCTCGCTGGTGGCGGGCTCCAAGATGCACGAAACCCACCTGAACGCGATCTTTGCCGCCATCCGCGCCTGGGAAGGTGTCGAGGAGGCCGCGACCGATCCGAAGGAAAACGAGACCCTGAAGGACGCCGTGCGTGCCGCCAAGAAGGTTTCGATCCCCGAAGCCTATATCAAACGCGTGCTGGACTATGCCAAGCAAGGCTATGCCTCGATCGAGTTCCCGACCTATGACACCGACTGGGACAGCGAGGCCTATGCCTCCGTGTCGGGCCAGAACTCCAACAACTCGGTGCGCGTGACCGACGCCTTCCTCGAGGCGGTCGACTCGGATGCCGATTGGGAGCTGATCCGGCGCACCGACGGCACGGTCGCCAAGACGATCAAGGCCCGCGACCTGTGGGAGCAGATCGGCCACGCCGCCTGGGCCTGCGCCGATCCGGGCATCCAGTATCACGACACGGTCAACGCCTGGCACACCTGCCCGGAAGATGGCGAGATCCGCGGCTCGAACCCGTGTTCGGAATACATGTTCCTCGATGATACCGCCTGCAACCTGGCCTCGATGAACCTGCTGACCTTCCTGAAGGACGGGCAGTTCCAGGCCGAGGACTACATGCATGCCACGCGGCTCTGGACCATCACGCTGGAAATCTCGGTGACAATGGCGCAGTTCCCCTCGAAGGAGATTGCGCAGCGGTCCTACGATTTCCGCACCCTTGGTCTGGGCTATGCCAATATCGGCGGCCTCTTGATGAACATGGGCTATGGCTACGACTCGGATGAAGGCCGCGCCCTGGGCGGCGCGCTGACCGCGATCATGTCCGGTGTGGCCTATGCGACCTCGGCCGAGATGGCCGCCGAGCTGGGCACCTTCCCGGGCTATGAGAAGAACGCGGACCACATGCTGCGGGTGATCCGCAACCACCGCACCGCCGCTTACGGTGCGACGGAAGGCTATGAGGATCTGTCGATCAACCCGGTCGCGCTGGATCACGCCAACTGCCCCGACCCGCGCCTGATCGACCTGGCCATGACCGCCTGGGACGAGGCGCTGGAGCTGGGCCAGGCAAGCGGCTACCGCAACGCGCAGGTCTCGGTGATTGCGCCGACCGGCACCATCGGCCTTGTGATGGATTGCGACACCACCGGGATCGAGCCCGACTTCGCGCTGGTGAAGTTCAAGAAACTGGCCGGCGGCGGTTACTTCAAGATCATCAACCGCTCGGTGCCCGCGGCGCTTGAGAAACTGGGCTATGACAGCGCCCAGATCGAGGAGATCGTCGCCTATGCGGTCGGTCACGGCACCATGGGCAACGCCCCCGCGATCAACCACACCACGCTGATCGGCCACGGTTTCGGCCAGAACGAGATCGCCAAGATCGAGGCCGCCCTGCCGTCCGCCTTCGACATCCGCTTCGTCTTCAACCAGTGGACCCTGGGCGAGGAATTCTGCACCAATGTGCTGGGCATCCCCGCCGCAAAGCTGAACGATCCGGAATTCAGCCTGCTGCGTCACCTGGGCTTTACCCGCCAGGACATCGAGGCGGCGAACGACCACGTGCTGGGCACCATGACCCTGGAAGGGGCTCCGCACCTGAAGGAAGCGCATTACAACGTTTTCGACTGCGCCAATGCCTGCGGCAAGAAGGGCAAGCGCTTCCTTTCGGTGAACAGCCACATCGACATGATGGCCGCCGCGCAGAGCTTCATCTCCGGCGCGATTTCCAAGACCATCAACATGCCGAACGACGCCACGATCGAGGATTGCCAGGCTGCTTATGAACGCAGCTGGCAGAAGGGCATTAAGGCCAACGCGCTCTACCGTGACGGCTCGAAACTGAGCCAACCGCTGGCCGCCGCCCTGGTCGAGGATGACGAGGAGGCCGAAGAGGTGCTGGCGACCGGCACCCCGCAGGAAAAAGCCGCCGTTCTGGCCGAGAAGATCATCGAGAAGGTGGTCATCAAGGAGGTCGCCCGCGGCCGCGAGAAACTGCCCGAGCGCCGCAAGGGCTACACCCAGAAGGCCATCGTCGGCGGGCACAAGGTCTACCTGCGCACCGGCGAATACGAAGACGGCCAGCTGGGCGAGATCTTCATCGACATGCACAAGGAAGGTGCCGGTTTCCGCGCGATGATGAACAACTTCGCCATCGCCGTATCCGTGGGGCTGCAATACGGTGTGCCGCTGGAGGAATTCGTGGATGCCTTCACCTTTACCAAGTTCGAACCGGCGGGCATGGTGCAGGGCAATGACTCGATCAAGAACGCCACCTCGATCCTGGATTACATCTTCCGCGAACTGGCCGTGTCCTACCTGGACCGGACCGACCTTGCCCATGTGAAACCCGAAGGCGCGGCTTTCGACGATCTGGGCGGCGGCCAGCAAGAGGGTGTGTCGAACGTGCAGGAGCCGTCGGAAAGCACCACCGCCAAGTCGATCGAAGTGCTCAAGCAGATCAGCTCGACCGGCTACCTGCGCAAACGTGTGCCGCAGGAGCTGATGGTGCTGCAGGGCGGGGCCGCCGGGGCGACCTCGCTGGACGCCTCCGACCCGGTCGGCGCGCTGAATACGCTGGTGCCGGAAACCGCGACCACCACCACGGTCGTGAGCGAGACCGCGATTGCGGCGGGGGCGACGTCGATCGACGCCCGCACCAAGGCCAAGATGCAGGGGTATGAGGGTGATCCCTGCGGCGAATGCGGCAACTACACGCTGGTGCGCAACGGCACCTGCATGAAGTGCAACACCTGCGGCTCGACCACGGGCTGCAGCTGAGGAATTCCCTCCCCGATTGGGGAGGGACGGCGCGCGCAAGCCCAATAGTGGGCACCGGTTTTGGGGCCGACTTGCGCAGCCAATCAGACAGAGTGGGGCGGTTCCTGGCCCTCTCACTCTCACACGGGGCGGGTGCGCTCGCCCCCGACGCGGACAGGGCCGCAGGCAAAAACACGGGCGGTACCAAATGACGAGCCTTGTCAGCGAAACTGGGGCGCCCTCGGGTGCCCCTTTTCTTTTTCCCCACGAATCAATCCGCCGGCGGATGCCTGCAATTCAGTACCAGTCGCAATGACTTAGCCAGATTTTTAGGCGAACCTGACCGAACTGACGCTGATTGGCGTCAACTCTCCGTTCGGATAGGTCAACAAGCAGCACCGGGCAGGTCATTTTGCCTTTGGTTGTATTGGTGCACTCGACTACACTCCAAGCCAGAACAAAGGAGCAGTGACGTGATCGGAATCGTTCTGTGGTACAACACCGACAAGCAGGTTGGTCTGGTGTGGTGCGAAGATCAGGGCCCTCTGGCCTATATCGGACCCGAGATCGCGGTCCCGAACAAGGCCCGCCCGCTGGGCTGCGGCGACCAGATTTCCTTCCTGCATGAAGTACGCGACAGGGTGCGCTACGTGACCTCGATCGAACGGGTCGAGACCGGAAGCACGGCGGCAGATCCGCAATCGGTTCTGGCAGCCTATCACGAGAATGCAGGCGGCAAGGGGTTGCGCGTCGTGGCCTGAAATGAAACCGCCCCCCGTACCGAAGCAGGGGGGCGGTCGGATTTCAGCCGGATACCGGTTCAGGGCAGTTGCACGTCCCCGCGCGACAGGGCCGCCACGCCGGTCCGGGCCAGCGAGACCAGACCCAGGGGCCGCATCAGCTCGGCAAAGGCGTCGATTTTTTCCGGCGTGCCGGTGATCTCGAAGATGAAGCTGTTCAGCGTCGAATCCACCACATTGGCCCGGAAGATATCGGCCAGACGCAGCGCCTCGACGCGCTTCTCGCCCTCTCCCGCCACCTTGAACAGCGCCAGTTCACGTTCGACCGAGGTGCCCTCGACCGTCAGGTCATGCACTTCGTGCACCGGCACGATCCGGCCCAGCTGCGCCTTGATCTGTTCGATCACCGCAGGCGTGCCGGTGGTCACGATGGTGATGCGGCTCCGGTGCCCGGTGTGGTCGATCTCGGCCACGGTGAGGCTGTCGATATTGTAACCCCGGCCGGAAAACAGCCCGATCACGCGGGCCAGAACCCCCGCCTCGTTGTCGACGACAACCGCCAGCGTGTGGCTTTCGATCACATCCGTGTTCGGATCCCGCAGGTCATAGGCGGATTTGCGCGAGGCGCCTTTCTTCAGTCGTAGTGCAGACATCTCTCAGCCCTCCTTACACAAGTTTCGAACCTTCGGCGTCAATGACGCCGCGGGTGTCCACATCCGGGCCCATGATCATGTCGTCATGCGCCTTGCCCGAGGGGATCATCGGGAAGCAGTTGGCGTGTTTCTCCACCAGAACGTCCAGGATGAACGGCCCGTCATAGTCCAGCATTTCCTGGATCGCATCGTCCAGCTCGGCCGGGTCCGAGACCACGCGGCCCTTGCAGCCGAAGGCCTCGGCCAGTTTCACGAAGTCCGGCAGGCTTTCGCTCCACGAATGCGAGTATCGCTCGCCGTGCAAGAGCTCCTGCCACTGGCGCACCATGCCCAGGCGTTCGTTGTTCAGGATGAACTGCTTGACCGGCAGGCGGTACTGCACCGCCGTGCCCATTTCCTGCATGTTCATCAGCCACGAGGCATCCCCCGCCACGTTGATGACGCAGGCGTCGGGGTGAGCCATCTGGATCCCGACCGAGGCCGGCAGGCCGTAACCCATCGTGCCCAGACCGCCCGAAGTCATCCAGCGGTTCGGATCCTCGAAGCCCAGGAACTGCGCCGCCCACATCTGGTGCTGGCCCACTTCGGTCGCGACATAGCGGTCCTTGTCCTTGGTCAGCGCCTCCAGCCGTTCCAGCGCGTATTGCGGCTGGATCACGTCATCGGTGTTGCGATAGTAGAGGCATTCCTTGGCGCGCCAACCGTCGATCTGCTCCCACCATTTGGCCAGGGCCTCGGTATTGGTCTTGCGGCCACGCGATTTCCAGATGCGCAGCAGGTCTTCCAGAATATGGCCCACGTCGCCGACGATCGGCAGGTCGACATGGACGATCTTGTTGATCGAGCTCACATCGATGTCGATTTGCACCTTTTTCGACCCCGGGCTGAACGCATCGATGCGCCCGGTGATCCGGTCGTCGAAACGGGCGCCGATACAGATCATCAGGTCGCAGCCATGCATTGCCTTGTTGGCCTCGTAAAGCCCGTGCATGCCCAGCATGCCGACCCATTCCTTGCCGGAGGCCGGGTAGGCGCCCAGACCCATCAGGGTCGAGGTGATCGGGAAGCCGGTGGCGCCGACCAGTTCGCGCAAAAGCTGGCTGGCCGCCTGACCCGAGTTGATCACGCCGCCGCCGGTGTAGAAGACCGGGCGTTCGGCGGTTTCGATCATCTCGACCAGTTCGGTGATCGCCGCAACATCGCCCTTCATCTTCGGCTGGTAATGCGAGGTGTCGATCTTGCCCGGCGGCGTGTAGGTGCCACCCGCGAACTGCACGTCCTTGGGAATGTCGACCAGGGTCGGACCGGGACGGCCCGTGGTGGCGATATGGAACGCCTCGTGAATGGTCGCGGCCAGCGCGTCGGTATCTTTCACCAGCCAGTTGTGCTTGGTGCAGGGGCGGGTGATGCCGACCGTGTCGGCCTCCTGGAACCCGTCGGTGCCGATCATGAAGGTGGGCACCTGGCCTGACAGCACCACCAGCGGGATCGAGTCCAGCAGCGCATCGGTCAGCCCGGTGACTGCATTGGTCGCCCCGGGGCCCGACGTCACCAGCACGACGCCCGGCTTGCCGGTCGACCGTGCATAGCCTTCGGCGGCATGCACCGCGCCCTGTTCGTGGCGCACCAGCACGTGGCGGATGTCGTTCTGCTGGAAAATCTCGTCATAGATCGGTAGGACCGCGCCCCCCGGATAGCCGAATACCGTGTCCACACCCTGATCCTTCAGGGCCTGAACCACCATTTTCGCTCCGGTCATCTGACGTGTCATCTTCTGTCTCCGTTCCACGTGCATCGTTCGTCCAAAAAAAAGCCCCCGAGTTTCGGGGGCGCAGGGGGTATCCAACAGGATGTCGTTACCGACCCATGCGCCAATCGTCCACTACTACGAGAATGCTCTGCATCCCTGGGGCTCCTTTACTTCGTGGGCGGGACATTATGAGCGGGGGCAGGGGCCGTCAACGTCAAAATGCAACTGCAGCATATGTTTTTCGTGAAGAAAATGTCGCAGGGGGTCGATTTTTGTAATCTTGTTGCGCAAGAGCCGGGGTTGTTCGGAATTTTTGGAAAATCCGGTTCGTTTTCCGTCGCGGACAACAAGACCGTCCGGCAGGGCCCATGCCACGGCGCGAAGGCGACCCATCGGGTCGCTGCTCTGCGGGGAATGGCGGTCGTCGGATCCCGGCGGGGACGGCTCAGCTCGCCGTATCGGGCAGGGTGATCCGCGCCACCTGTTCGGCGATCGGATCGGTGGACAGCGGATGGGTTTCCGGGCTGAAATCCTCGTTCCTGTTCAGCGGTTGCCAGACCCCGCCGCGATAGATTTCCAGCGCCGAGAAGCGGGATTTGTAATCCATCTTGGGCGAGCCCGGCACCCAGTAGCCCAGGTAGACATAGGGCAGGCCGGCCTCCTGCGCGAGCCGGATGTGATCGAGGATCACATAGGTGCCCAGCGAGTCCGCCTGGCGTTCCGGCGCATAGAAACTGTAGACCATGCTGAGCCCGTCCTCGAGCACATCGGTCAGGCAGACCGCGGCCAGCTCTGCGCGCCCGTGCCCCGCTTGCGGGGGCTCGGAATATTCGATCACGCGGGTGCGGATCGGCGTTTCCTCGATCATTGCCGAGAACTCGAACACATCCATGTCCGCCATGCCGCCATCGGAATGGCGCGTGTCCAGGTAGGTGCGGAACAGGTCGAACTGTTCCTCCGTGGCCCAGGGCGCGCGGGTGCGCCGGACCAGTTCCTCGTTGCGCTTCAGCGCGCGGCGCTGGCTTTTGGTCGTTCTGAAATCCGCGACCCGGATGCGCGCCGACAGGCAGGCCGAACACTCGGCGCAACTGGGCCGGTAAAGCACATTCTGCGAGCGGCGGAACCCCTGTTTGGACAGCGTGTCGTTCAGCGTGTGCGCATGGTCCCCCTGCAGGGCGGTGAACAGCTTGCGCTCCATCCGCCCCTCAAGGTAGGGGCAGGGTTGCGGTGCCGTCACGTAGAACTGCGGGGCAAGAGGAAGGCTGTGGCGCATGAAGGGTCCGGGGTCATCCTGATCCCCCTCAGGTTAACAAGCGATAAACCATCCGCCAAGGGCCTGTTGGCGAAAGGGTAAACGGGCCGGGGAACCGGACCGCGTTGGGGCGACGGACGGCAACCCCCTCCGTCGCGCCACCGTCCTGCGATCAGTCCGGGAAAAAAGCACCCCGTTCTGGCCCCCGTTCAGGCTGAGGCGCGGTTCACCATCGCGGTGCCCAGCACCATGTCATGCAGGCCCTGACCGCGCGGGGTGGTCAGCATCAGGATGATTGACACGAGCTGCAGCAAGACCATCGAGAAGGCGATGGAATAGCCCAGCGTGTGCAGCGTGGCCGTGGCCAGCCCCGGGCGGGTGCCGCGATGGGTGCGCAGCTCGATCGCCACAAGGCGCATGCCGATGGTCGCGCCGGAGTTGGTGATCGTGATCACCCGATAGGCAAAGCCGATTACCATGAACAGGAAGGCCACAAAGAACAGGCCGATGCCGACGGTGAACACCACCGCCAGGAAGGTCAGGGCAAAGACGATGACGGTATCGATCAACCAGGCCAGCGCCCGTTTCAGGGGCACGTCCTCGTAGAACTCCGCCTGGTACTGTGGATCCGGCAGGCCCCAGAGAGCTTCCCTGTGGGTCGCCCCGCGGGCGTCGCGGTCAGGGTCATGGTTGCTGTGCATGGTGTTCATTGTGTGGTTCGGTCCGGGAAATGGCAACAAGGGAAAACGGCCCCCGGGACGAGGGGGCCGTCAAGGAGGGCAGGGGGCGGGATCAGGCCTTCAGCTCGACCTCGTCCGCGTCGTCTCCTTCATCCTCCTCGTCATCGGTCGCACGGGCAGCCGTGGCGCGTTCGTCCATGAACTCGTCGAACTCCGACTTGTCCTTGGCGGCGCGTAGCCGTTCGAGGAAGGCTTCGAACTGCTCCTGCTCGTCCATCAGGCGTTTCAGCGTCTCGGCCTTGTAGGCGTCGAAGGCGGTATTGCCCGAGCTGCGGAACCCGTGGCGGCGGCCCATGCGGGCGGCCTCGTGGCCATGGCGGTGGGAACGGCAGGATTTCGAGAACATGCGATTGCTCCAGATCATGTAGGCAAGAAGGGCAAGGCCGATCGGCCAGAAGAGGATGAAGCCGAGAACCATGGCGGCGATCCAGGCGCCCTTGCCACGGTCGTCCAGCCATGCCTCGGCCCGCGAGAACCAACCGCCGGAACGGGGGGAGGTTTCGGTATAGGCAACGGTGCTCATGGTATTCTCCGGTCTGGTGTGTCTGTTTCAATGTGAATGCGCTTCACATTACAGCAGATGGGGATTGGTGGCCGTGGTACAAGAGGTGATGTGAATGTTTTTTACATTACTTGCGTAAGAGTCTGTACCTAATAGAAAAACGCCCAGATGGATCGGGGCGTTTTTTTTGATCTTCGGTGGTCAGGCTCCGCGGTTTCCGAACCACATGCGCCGGATCAACCCGTCGCGCAGGGCGATCTGGTGATAGGCCCAGCCGGCCACATGGGCCAGGATCAGAAGCCCGAGCAGGGTCGAGGCGGCGCCATGCACCCGGCGCGAGGCATAGGTGTCGAAATCCGCGGGCATGGGGGTGTCGGCGCCGAAGAACACGATCTCACCCAGCCCCGACATCTGCGACAGGGTCACACCGCTGCCCACCATGACGAAGATCAGAAGATAAAGCCCCCAATGCGCGGCCTGTCCGGCGAGGTTCAGACCTGGCGAGCCGGTATCCGCATGGGGCGGTTTGGCGGTGGTCAGCCGGGTGATCAGGCGCAGCACGACCAAAAGCCCCAGGGTCAGGCCGATCGACATATGGGCGCGAAAGCTGAACATCTTGGCCGGGTCGCTGTTTTCGACCGGGGCCAGAATGAAATTGCCAGCCAGCAGGGCGACAATGATCAGCACGGCCATCAGCCAGTGCAGGGTAACAAGAAGGGGATGATAGCGGGTCATGGCGGGGCTCCTTGCTGCGGCCGTAATACTTGCATCTGCAACTGTAGTAAATTGCACCAGCAATAGTTGCAAGCGCAAATATCGCGTGATAAAGCTGCGTCATGAGCAACACGCCTTCCCTGGCCGAACAGGCCTTCCTGACCCGCACCACCAGCTGCGGCTGGATGATCCAGCAGCTTTCGTCCCGATATTACGAGGTCGCCCGGCGTCAGTTCGACCCGCTCGGCCTGAAGCTGGAGCAATTCATCCTGATGATGGCGATTGCCGAGGCCGAAAACCAGACCCAGACGGAGCTGGGTCAGCGCGTGCGTATTGCCAACTATGCGGTGACTCGTGCGCTGGACGGGCTGGAGGAACTCGGGCTGGTCGAACGGCGCGCCGATGCGGCGTCACGCAGATCGCGGCGCATATTCCTGACCGACCGGGGCAGGGCGCTGGCGCCGCGTCTGTTCGACGCGGTCCAAGCGGTCAATGACGAGGTTCTGGCCCCGCTGCCGCCAGAGGACCGTGACGCCTTCGCCCGGGTGCTTTCTCAGCTGGTGAACTCGGCGAGCTGAGCGCCGGACAGGCGGTGGATTTCGCCGGGGCTCAGCGCAAAGACATGGCGTGGCGTTCCTGCGGCGGCCCAGACCATGGCGAACTCCATCAGGCGCGGGTCCATGAAGGCGCGGATCGGGCTGGTGTGGCCGATCGGCGCGACCCCGCCGATGGCAAACCCGGTCTGCGCCCGGATCAGCTTGCCATCCGCCTTGCCCAGCGCCTCGCCGGCCACATGGCTGGCCTTCGCGCCATCGACCCTGTTGCCGCCCGCGGTCAGGAACAGCACCACGCGCCCGTCCGCCTCGCCCCTGAAGATGATCGACTTGACGATCTGGTCGATCTCGCACCCCGCCGCCTGCGCCGCATCTGCGGCCGTGCGCGTTCCCTCGGCCATCTCCAGGATCTCCACCGGCTCGCCCGCCGCTTCCAGGGCCGCGCGCACGCGCTTCAGGGATTTGCTCATCTTGTCGTTCCGTAACGTCTTGGGTCGAAGGCACTTTACGCATGTGCCCGCCCGGTGCAAGCTTGTCCCATGGCTGATCTGACTTTCTTCACCGCGCTGGAAACCCGGGTCTGGGAGGCGCTGGTGGCGGGCGATGCCACCGCCGATCGCGCCCTGCTGGCGCCGGACTTTCTGGGCGTCTATTCCACCGGCTTCGCCAAACGCGCGGACCATGCCGATCAACTGGCGGGCGGTCCCACGGTGATACGTTTCCTGCTCTCCGAAGCCCGGCTGATCGAGCTTGGTCCAGGCCGCGTCCTGCTGGCCTACCGCGCCGATTACCTGCGCAAGGGGGCGCATGCGGCGGAGGCGATGTATGTCTCGTCGATCTGGGAGGAACGCGACGGCCAATGGCTGAATACGTTCAGCCAGGACAGCTCCACCGAAGCCGCTGCGCCGGTCTGACCGACCATTTCGCCGCTTGACCCCCATGCCGCGCCGCCGCATCTTCGCGACATGAATTTCGCCAGCCGCATCACCCGCACGCCGATCCCCTTCGACACCGATCAGGGCGCTGACATCGCCGCCGCCTTTGCGGACCTGCCGCCCGAGCTGGTCGCGGTTCTTGAAGGCACCGCCGGCTGCAGCCCCTATCTGAAGGGGCTGATGGAACAGGAACCGGACTGGCTGCGCGAGGCGCTTTCCGGCACCCCCGAAGACGCGTTCAAATCCGCCATGCGGGTCGAGGGCGACACCGACAGCGCCCTGCGGACCTCGCTGCGCATCGCCAAGCGCCGGATCGCGTTGCTCACCGGCCTGGCCGATGTGGCCGGGGTCTGGGGGCTGGAGCAGGTAACAGGCGCGCTGACCGATTTCGCGGACCACGCCACCGACACCGCGATGAAATTCCAGGTCGGGCAGGAAATCCGCCGCAAGAAACTGCCCGGCGCCACCGTAGACGATATTGCGACAGCGGGCGGCATGGTTGCGCTGGCCATGGGTAAGATGGGCGGGCATGAGCTCAACTACAGCTCCGACATCGACCTGATCATGCTGTTCGACGACAGCCGGTTTTCCGATGACGATTACCACGAGGCCCGCGCCAGCCACATCCGCGCGACCCGGCGCATGTCGGCGATGCTGTCCGAACTGACCGCCGACGGCTACGTGTTTCGCACCGACCTGCGCCTGCGCCCCGACCCCGCCGTGACCCCGGTCTGCGTGGCCATGGAAGCGGCCGAGCGCTATTACGAAAGCCTGGGCCGCACCTGGGAACGTGCCGCCCATATCAAGGCGCGCCCCTGCGGCGGCGACATCGCGGCAGGCGAGGCCTATCTGAAACGCCTCAGCCCCTTCATCTGGCGCAAGCATCTCGACTTTGCCGCGATCCAGGACGCCCATGACATCCGCCTGCGCATCCGCAGCCACAAGGGGCTGCATGGCGACATTACCCTGCCCGGCCATGACATGAAGCTCGGCCGCGGCGGCATTCGCGAGATCGAGTTCTTCACCCAGACCCGCCAGATCATCGCGGGCGGGCGCGACCCGGAGCTCAGATCGAACCAGACCGTGCCCGGGCTGGCCACGCTGGCCGCCAAGGGCTGGGTGCCCGAACAGGCCGCCGAGGTGCTGATCCGCCATTACCGGTTCCACCGCGAAGTCGAACACCGGGTGCAGCAGTTCCGGGACGCCCAGACCCACAAGCTGCCCACCACGGACGACGAGTTCCGCCGTCTGGCCTGCATGATGGCCGAAGGTGATCCCGAAACGTTGAAAACCCGCATCCACAGCGCGCTGTCGGAGGTTCATGACGTGACCGAAGGCTTCTTCGCGCCGGATGCCTCGACAAAACAGGCCCCCAGCCTCGGCGAAGATGCCGAAGAGGTCATTACCCGCTGGAAAAGCTACCCGGCGCTGCGCTCGGCCCGGGCTGTCGAGATCTTCGACCGTCTGAAACCCGAGCTCCTGACCCGCCTCTCCGAGGCCGCGCGGCCCCATGATGCGCTGATCCAGTTTGACGGGTTTCTCAAGGGGCTGCCGGCGGGGGTGCAGCTGTTTTCGCTGTTCGACGCCAACCCGCAGCTTGTCGACCTGATCGTCGACATTGCCGCCACGGCCCCGGCGCTGGCCACCTATCTGGGCCGCAACTCGCAGGTGCTGGACGCGGTGATCGGCGGTGGGTTCTTCGCCGACTGGCCCGGCGAGGCGGCGCTTGAGGCCGAACTGACCCACCGGCTGGAGGCTGCCGGCGATTACGAGGCGCAGCTCGACACCGCGCGGCGCTGGATGAAGGAATGGCACTTCCGCGTTGGCGTGCATTTCCTGCGCGGGCTGACCCATGCGCGCGAAGCCTCGGCACAATATTCAGACCTTGCCCGCGCGGTGGTGGCCGCGCTGTGGCCCTGCGTTGCGGTGAATTTCGCCCGCAAACACGGGCCGCAGCCCGGGCGTGGCGCGGCGGTTCTGGGCATGGGGTCGATGGGGGCGGGGACACTGTCGGCGACCTCGGACCTCGACCTCATCGTGGTTTACGACCCGGATGGCCAGGACATGTCCGATGGCCGCCGCCCGCTGGCGACACGGCCCTATTACGCCCGTCTGACCCAGGCCTTCGTCACCGCGCTGACCGCGCCGATGTCCGAGGGCAGGCTCTACGAGGTCGACATGCGCCTGCGCCCCTCGGGCCGGCAGGGACCGGTGGCGACCTCGATCGACAGTTTCACCGCCTATCAGCGTGACGAGGCCTGGACCTGGGAACACCTCGCGCTCACCCGCGCGCGCGCCGTGGCGGGCAACCCGGAGCTGGGCGCGGAACTGGAAACCTTCCGCCTCGACCTCTTGTCGCGGCCCCGTGACGCCGCCAAGGTGGTTCAGGACGTCATCGACATGCGCGCGCGCATTGCCGGGGCAAAGGGGGCAGGGGGCGCCCTGGAGGCAAAGCTCGGCCCCGGCCACCTTCAGGATGTCGAACTGGTGGCCCAGGCGGCCGCGCTGCTGGCCCCCGAAACCCCGCGCCTGCCGGCCGATCAGATTGCCCAGGGTGTCGCAATTGGCTGGTTCGACGCCGCAGAAGCCGAAGCCCTTGCCGCCTCACATGATCTGATGTGGCGCATGCAGGCCACGGCCAAGCTCCTGACCGACGGGCCGCTCGACCTGGAGCAAGTCGGGCGTGGCGGGCTGGAGCTGGTGCTGCGCGAAACCGGCGTTGACGGCGAGGCGGCCCTGGTCGCGGAAATCCAGGCCCGCGGGCGCGCGGCCGAAGCGGCGATCGAGGCGGTGCTGGCCCGCCCGCCGGTCTGAACGGGCGGCCCGAAGGGGCCGGTGAAAAAGGGAGGAGCGCCATGGCGCGCGGCGTGGGAACACCGGAAGGGATCGACCGTTTCGATCCGCGCGGGCTGATCCGTGAAAGCTACAACATTGCCGGGATCCACCCGGGCGAATGCCGGTCGATCTTTCTCGACTGGGCGCTGTTCGACGAGGTGACGTTCTCTCAGAAGGAACGGCTCCAGGCGCTCCTGGACCATTACGGCCCGCTGCACCCCGACCACCCGATGACCGACCTGCTGCGCGAAGGGCTGGCCGAACAGGACATCCCGCGCAAACGCCGCGGCGGACGGGCAGGGCGCACTGGGGTCTGAACTCGGGCAGACAGCCCGCCACATCGCGCCTGTTCCGCCGGATGGACCGGGGCGAGCCTGTCGCAACACCTTTTTATCTTGCCGGAAATATCCTCGCCGAAGGCAAGAAAACGCCGCGCAGCGGCTCCCGCGCCCGACGGGGCGCGCGCAGGTCCGCTCAGAACGCCTCCTTCGGGCGCAGCATCAGCCAGATCAGCGCAGCTCCCGCCAGTGCCAGGAAGGGGATCATCGCCAGGTTCACCGCGTTCCAGCCTTCCACCGCATTGCCGCCCGAACAGTTCATCAGCCCGCCCGATGCCAGCGAGGCCACGGTCACGCAGCCAAAGACGATCATGTCGTTGAGCCCCTGGACCCGCCCGCGCTCTTCCGGGCTGTGGGCCGAGGCCAGCATCGTGGTCGCGCCGATGAAACCGAAGTTCCAGCCCAGCCCCAGCAGGATCAGCGCGACGAAGAAATTCCCAAGCTCCACCCCCTGCAGCGCCACCACTCCCGCGGCGGCCAGGATCGACAGGCCGGTGGCGACGATCGCCCGGGTTCCGAACCGCGCGATCAGGTGTCCGGTAAAGAAGCTGGGGGCGAACATCGCCAGCACATGGGCGGTGACGATATTGCCCGCCATGTCCTGTTCATAGCCGCAGCCCACCACCGCCAGCGGGGTCGAGGTCATGACCAGGTTCATCAGCGCGTAGGAGACCATGGCGCAGATGATCGCCACCGCGATCACCGGATCGCGCAGCATCTCCCTGCGCGTGCGTCCCCGGGGCGCGTCGGGTTCCGGCGCGGCGGGTTTGGGGATGTCCAGAAACAGAAACAGGGCCGAGCCCGCCACATTGATCACGATCACCGTCAGATAGGCGCCCAGAAAGGGCACGACGGTGGCCTCGTTCGTGGCGTTGACCAGTTGCGGGCCGATCACCGCCGAGGCCAGCCCCCCCGCCATCACATAGGAGATCGCCTTGGGGCGGAACGCCGGGCTGGCCGTATCCGCCGCGGCGAACCGGTAGAAGCCCTGCGCCGACATGTAGATCCCGGTCAGGAACGAGCCGATCAGGAACAGCGTGAAATTCGACTGCATCAGCGCGTAGGCGCAGATCATCGCGCCCAGCGTCCCGCCCCCGGTGCCGACAAAGAACCCGACCCGCCGGCCGAACCGCTGCATTACCGCGCTCATCGGCGTGGCCCAGATCATCGACCCCATCACGATCATCGAGATCGGCAGGGTCGCGAAACAGACATTTGACGCCAGCGACTGCCCCGCCAGCCCGCCGATGGTAAAGATCATCGGCATCTGGCTGCCCAGGATCGCCTGGGCCAAAACCAGAATGGTCACGTTGCGCCAGGCCTTCTGGCCGACAGCGGGGGGCATGGTAATATCGCTCATGCTGAATGCGTATAGCGGGGCGGGGCGATTTGAAAGGGGCAAATTCCCGCGCGAACGGGTCGGAAACCGAGCGTGAAGGACCGGTCTCATCATCCGGTGGCGTCGTTCACGCTGATCCGGTCACAGGTCGTCAGGATTTCGCGCCACCTGATACCCGTTTCCCGCGCGAACGGATCGGGGTTTTCGGAAATTCCGGGCTACCTCTCCTCGGCAGGCCGCCCGCGCCCCAGCGGATCGGGATTGCGCGGCACTTCGCCTGCCGCCATCGATTGCCAGTCCAGCGCCTGGCGCAGAAGCGCCGCGCGGCCCACGCAGATCATCGCCGGAGGCTGCATGCCCGAGGCTTCCACGTCGGCGACGCAAGCCCCCAGGCTTGTCTCCAGCACCTCCTGGTCCGGCCCGGTCGCGTTGGTGACAAGCGCCACCGGTTCATCGGCGCTGCGACCGGCCGCCATCAGAGCGGCAGAAATCCTGTCGAGGTGCTTCATGCCCATGTAGATCACGATCACCTGGCTGCCCTTCGCGATCGCCTCCCAGTCGACCGGCGGGGTCTCGCCGCGCTGGTCATGGCCGGTGACGAAGGTCACGGCCTGGTTGACGTCGCGGTGGGTGACGGGAATGCCCGCATAGGCCAGCCCGCCGATCCCGGCCGAAATGCCGGGAATGATGCGAATCGGAACGCCATGCTGGACCAGCGTCTGGCCTTCCTCGCCGCCGCGCCCGAACACGAACGGGTCGCCGCCCTTCAGCCGCAGCACACGTTTGCCCTCGCGCGCCAGATCCACCAGTTTCAGCGAGATATCCTTCTGCCGGGCCGAGGGCTTGCCGCCGCGCTTGCCCGCATGAATGAGCCGCGCCCCGGGGTTGGCCATCGCCAGAATGCCCCCGGACACCAGCGCGTCGTGCACGACCACATCGGCCTGGGCCATCGCGTTCAGCGCATGCAGCGTCAGAAGGCCGGGATCGCCCGGGCCGGCGCCGCAGAACCAGACCCAGCCGGGTTGCATTTCGGGCCAGTCGCCCTCGGGAAATTTCGGCAGAGAAGTCGGTGTCCTGGTCATCTGCCTGTTATGGCGCGAAGTGGGGGCAGGGGGAAGCGCTTTCCCTTGCCTTTTCGGCCCGCTAGGGTCCGATCATGACGCGGGCGATCATTGAAACCCAGGCCGACGTGGACCGCGCGGCGCATTGGCTCGCCGGGGCCGAGCCGCGCTTTGCCGCCGCGCTTGCCCTGACCGGCCCCTTGCCGCTGCGCCGTAAGCCGCAGGGCTTCGTCACGCTTCTTGATGCGATCATCAGCCAGCAGGTCTCCACCGCCTCCGCCGCGGCGATCCGGGCGCGGATGCAGATGGCGGGGCTCTGCGACGAAGCGGCGCTTCGCAGGGCCGGTGACGAAGAGTTGCGCGCGGTGGGGCTGTCGCGCCCCAAGATGCGCTATGCGCGGGCCCTGGCCGGGGCCCGGCTGGACTACGCAGGGCTGGCCGGGTTGCCCGATGCGCAGCTGCTCGCCACTCTCACCTGCATCACCGGCATCGGCCTCTGGACCGCCGAGGTCTACGCGCTGCAGGCGCTCGGCCGGGCCGATGTCTTTCCGGCCGGTGACGTGGCGCTGCAGGAAAGCGCGCGCCGCCTGTTCGACCTGCCCGAACGTCCCGGCGAAACCGCATTGCGCCGCCTCGCCGCCGGCTGGGCCCCGCAAAGGGCCGTTGCGGCCCGGCTGCTCTGGGCCTATTACCGGGTCAGCACAGCCAGGGAAGGGATCCGCTGATGACAACGCGCACACTCGAATTCAAACACCGCGCCGCCCAGTCGGGCGAGACGAAATCGGTGGTCATCTTCCTGCACGGCTACGGCGCGGACGGGGCCGACCTGCTGGGCCTTGCCGATCCGCTGGGGCAACATCTGCCCGACACCGCGTTCTACGCCCCCGATGCGCCGGAAAAGAGCCTGGGCAACCCGATGGGCTACCAGTGGTTTCCGATCCCCTGGCTCGACGGCTCCTCGGAAGAGGACGCCGCGCGCGGCGCCGAAATGGCCGAGGCCGACATCAACGGTTTCATCGACATGGTGCTGGAAAACGAGGGCATCTCGCCCGCGCAGCTGATCATCTTCGGCTTCTCGCAGGGCACGATGATGTCCCTGCGCACCCTGCCCAAGCGTGCCGAACCGGTGGCCGGTCTGGTCGCCTTCTCGGGCCGCATGCTGGACCCGGAAAGCTTTGGCGAGACCGTTGTGTCGAAACTGCCGATCATCCTGATCCACGGCGACGCCGACGACATGGTGCCGATCGCCCATTTCGACGAGGCGGGCCAGGCGCTGCAGGCCGCGGGTTTCGAGGTCTACGGCCACATTCAGAAGGGCACCGGCCACGGCATCGCCAATGACGGGCTGTCCGTCGCGCTGAGCTTCATGCTGGACAAGCTGGGCCTTCTGGAGACCCAGCCGCAGTAAGCTGGGCCTGATCGAGGCGCAACCCCGGTAAGCCAGCTCCCAGACCCAACCAGACAGCCCGGCCTTTGCGCCGGGCTTTTGCCGTTCGTCACACACCCGTCAGCTTCGCGCCGTATCACATCTCCGAGCGCCCCAGATCGTGGGGGTTGCCAGATGCCTCACGCCATATATAGTCAAGGTTGAGGCAAGACGGGGCGGGTTCCCCGCCCTGACGGCAAGAGCAGGGCGAGGACGGCTGCACCCATGGACGGAGATTTCAGAACCGAATTCACACGCAACCCCGCCGGGATACGCAAGCATCCCGCGCTGGTGCTCAATGCGGATTTCAGGCCCTTGTCCTATTATCCGCTGTCGGTCTGGCCCTGGCAGGAGGCGGTCAAGGCGGCGGTTCTGGACCGGGTCCATATCATCGCCGAATATGACGAGTTGGTGCGAAGTCCTTCGATTGAAATGAGAATTCCCTCTGTCATCGTCCTGAAAGACTATGTCAAACCGCAAAAGCGCGTGGCTTTCACGCGTTTCAATCTTTTCCTGCGCGACGAATTCTGCTGCCAGTATTGCGGCTCGCGCGGCGATCTGACCTTCGATCACGTGGTGCCGCGCGCGGCGGGTGGCGTGACCAGCTGGGAAAACGTGGTGGCGGCCTGTTCGCCCTGCAACCTCAGGAAGGGCTCGAAACCGCTGCGCAAGACCGGGCTTGCGCTCAGAAAACCGCCCCGCCAACCCACGGCAGAGGAGCTGCGCAACATGGGCCGCAAGTTCCCTCCGGGGCATCTGCATGACAGCTGGATGGATTTCCTCTATTGGGATGCCGAACTGGAGGCTTGATCACCATGGGAAGCTGCGGGGTGGCGCCCGACCCTGGGTGGGCGCGTGGGAACCGGGACGTAGGGCGACAGGATTGCCCCACCCGAACCAGCATTTCTGTTTGAAACGTCGCAAAAGCGCCCTCCCTTGGGGAGGGTCGGGCGCCGCCCCGCTGCGCGGTGCGTAAGTGTCTTCTTCGCCTTCGCTCGAAGGGCGTTGCGCCATCGATTATCGCTTGACCCGCCCCGCAAATTCCCCTGACCTGAGCAAAACACCCAGGGAGCGCCCATGTCCGACCCGTTCTTCACCCCCGTTTCCGGTTTCGACCTGCCGCGTTTTGCCGGTGTCCCGACCTTCATGCGCCTGCCGCTGGTCGATTTCGATCATCCGCGTTTCGGCGAGGTGAATATCGGCCTGATCGGCGCGCCCTGGGATGGCGGCACCACCAACCGGCCCGGGCCGCGCCACGGGCCCCGGCAGCTCAGGGACATGTCCACCATGATCCGCGCCCAGAACGGTGCCACCGGTGTGCGCCCCTTCGAGGCGGCCAATTGCGCCGACCTTGGCGACGTCGGGCCGAACCCGGCCGATGTGCTCGATTCGCTGGAACGCATGCAGGCCTTCTATGGCCGCGTGAAACGGGCCGGGATCCGGCCCCTGACCGGGGGCGGAGATCACCTCTGTTCGCTGCCGATCCTGCGCGCGCTGGCCCAGGACGGGCCGGTCGGCATGGTGCATTTCGACAGCCACACGGACCTGTTTCACAGCTATTTCGACGGCACCATGTTCACCCATGGCACCCCGTTCCGCCGTGCGGTCGAAGAGGGGCTTCTGGACCCGGCCCGCGTGGTGCAGATCGGCATTCGGGGCACCGCCTATGACAGCGAGGACCGCGACTTTGCCGAAAGCGAGGGCATCCGCGTCATCGCGATCGAGGAGTTTCATACCCGTGGTGTCGCCGACGTCATGGCCGAGGCCCGCGATATCGTCGGGCAGGGCGGGACCTATGTCAGCTATGACATTGACTTCGTCGATCCCGCTTTTGCGCCGGGCACGGGAACGCCCGAAGTGGGCGGGCCGACCTCGTGGCAGGCGATTCAGGTGGTACGCGAGTTGAAAGGCGTGAACATCATCGGCGCCGATCTGGTCGAGGTCTCCCCGCCGTTCGATCCGACCGGGGCGACCGCCTATCTGGGCGCCTCGATCATGTTCGAACTGCTCTGCGTGATGGTTTAAATACTTTAAGATTGACCCTTAGAGCCCTTTAAAGACGTTAAACTTTGCCTGTTGCGGCGGTGAAGCCTTTAACATCTAAGCCGAACAGCTCGCCCCGCCCAGCACGCAGAATTTCGCGCAATGCGGATGGTTCAGGGCCACCGGGCCTTCGGCCTCTTCCAGGGTTTCGCCCAGCTCGAATTCATCCTCATAGGGCAGGAGCGTACAGGCCAGCACCGCCGGTCGCGCCGCGCCCTTGCGTTTCACCACCATGCGCGAGCTTGCACACATGACGCTGTCGGGCGACTTGCCAAGGATGTCCCAGCAGGCGGTGGTGATCTCGGGCACCGATACCATGTCATCCATTTCCGGAAAAATCACTGTCATGGCAGGGTCTTGTGCATCGATCTTGAAGTCGTGACGAGCGAAGAATTCGGCATACTTCGCCCGCGCTTCCGCCTCGTCCTCGCTCCAGAGCGCACGCCCCGCCACCGCCATGCGAAACCCGTTGTCACGCAGCCAGATCATGCCCTCCAGTGTCTTTGCGTAGGACCCCTTGCCGCGAATCTCGTCATGTCTGGCCGCGTTCCAATGATCCAGCGAGACCCGCAGGGTCAGCCGGTCGCCATAGGCGTCGCGCAGGGACAAGAGCCCTTCGCGCACCGATTTGCGTTGCATCGGTCGCATCGCATTCGTCAGGACCAAGGCCTTGTAATTACGCGATAAACTGACGCGCAACATGGCAATGATCTCGGGATTCATGAAGGGTTCACCACCGGTAAACCCGATTTCGGAAACCCCCCATTTGCGGGTGTCCAACTGGTCGAGATAGGCTTCGACCTCGCCCGCCGTGATATAGACCAGCCGATCGTTTGACGGCGAACTTTCGATGTAGCAGTTCACGCAGGTGATGTTGCACAGCGTACCCGTATTGAACCAGAGCGTCTGTGGGTTGCTTAGCTCCACGCTGGCGCGTTTCGACCCGTCGGCGGTCAGTTTCGGGTCAATGAATTTGCCGGCATTCGGGTTGGCGATACGCTGGTCCATCGGTCCTCCTGTTCGTGACGACCAGACCTAACCGAGTGTTTTCCCATCGAAAACCCCCAACCCGCAGTTTGACGCGGTTGTGAAGTTTCGCGAGGGTGCTAGACTTTGTTTTCATACTCGGCTAGAAGGGCTGCGTTAGCGCTAACGGGAGCTGTAACACATGGTTGCGCGCGTCATTCCGGTCGATCCTTTCGACCTCGTCATCTTCGGCGGCACCGGCGATCTGGCCCGGCGCAAGATCCTGCCTGGCCTGTACCGCAGGTTCTGGGCCGGCCAGATGCCTGAAGAGGCCCGCATCATCGGTGCGGCCCGCAGCGAGATGGACGACCAGGGGTTTCGCGATTTCGTCGCCAGCGCCGTGCGCGAATTTGTATCGGAGCGCAAATGCGACCCCGCCGTGCTGGCCGATTTCCTCGAACGACTGTCCTATGTGACCATCGACGCCCTTGGCACCGACGGATGGGAAGAACTGAAAACCAAGATGCGCAAGAATATGGTCCAGGCCTTCTATTTTTCGGTCGGCCCCAGCCTGTTTGGCCCGATTGCCGAGAGGTTGCACACCCATGAATGCGCCGGTGCCGAAGCGCGGATCGTCGTCGAAAAACCCTTCGGTCACGACCTGGACACGGCGCGCGTATTGAACAACACTCTCGCGCAACACTTTGACGAAACACAGATTTATCGCATCGACCATTACCTGGGCAAGGAAACCGTTCAAAACCTGATGGCGGTGCGTTTCGGCAACATGCTGTTCGAACCATTGTGGAACGCTCAGTATGTCGACCACATCCAGATCACCGTCGCCGAAAGCGTCGGGGTCGAGGGGCGGGGCGACTATTACGACAAGTCCGGCGCGATGCGGGACATGGTGCAGAACCACCTGATGCAGCTTCTCTGTCTGACCGCGATGGAGCCGCCGTCGAAATTCGACCCTGACGCTGTCCGCGACGAGAAACTCAAGGTGATCCGGGCGCTGGATCCGGTTGACCCGGAGGACATCGTGCGCGGCCAGTACTTGTCGGGGGCTGACACGGAGGCCTACGTGGACGAGGCGGAGAACCCCGACAGCCGCACCGAAAGCTTCATCGCCATGCGTGTGCATATCGCCAACTGGCGCTGGAATGGCACGCCCTTCTATCTTCGCACCGGAAAGCGTTTGAAAACACGGGTTTCCGAGATCGTCGTGCGGTTCAAGGAGCCCCCCCATTCGATCTTCGAGGACGATACCGGGCAGAGCGCCAACGAACTGTCCATCCGTCTTCAGCCGAATGAGGGCATGGATCTGCGGGTCACGATCAAGGAGCCAGGACCGGGCGGCATGCGCCTGATCGACGTGCCGCTGGACATGACATTCGCCGAGGCCCTGGGCGAGGAGGTCGCCGATGTGCCAGACGCCTATGAACGGCTGATCATGGACGTCATTCGCGGCAATCAGACCCTGTTCATGCGCGGCGACGAGGTCGAGGCCGCCTGGGCCTGGACCGACCCGATCATCGAAGGCTGGCAGACCCGTGGTGACAAGCCGCACCCCTATGAACCCGGCTCGACGGGTCCGGAGGATGCGCTTATCCTGCTGCATCGTGACGGACGGCGCTGGAGGGAGCTACGGCAATGATTTTCAAGGAATATCCGGATCGGGATCTGCTGATTCTCGACCTTGTGGACCGGCTGGCGAGCGAATTGACCATGGGGCTGCAGCACCAGGAACGTGTCTCGCTTGCGGTGCCCGGCGGCACCACGCCGGGGCCGGTTTTTGACGGGCTGTCTGCCGTCAAGCTGGATTGGGACCGGGTAGATGTGCTTCTGACCGATGAACGCTGGGTGCCCGAAACCTCTGAGCGGTCGAATACCCGGCTGCTGCGTGACCGGTTGCTGACGGGCCGGGCGGCGGCGGCCAATCTGGTGCCGCTCTATGCCGAAACCGGTACGCCGGAGGGCGGGCTCGACAAGCTGACCGCCGGAATAAAGGCGGTGACGCCCCTGACCGTGGTGCTTCTGGGCATGGGGGAGGACATGCACACGGCCTCCATTTTCCCGGGCGCGGACCTCTTGGAGGACGCGCTGTCGCCCGAGGCGCCGCCGCTGTTGCCAATGCGCGCGCCCGGCGCGCCGGAGCCGCGCATGACCCTGACCGCGCCGGTGCTGAACGGGGCGCTGTCGAAACATCTGCTGATCTTTGGCACCGAAAAGCGCGCGGCGCTGGAACGGGCCGCGAAACTGAAACCGCACAAGGCGCCCATTGCCGCCGTCCTGTCCGACATGGACGTGCATTGGGCTGAATAGGAGGCCGCATGGCTGCAGCGATCTGGGACCGGTTGAAATACCATCAGACGGAGGTGGCGGATCGCGCCATCCCGGACCTGTTCGATGACAAGCGGGCCGGCGCGTTTTCGACCCGCGCCTGCGGCATGCTGTTTGACTGGTCCAAGACGAATATCGACGCCAAGGCCCTGGAAATGCTCCTGGAACTCGCGGAGGCCAGCGGCGTCACCGCCAAGCGATCGGCCATGTTCGCGGGCGAAAAGATCAACGAGACCGAAGGCCGCGCGGTGCTGCACACCGCCCTGCGCGCGCCCGGTCCCGATCCGGTTCTTGTCGATGGTCAGGACGTGTTGCCCGGCGTGCATGAAACGCTGAACCGGATGGAGAGCTTTGCCCGCCAGATCCGCGCGGAAGCCCGGTTCACCGACGTGGTCAATATCGGCATCGGCGGCTCGGATCTGGGTCCGGCCATGGCCTGCCTGGCGCTTGCGCCCTATCACGACGGGCCGCGTTGCCATTTCGTCTCGAATGTGGACGGGGCGCATATCCATGACACCCTGGCGGGGCTTGACCCGGCCACGACTCTGGTGATCGTCGCGTCCAAGACCTTTACAACGATCGAAACCATGACAAATGCCACCACCGCCCGCGACTGGCTGGCGGGCAGCGTGGACAGGCCCGGCGACCATTTCGTGGCGCTGTCGTCGAACGCGGAAAAGACCTCGGATTGGGGCATCCCGCCGGAGCGGGTGTTCGGCTTCGAGGATTGGGTCGGCGGGCGCTATTCGCTCTGGGGGCCGATCGGGCTCTCGATCATGCTGGCCGTGGGGCCGGAAAACTTCCGGGCTTTCCTGGCTGGCGCGCATGAGATGGACCGCCATTTCCGCACGGCAGAGGGGGCGGCGAACCTACCCGTGATGCTGGCGCTGGTGGGGCTCTGGCACCACCAGGTCTGCGGCTACCCGACCCGCGCGGTGCTGCCCTATGACCAGCGCCTGTCGCGGCTGGCCGCCTATTTCCAGCAGCTCGAGATGGAGAGCAACGGCAAACGCGTGGCGATGGATGGCCGCGACCTTGCGCTGCCGTCGGGGCCGGTGGTCTGGGGCGAACCGGGCACGAATGGCCAGCATGCCTTCTACCAGTTGATCCACCAGGGCACCTCGGTGGTGCCCTGCGAGTTCATGGTGGCCGCCAGGGGGCACGAACCGGATCTGGCCCACCAGCACCGGCTGCTCCTGTCCAACTGCCTGGCCCAGTCCGAAGCTCTGATGAAGGGGCGCGGTCTGGACCAGGCCCGCGCACTGATGGCGGCGAAAGGGCTCACCGGCGCCGAGCTCGACCGCCAGGCGCGCCACCGGGTCTTTCCGGGCAACCGGCCGTCCACCACGCTGATCTATGAACGGCTCGACCCGGCCACCCTGGGCCGGATCATCGCGCTCTATGAGCACCGGGTTTTCGTCGAAGGCGCGATCCTGGGGCTGAATTCCTATGATCAATGGGGCGTGGAACTGGGCAAGGAGCTTGCCCTGGCCCTGGAACCCATCGTGGCAGGCAAGGAACCTGCGGACGGCAAGGACGGTTCGACCGCACAGCTGGTCCGGTTTGTCCGGAACGTCTAACCTTTTCATCTTTCAGAAAATATCCCGGGGGTCTGGGGGTGAAACCCCCAGCTCCGAAGCCCGGACCCAAGCGGCGCAGCCGCGCAAGGGGACGGGGCGACCCTCCTCAAATTAGCCCTGCAACATCCTCGCCACGCGCGGCGCGAAATAGGTCAGGATCCCGTCGCAGCCCGCGCGTTTGAAGGCCAGAAGGCTCTCCAGCATGACCTTGTCGCCATCGAGCCAACCGCGCTCGGCCGCGCCCGTCAGCATCGCGTATTCGCCCGAGACCTGGTAGGCGAAGGTCGGCACGCCGAACCCATCCTTTACCCGTCGGCAGATGTCCAGGTAGGGCATGCCGGGCTTGACCATGACCATGTCCGCGCCCTCCATCAGATCGCGTTCCACAAGGCGCAGGGCCTCGTCCGTATTGGCCGGGTCCATCTGATAGGTCTTCTTGTCCCCCTTCAGCGCGCCGGATGCCCCCACCGCATCGCGGAACGGCCCGTAAAACGCACTGGCATATTTCGCCGTATAGGACATGATCGCAACATTGGTATGCCCGGCGGCTTCCAGCGCCGTGCGCATGGCGCCAATGCGCCCGTCCATCATGTCGGACGGCCCCAGGATGTCGGCACCACAGTCTGCCTGGGCCAGCGCCATCCTGACCAGCGCTTCGACGGTTTCATCGTTCACGATCTCGCCGTCGCGCACGATGCCGTCATGCCCGTTGGCATTGTAAGGATCCAGCGCCACATCGGTCATCACCGCGATTTCGGGCACGGCGTCCTTGATGGCGCGGATGGTGCGATTGGACAGGTTGTCGGGGTTCCAGGCCTCTTCGCATTCCACCGTTTTCAAAGCCGGATCGGTGTAGGGAAAGAGGCAGATCGCCGGGATGCCCAGGGCGGCCGCCTCGCGGGCCGCTTTCACCACCCGGTCGGTGGTCAGGCGCGACACGCCGGGCATCGAGGCGATCGGGGTCTCGCCATCCTTGCCATCCATCACGAAGACCGGCCAGATCAGGTCGCCCGTGGTCAGCGTGTTTTCCCGCACCAGGTCGCGGATCGCGGGGCTTTTGCGGTTGCGGCGCAGGCGCGTGGCGGGAAAGGAGGCGACGGTACGGCTCATGCTTGGCTCCTCGGAGGTTGCCCCCCGTGCTTGCCACGAGTGTGCATCTATCTCAAGAGGCTGTGTCGGGGCTGGCAAACCGCGCGCCCTGTCGTTAATGTCGCGCCGAAACACCCCACGAAGAACAAGGGCAGGCACGTGGACTTTTATTCCGCCGTATTCGAGCTGATCGACATGCGATCCTTTTCCAATCTGTGGTACTGGATTGCCCTGGCCGTGCTGTGGTCCACTGCCAGCCACTGGGTGCTGGGCGTGCCCTATGACATGATCCAGCGCGCCGCGCGGCATGGCGGAGAGGCCGAACAGGACCTTGCAGACATGGTGCGCATCAACTGCAACCGCCTGCTGTATATCGCCGGGGTGGCCGGGCTGTGGCTGCTGGGGCTGATGTCGGCGGTGCTGACTTCGCTGGTGATACTGGCGTTCTGGTATTGGGTCGAGTTTGCCCAGGCCGTGTTCCTGCTGGTCTTCCCGATGACCATCGTGGGCCTGATGTCGTTGAATTCGGCGAGGTTGATCCACGACAGGCAACTGGAGGGCGCTGACTTGCGCAAACGCCTGTTGCGGCACCGAATCCAGGTTCAGGTGATCGGCATGTTTTCGATCTTCGTGACCTCGCTTTTCGGCATGTACCAGAACATGATGGCCGGCCCGCTGGGGATGCTCTGACATGACCGGCCCGTCCCACGTTACCCTCTCGGGCGCACCCGAGGGGTTCGACGCCCGCCTGGTGTTGAAGGAGCTCGACCGCGGTTCCGGCCCGGTCATCCACTTGGCGCGGGACGACAAACGGCTGGCGGCGATGCAGGCCGCCTTGTCCTTTTTCGCCCCCCATGTGCCGGTCCTGACCTTTCCGGGCTGGGATTGCCTGCCGTTTGACCGGGTGTCGCCCAATGCAGATGTCTCTGCCGCTCGTATGGCGACGCTGGCGGGGCTGGTCTCGGGTGCGATCTCGGGCCCTTTCGTTTTGCTGACCACCCTGAACGCAGCGACCCAACGGGTGCCCGCGCGCGAAGTTCTGCGCGGCGCCAGCTTCGTGGCCCGGGTCAATTACCAGATTGATGAGAAGGCGCTGCGTGATTTCCTTGTGCGCATGGGGTTTTCGCAAAGCCCCACCGTCATGGAACCGGGTGACTTCGCCTTTCGCGGCGGCATCATCGACATCTATCCCCCGGGCGATGGCGGCACGGGCGGGGGCCCGGTGCGGCTGGACCTGTTCGGCGACGTTCTGGACGGGGCCCGGCGGTTTGATCCGGTCACACAGCGCACCACGGAAAACCTGTCGGTGGTGGAGCTTGCCCCGGTCTCCGAGGTCATCCTGGACGAGGCGGCCATTGCCCGGTTCCGCCAGAATTACCGCGTCGAGTTCGGCGCGGCAGGCTCGGATGATCCGCTCTACGAGGCGGTCTCGGCGGGGCGCAAGCATCAGGGGGTGGAACACTGGCTGCCCTTCTTTCACGAGAAGCTGGAGACCCTGTTCGACTACCTGCCGGACGCGCCGATCCTGCTGGATGATCAACTGACGCCCGCGCGCCTGTCCCGCTGGGAGGGGATCGCGGATCAATATGAAACGCGCAAGATCGCCATGGGGGCCAGGAACCGCATGGATACGGTCTATAAACCGTGCCCGCCGGAGCTTCTGTATCTGGATGATCTTGCCTGGGAGGCAACGCTCAAGGGGCGCCGCGTGGTGCAGACCGTGGCCCTGCCGCAATCGACCGGGGCAGGGGTGCTGGACGGCGGAGGGCGTATCGGGCGCAATTTCTCGCCGGAGCGTCAACAGGAAAAGGTCAATCTGTTCAGTGCACTCGCCGACCATGTAAAAGCGAAGCGGGGCGAGGGGCCGGTGGTCATTGCCTCCTACTCCGAAGGGGCACGGGAACGTCTGCAAGGGCTGCTGGCCGACGAGGGGCTGACCGCCACCGCGCAGATCAGGGATTTCCGCGACGTGCCGGATACGCATGGCGGCGTCTACCTGGCGGTCTGGCCGCTGGAACATGGTTTCGAGGGCGCGGGCCTCACGGTGATTTCCGAACAGGACGTGCTGGGCGACCGGCTGATCCGTGCGCCGAAACGCAAACGGCGGGCCGAAAACTTCCTGACCGAGGCGCAGAGCCTGTCTCAAGGCGACCTCGTGGTGCATGTGGACCACGGGGTCGGGCGTTATGTCGGGCTGGAAACCGTCACCGCCGCCGGCGCGCCGCATGAATGCCTGCTGTTGGAATATGCGGGGGGCGACCGGCTGTATCTCCCGGTCGAGAATATCGAGCTTCTGTCCAAATTCGGGCATGACACCGGGCTGCTTGACAAGCTCGGCGGCGGCGCCTGGCAGGCGAAGAAGGCCAAGCTCAAGGAACGCATCCGCGAGGTGGCCGACAAGCTCATTCGCCTCGCCGCCGAACGCGCCCTGCGCAAGGCGCCGGTGATGGAGGCACCGCATCACGCGTGGGAAGAGTTTTCCGCACGCTTCCCCTATCAGGAGACCGAGGATCAGTTCTCGGCGATTTCAGATGTGATAGAGGATATCGCCTCGGGCATGCCGATGGACCGGCTGATCTGCGGTGACGTGGGCTTTGGCAAGACCGAAGTGGCGATGCGCGCGGCCTTCGTGGCGGCCATGGCGGGGATGCAGGTGGCGGTGATCGCGCCGACCACGCTGCTGGCGCGCCAGCATTACAAGAGCTTTTCCGAACGTTTCCGGGGCTTTCCGATTCAGGTCGGGCAGCTCAGCCGTTTCGTCTCGCAGAAGGACGCGAACCTCACCCGCGAGGGCATGTCCCGCGGCACGATGGATATCGTCGTGGGCACCCATGCGCTCCTGGCCAAAGGCGTGCGGTTCGACAAGCTGGGGCTGTTGATCGTGGACGAAGAACAGCGCTTCGGCGTGGGCCACAAGGAACGGCTGAAGGAAATGCGCTCGGATGTGCATGTGCTGACCCTGTCGGCCACGCCAATCCCGCGCACCCTGCAGATGAGCCTGTCGGGCGTGCGTGACCTGTCGATCATCGGCACGCCGCCGGTGGATCGGCTGTCGATCCGCACCTACGTGTCCGAGTTCGATTCAGTCACCATTCGCGAGGCGCTGCTGCGCGAGCACTATCGCGGCGGGCAGAGCTTTTTTGTCGTGCCGCGCATCAAGGACCTGCCGGAGATCGAGGCGTTCCTGCGCGACCATGTCCCGGAGGTGAGCTTTGTCGTTGCCCATGGCCAGATGGCGGCGGGAGAGCTCGACAGCCGCATGAACGCCTTCTATGACGGCAAATACGATGTGCTTCTGGCCACCACGATCGTGGAAAGCGGGATCGATATTCCCACCGCCAACACGATGGTGATTCACCGTGCCGACATGTTCGGTCTGGCGCAGCTCTATCAGATCCGGGGGCGGGTCGGGCGTTCGAAAACCCGCGCCTACGCCTATCTGACCACCAAGCCGCGCGTGCCGCTGACGCCGACCGCCGAAAAGCGGTTGCGTGTATTGGGGTCGCTTGATGCGCTGGGGGCCGGGTTCACACTGGCCTCGCAGGATCTGGACATTCGCGGCGCGGGCAATCTGTTGGGCGAGGAACAGTCCGGGCAGATGAGGGAAGTGGGATACGAGCTGTATCAGCAGATGCTGGAGGAGGCGATTGCCAAGATAAGGTCGGGCGAAATGGAAGGCCTGTCAGAGTCCGACGACACCTGGGCGCCGCAGATCAACCTCGGCGTGCCGGTGCTGATCCCGGATGACTACGTGCCCGATCTGGACGTGCGCCTGGGCCTCTATCGCCGCCTGTCGGGCCTGTCGACCAAGGTCGAGCTGGAGGGGTTTGCCGCCGAGCTGATCGACCGGTTCGGGAAACTGCCGAAAGAAGTCAATACCCTGTTGCTGGTCGTGCGCATCAAGGCGATGTGCAAACGGGCGGGGATTGCGAAACTGGATGGTGGACCCAAGGGCGCGACGATCGAGTTTCACAACGACAAGTTTGCCTCGCCCGCCGGTCTGGTGGAATTCATCCAGGCACAGAACGGGCTCGCCAAGGTGCGCGACAACAAGATCGTCGTGCGGCGCGACTGGAAGAAGGCCTCGGACAAGATTAAGGGCGCCTTTGCCATTGCCCAGGATCTGGCGTTGAAGGTCAAGGAAGAGAAGGCCAGGGCCAAGTCGAAAGGGTAGGGGGCGGTTCGATGAACCCCGGCCATCCGCCTTTCAGTGCTGTTCGGAACACTCGGAAAAAAACTCGTCGGCCCCGCCATACACCAGCGCCCCTCGCGCGTGCCACTGGATTAAACACCTAGTCCAGCGGCACATCCGGCCCGGCAAGCTTCATCCCCAGCCAGGCCAGCAGCGACAGCACCGCCGCGCCACCGATCATCGGCAGCGGCGTGCCGTTAAAGGCCAGGCCGATCGGAACCGCCAGAACCACCGCCAGCATGGTCGAAACCGCGCCGATCAGCGCCGATCCGGTGCCCGCCACATGGCCCAGGGGCTCCATCGCGAGCGCATTGAGATTGCCGAAGTTGAACCCGTTCATCATGAACACGGAACAGCTCCAGGCGAAATAGACCCAGATGGCCCAGGCATCGGGCACCAGCCCGGCCCACCAGACCAGGAACAGGATCGAGGCCAGAACCGCCTGCAGCGCATAGGTGATCGACACCAGCCGCGACATGCCCATGCGCATGACCAGCCGCGCGTTCAGCAGCGACGCGGGCGAGGCGATCACGGTCATCGCGGCAAAGAAAAGCGGGAAGTCCTCGCCCGCGCCCAATGCGTCGACGAAGATTGGCTGAGCGGTCGAGATATAGGCCATGAGAAGCCCGAACCCCAGGGTCAGAACGCCGATGTGGATCACCACCCGGCGGATCGAAAAGACCTCGTGCACGCCCCGGGCAAAGCGGGCGACGGTAAAGGGTTTCCGGGCCTCGGAAGACAGGGTTTCGGGCTGGCGCGACAGAAACCAGCAGCCCATGACCACGCCGACCACCATGTAGACGGTAAACATCGAGCGCCAGTCCCAGGCGTTGATCACCAGTTGGCCGACATAGGGCGCGACGGCGGGCACCATGACGAAGACCATGAAGGTGAAGGAACTGACCCGCGCCATCATGCGGCCCGAATAGAGGTCGCGGGTAATCGCCACGCCGACCGTGCGCGGGGCAGAACCGCCGAACCCCTGCGCAAAGCGCCACAGCAGAAGCGCGGTCAGGCTGTCGGCTCCAAGCGCCGCCCAACCGGCGAGCACATATATCGCCATTCCCACCAGCACCACCGGGCGCCGCCCGAAACTGTCCGAGGCCGGGCCCATGAACAGCTGGCCAGCCCCCATGCCCAGCACGAAGGCACCCACGACAAGCTGCGCGCGGTTCAGGTCATGCGGGCTGAGTTCGGCGCCGATCCGCGGCAGCGCCGGCAGCATCGAATCGATGGAAAAGGCGAGGATCGCGAACATCATCGCCATCAGCGCTATGAACTCGATCAGGCCGAGCGGTTTGACGGGGGCGGGGAAACGCATCAAAAGGGCCTTCGTTTGCCATGGGGAACAGGTGCCCAAAGGGTGAGCAAACCCGGCGTGTTGATCACGCGCCTTCGTCGGGTTGCGCCTTGATCTGCGCGGTGATGTCGTCGATCACCCGGGTCCAGAGTTCGGTCGGCTGCGCGCCCGGGACCACGTGCTGGTTGGCGATGACGAAAGTCGGCACGGATGTCACCCCCTTGTGGCGCGCGTCGGCGTCGCGGGCCCGAATATCGTCAGCATCCGCATCGCTGTCCAGGAGCCGGGCGACCAGGTCGGCGTCCATGCCGATGGCGCCCGCGATCTCGGTCAGGGTGGCGCGATCACCGATATCGAGACCCTCGTTGAAATAGGCCCTGAAAAGCCTGGACACGGCGGCGGTCTGGCGTCCCTCGATCCCGGCCCAGTGGATCAGCCGGTGGGCATCCAGCGTGTTGGGCGTACGTTTGATCGCTTCAAAATCGATCTCGAGCCCCGAAGCCGCGGCCTCTTCCACCACCGGCATATAGGCGCGCACCGCCCCGTCCTTGCCGCCGAACT
The DNA here is from genome assembly GCF_030148435.1 of Aliiroseovarius sp. Taxonomy (GTDB): domain Bacteria; phylum Pseudomonadota; class Alphaproteobacteria; order Rhodobacterales; family Rhodobacteraceae; genus JASBTN01. The sequence continues at coordinate 65,254 of NZ_JASBTN010000003.1, forward strand.
TGGTTTCCAGGTAATCGCGACGGTCCATGCCACCAGCAGGCATTTCCGGGTTCAGCTGGAACGGGTGCCACTGGATTGTCAGCGGGTGTTGCGGTCGGGCCTCCAGCGCCCGGTCCAACCGCGTCTTTCCGATGTAGCACCAGGGGCAGATCGGATCGGAAAAAATATGCAGAGGGATCATGGCAAGGCTCCTTTGGACTTGTCCTAGCGGGGAATTGCGGGCGGGGAAAGGGGCGTGCCGTGCATGCCCGCGCAAGTGGCTGTGCGCCTGCGCGGCATTTCCGGCTCAGCCCTTGCGCCCCTTCTCGAACTCCGCCCGCAGTTCCCGCCGCAGGATCTTGTTGTTGGCGCCACGTGGCAGCGCCCCGACCGGCACGAAGAGGCGCGGGCATTTGTAATGCGCCAGTTGGGCGTGGGCGTGAGTGGTGAGGCTCCCTTCATCCACCGGCGCGTCCTCGGGCACGTAGAAACAGGCGATCACGCTTGCATCGGCCTTGACCGAGACCTCGGCGCAGGCGGCTTCATGCACGCCGGGATGGGCGGTCATGGCGGCCTCGACCTCGATTGGCGAAACGCGGAACCCGCCTGCATTCATCATGTCGTCGCCACGCCCCAGGTAGGTGATCACGCCATCGGCCGCCATGGAAACGGTGTCGCCGGTCAGGAACCACTCGCCGTTGAACTTGGCGGCGGTCTCCTCGGCTGCGCCGTGATAGCCCAGCATCAACCCGGGATCACGGCTGGAAATGGCCAGGGTGCCGGGCTGATCAAAGCCGACGGGTGCATCCTCGCCGATCACCGCGACGCGGCGTCCGACCTGCGGATAGCCCAGCGTGCCCGCAGGGGCCGGATGGTCCGGCCCGCCCGAGACAAAGGTGGAGCATTCCGACATGCCATAGGCTTCGTGAATCGGGGTTCCGGTGGCCTTTTCCCAGTTTGTTCGCGTCGTTGCGGGGAGCTTCTCCCCGGCCGACAACCCGTGGCGCAGGGCTGGAAAGGCGGGCAGCTCTGCCTTCATCATCTGGCGATAGACGCCGGGTGCCGCTGCGAAGATCGTTGCGCCGTGATCCGAGATCAACCACGGCAGCGCGCTGGCGGGCGTGCCCGGCGCGGGGATCAGGGCGGTGGCGCCGACGCTCCAGGGATCCATCAACCCGGTGCCCAGCGTATATGTCCAGTTGAAGGCCCCCGCATGCATCAGCCGATCGTCGGCAGAAATCCCGTACCAGCCCTGGTGCATCATCCGCCGCGCCCAGATCGCCCGGTGCGCATGTGTCACGGCCCGGGCAATCCCGGAGGTGCCGGAGGTAAAGATCACATAGGCCGGGCGGTTCGGGTCGCCCATGTCGAAGGGTGCGGGGGCGTGGTCGGCAAGGGCGTGCAGATCGGCACTCGACAGGGTTTCGCAGGGCAGGGGATCGGGCAGGGCGATGCCCTCGCCGGCGATGATCAGGTCCGGGTCCAGTACCGCCGCCATCCTGGTGATCTCTGGCGCGGTCAGCTGGGACGATGTCGGCACCGGCACCAGCCCCGCCGCAATGCATCCCAGAAAGGCGAGCGGGAAGTCGACATTGTTGCCCAGCCGCATCAGGACATGGGCACCCGGGGTCAGGCCACGTGCCAGCAGCCCGCCCGATATGCCGCGCACGGCCCGGTCGAGCTGGGCGTAGGTCCAGTGGTCATTCCCCTGTCCGAGGATCGACAGCGCCCGCTTGTCGCCCATGTCTCGCGCATGGGTCAGCACATGGGCGGCCATGTTGAAATCGGCGGGCGGGGGGGCGAAGGGACCCTGATCGAAAATTGCTTGCATGCCCGCTTTGTGCCCCCGTCCCCATGTGGTTGCAATAGGGGGACATGCGCCAGTATACCCGTTCTCATGGAAAAACCGCATGAACCCAGTCTGATCCGCCTGGCCCGCGAAAGCGGCGAAGAGGCGGGTGATCCGCAGCCCCTGAACCTGGGGGAGCGGGTGCGTGAGCTGCGTAAATCGCGTGGCTGGACCCTGGAGCAGGCGGCAAACCAGGCGGGGCTTGCCCGCTCGACCCTGTCAAAGATCGAAAACGGCCAGATGTCGCCCACCTACGAGGCGCTGAAGAAGCTGGCGGTCGGGCTCGAGATCTCGGTGCCGCAGCTTTTCACCGCGCCGAAGGCGGCACAGGTGTCAGGCCGGATGGCCGTGACCAAATCGGGCGAGGGCTCGGCCCACGCGACCGTGACCTACGAGCACGAAATGCTGGCAGGCGCCCTGACCAAGAAGGCGATGCTGCCCTACCGCGCCCGGGTGCGCGCACGCAGTTTCGACGAGTTCGACGGTTGGGTGCGCCATGACGGCGAGGAATTCCTCTATGTTCTGACCGGGGCGATCCGGCTGATCACGGAATTCTACGAACCGGTCGAAATGCGTCGTGGCGACAGCGCCTATTACGATGCCTCGATGGGGCACAATGTGGTGTCGATCAGCGAAGAGGACGCAACGATCCTCTGGGTAACGTCCCTGACCTGAGTTGACCTGAGCTGACCCGGCGGCGCCCTACCTGTTGATCGGTGCAGGCTCTCCGGGTGGTTCCTGTTTCGGGAACCAATGCCGGGTGCGGTTGGCAAAGGCGACAAGCGACAGCATCACCGGCACCTCGACCAACACGCCCACAACCGTGGCCAGGGCCGCCCCGGAGTTCAGCCCGAACAGAGAGATCGCCACGGCCACCGCCAGTTCGAAGAAGTTCGACGTGCCGATCATGCTGGCCGGCGCCGCCACGTCATGGGAAAGGCGCATGGCCTTGGCCGCGCCATAGGCAATGGCGAAGATACCGTAGCTCTGGATCAGCAGCGGCACGGCGATCATCACGATGGCCAGGGGCTGGGCCAGGATTGTCTGCGCCTGGAAGCCGAACAGCAGAACGACGGTGGCCAGCAGCCCCACCACGGACCAGGGTTTTACCCGGGCCAGGAAGTCACTCACGTGGCCGGCGTCCCCCAGCGCGCTGCGTGTCAGAATACCGGCCGCCAGCGGCAGCACCACATAGAGCACGACCGAGAGCAGCAGCGTCTGCCAGGGCACGGCCACATTGCTGACGCCCAACAGGAAGGCGGCAATGGGCGCGAAGGCGAAGACCATGATCACATCGTTCACGCTGACCTGCACCAGCGTGTAATTCGCGTCGCCCTTTGTCAGTTGGCTCCAGACGAAGACCATGGCGGTACAGGGCGCGACACCCAGCAGGATCATCCCGGCAATGTATTCGCCCGCCGTGTCCGGGTCGACGAAAGGGGCAAAGATCACCCGGAAGAACAGCCAGCCCAGCGCGGCCATGGTAAAGGGCTTGATCAGCCAGTTCACCACCAGGGTCAGCACCAGCCCGCGCGGCCGGCGGCCGATGTCCCGGATCGAGGCAAAGTCGATCTGCACCATCATCGGGTAGATCATCACCCAGATCAGAACCGCGACCACCAGGTTCACCCGAGCCAGTTCCAGCGCGGCAACGGCGGCGAAAAGACCCGGCGCAAGGTTGCCCAGCACTACGCCCGCAAGGATCGCAAGCCCGACCCAGAGTGACAGAAACCGTTCGAAAATGCCCATGATGCACCCCTTTCACCCCGCCGTTTACGCAGTCCGGCGGGGCGGGGCAATGGTCATGTTGCTGCTACGAAACTACTCTTCGTACCACCAGACATCGGGCAGGAAGCCGATCCAGTCGCCATAGACCGGCAGACGCTCGGGGAAGCGGATCTCCTTCACATGGGCCAGGCGCGAATGATCGGTGTACCACACCGGGATGACATAGCGTCCGGCGGTCAGGAGCCGGTCCAGCGCGCGTGTGGCGGCGGTGAACCCGTCCTGGTCCTCGGCGCGCAGCATTTCGTCGATCATGGCGTCGATGGCGGGGCTGGCCACGCCCATCCAGTTGCGCGAACCGGGGGTCTCGCGCATTGCGCTGCCCCAGTAGAGCTTCTGTTCGTTGCCCGGGCTCAGACTGAGCGATCGGCGATACCAGGTCATGTCGAAATCGAACCCCTGGGTGCGTTCCTTGTATTGCGCGTTGTCAACCGGGGTCACGGCGACCTCGACACCTGCGGTCTCCAGCGCCTCGACGAAAAGATCGACGATCTGGCGCGTCTCGTTGGCACCCGTCACCAGCAGGATTTCAAAGCGGAACGGAGCGCCGTCGGCATTGCGCAGCTTTCCTTCCTGCAAGGTCCAGCCAGCCTGTTCGAACAGGGCAAGCGCACGGCGCAGGGCGCGGCGGTTTCGCAGGCTGTCGTCCCCCTCGGGCAGGGCGTAACCGTCGAGAGCGGCGGCCGGGATCTGATCCGCGAAAGGTTCCAGCAAAGCGCGCACCGCGCCCTCGGCCGGTTCGCCCACCTTCATGCCCAGGCTGGAGTTGTCGAAGAACGACCGGATGCGCGGCTCGCCTCCGCCGGTCACGGTGCGGTTGATGAAGGTGAAGTTGAACAGATGCATCATGGCGTCGCGCACGCGAATGTCGGAGAACACCGGGCGGCGTGTGTTCATCACCAGGCCGCGAATGCCGGTCGGGCGCTGGTGCGGGATCTCGTTCATGACGACGTCACCGGAGGCCACGCGCGGGAAATCGTAGTTCGAGGCCCAACGGGCCGGGTTGCCTTCACGAAAGACCGAGCTTTCTCCGGCCCGGAAAGCTTCGAAAATCACCGTGGCATCGGCGTAGTAATCCACGCGCACCGTGTCGAAGTTGAACTGGCCACGACGAGCGGGCAGGTCGGCGGCCCAATAATCCGGGTTGCGTTTGAACTCGATATAACGGCCCGCCTCATAGTCACCGACCGTATAGGGGCCGGAGCCGATGGGGATGAGGTCGAAACCCGAGACCGAGAAATCGCGGCCCTCCCATTGCGACTTTTGCAGGATCGGGCGCATCCCCATCAGCAGCGCCAGTTCGCGGTCCTCGACATTGAAGGTGAACTTGACCGAGCGCGGACCGGTCTGTTCCATCGACGCGACCTTGCCCCAGGCGGTCTGGTAGCGCGGGTGGCCCTTGGTGCCCAGGGTCTCGTAGCTCCACATCACGTCGGCGACGGTCACGGGGCTACCATCGGAAAACCGGGCCTCGGGCCGCAGGGTGAATTCCACCCAGTCGCGATTCGCTCCCACGTTGATCGATTCGGCCAGCAGGCCGTAAAGCGCGAAGGGCTCATCCCAGTTGCGCGCCATCAGCGTGTCGAAGACCAGGCCGCGCTGATGCCAGGGGGCCCGTCCCTTGCGGATGAAGGGATGCAGGCTGTCGAAACCGCCGCCTTCAGCCAACACCAGCCGCCCTCCCTTCGGAGCGTCAGCATTTGCATAGGGGAAGGACACAAAATCCGGTGGCAGTCCCGGATCGCCATACATGGATATGCCATGGGAGGGCTGCGAGAGAATCGCCCCCGGCAGCGTCGCCAGAATCGCCGCGGCGCCGAAAACCCCGCGAAGTTTCGCGAAAAACTGTGATCTCATTTGTGCAACAATCCTCTGTCTGCCCTGTTTTTCTTGGGCCGAGCCTAATGGGCGGTCCAAGTGATTTCAAACTTTTAGCTTGGACTCGGCGGGGAGAGGCAGTATAAAGAATTTACTGCTCGATAGGTTTCTTGCCTGTATGAAACCTGCCTCAATGACTTAACGCCCGCCTTGTGCGGGCGTTTTTTTTACCTCCATCACATCTGTTGCCGACGGCGGAAGGCCGCCGGGCGCCCGTTCGCAAATCGCGGGGGGCAACCGGTGCGCGCGACGTCCCGCCACTGGTCATCGTCGCCAGCTTCGCTATGGTCGTCGCGACAGTTGAAGCAGAGGACAATTTCATGACGCTTGCCGGAAAAACCGCGGTCATTACGGGTTCAAATTCGGGCATCGGTCTGGGGGTGGCGATCGAGCTGGCCCGCGCCGGTGCCGACGTGGTTCTGAATTCCTTTACCGACCGCGACGAGGATCACGCCCTGGCCGAAAAGATCGGCGCCGAACACGGCGTCAAGGCTCGTTACATCAAGGCGGACATGTCGAAGGGGGACGAATGCCGGGCCCTGGTCGAACAGGCGGGCAAATGCGACATCCTGGTAAATAACGCAGGGATCCAGCACGTGGCGCCGATCGACGAGTTCCCGCTGGACAAGTGGGATGCGATCATTGCGATCAACCTCAGCTCGGCCTTTCATACCACCGCCGCAGCGCTGCCGATGATGCGCGCGGCTGGCTGGGGCAGGGTGGTCAATATCGCCTCGGCGCACGGGCTGACCGCCAGCCCCTACAAAAGCGCCTATATCGCCGCCAAGCACGGGGTGGTCGGCCTGACCAAGACCACCGCGCTGGAAACCGCCGAGGAGCAGATTACCGCCAATGCGATCTGCCCGGGCTACGTGTTGACCCCGCTGGTCGAGGCGCAGATTCCCGACACGATGAAGGAATACGGCATGGAGCGCGACGAGGTGGTGAAGAAGGTCATGCTGGCGCGTCAGCCGTCAAAGGAATTTGCCACGGTCGAACAGATGGGCGGCACCTGCGTCTTCCTGTGTTCCGAGGCTGCGGCGCAGATCACCGGCACGACGATTTCGGTGGATGGGGGCTGGACCGCGCTCTGAGCGGAGGGTCCGGCTTAAAGAAAAACGCCCCGTTCCAGGACGGGGCGTTTCACGTTTTGCATATTGCCAGAGATTATTCCGACGGCGAGCTGCTGCCGCCCGCCAGGGCCACGCCCAGCAGGATCAACAGCAGGATCGGGATCAGAATGCCTGCCGACGAGGTCGTGGCAGCCTCTTCAACGATCACGACCGGCTCGACGATCGGGTCGACCAGGGCGCCGGCATTGGCAGAGGTGGCCACGGTAAAGGCAACCAGGGCCGAAAGTGCAAATTTCTTCATATCAGGTCTCCAGGTTTGTTCGGTTTGGGAGGCGTCAGGTGTTTGCTGTCGCCAGCCTGCTTTGTCAGCCGATGGGCGCCGAGCTGGAACTGCCATTCGTCAGGGCCACGCCCAGCAGAATCAACAGCAGGATCGGGATCAGAATCCCGGCAGAGGACGTGGTTGCGGCCTCCTCCACGATCACCACCGGTTCGACAATCGGATCGACCAAAGCGCCTGCCTGGGCTGCGCTGGCACCCAGCGCCGCAATTGCCATACCAAGAACGATTTTTTTCATCTCACTTCCCCCTTCTCGTAAACAAAAGACTAACAGGGAATTGGCGGGCTTGGGAAAAATTTCGCTCAGGTCAGGTAGGGGTGAAGCAATTTTGCCGCAATCGCCCACATAACAAGGCCGATGAGCAGATCCAGAACTCGCCAGGCGCGCGGGCTTTGCATGATCGGAGCCAACAGCCGCGCGCCGTAACCCAGTGAAAAGAAGAAACTGAAAGAGGCCAGGACCGCACCAGAGCCGAAGGCCCATTTCTGGGCGCCATCCGCGAATCCGGTCGAGATTGCACCGATCAGACCCAGCGTATCCAGATAGACATGCGGGTTCAGCCAGGTAAATGCGGCCGCGATGGCGATGGTCTTTTTCAGCGAGCGGCTCTGCCCGTCGATCTGCAACGCGTATTCGCCAATCCAGGCTTCGCGGAACCGGGTCAGGCCGTAGACGAACAGAAAGGCGGCGCCGGCAAGGCTCATCACCATCGGAAGCGCGGGCAGGGCAAGCACCAGGGCGGCAAACCCCGCGACCCCGGCGGCGATCAGCACCGCGTCCGAGCCGGCACAGAACAGGCAGAGCCAGAACACATGCTGGCGCAGAAGCCCCTGGCGCAGGACAAAGGCATTCTGCGCGCCGATTGCCAGGATCAGGGAAAAGCCGGTCGCGAAACCGGTCAGGCCAGCCCAGAGCATGATCCGTTATTTTCCCGTTATTCCAGCGGGTTTCGCCTTCGACGGGTCTTTCGGGTTGGGATAGACCAGGCCCGCGGAAATCACCAGCTTGGCGGCATCCTCGACCGACATGTCCAGCATGATCACCGAATGCTGTGGCACGAAAAGCAGAAAGCCGGAGGTCGGGTTCGGAGTGGTCGGCAGGAAGACCGAGATGATCGGCTCGTCCACGGGGATACGCTGGTCGATCTCGCCCCTGGCATTGGTCGAGACAAAGGCAATCGCCCAGATCCCCTTGCGCGGATATTCCACCAGGCAGGCCTTGTCGAACTTGGTTTCGGTCTGGGCAAAGACCGTCTCGGCAATCTGTTTGATCCCGTTGTAGAGCGATCGCACCACCGGCATCCGGTCGACCAGCCCCTCGGCCCAATGCAGCAGGCTGCGACCGATCAGCCCCTTCGTGATCCAGCCCACCAGCACGGTGAAAAGAAGGAACAGGACCACGCCGACACCGCGGATGTTCACGCTGACCTCTTCCTCGCCGAAGATCCACTTGAACCAGGCGCTGTCGCCGAAGAAGCGGTTGATCAGCGCGTCCGGATGATAGGCCCCCGGCACGAAGGGCAGGACCCAGCTGTCGATCCAGCCGACGAAGGTCCAGATCATCCACATGGTGATCGCGATGGGCACGACGATGACGAGGCCCGCCAGGAAATTGTTCCTGAGGCCCGAGAAGGGGCGCCAGCGGCGCCGGTGATGCGGGTCGTGCTCGTCCATGGTCAACTTTTCTTTGATCGTTCGCGCGAATGTAGGGTTTGTCGGCCCCTACGGCAATGGGCGATTGGAGTGCGTTATGCCTGAATTCAGGGCGTTTCCACCAGTCTGGCCGCAATTCGCGCGGCAAGGGCCGCATTGTTCCTGACCAGCGCGATATTCGCCGCCAGCGAGGCGCCGTCGGTGGCGTGGAAAATATGGTCCAGCAGGAAGGGCGTGACCTGTTTGGCGGCAATGCCCTGCGCATCGGCCTCGGCAAGCGCCGTGACGATCACCGGGGCCAGGGTCTCGCGGCTGATCTCGGCCTCGGTGGGGATCGGATTGGCGACGAGCTGCCCGCCCGGAAGCCCCATGTCCGCGCGCATGCGGTGCGCTTTGGCGATCTGGGCGGGATCATCCATGCGCAACGGCGAGGGCAGGCCGGAGCTTTGCGACCAGAATGCCGGGAACGCGTCCTGACCGAAAGTGATGACCGGCACGCCTGAGGTTTCCAGCACTTCCAGAGTCTTCGGAATGTCCAGAATCGCCTTGGCCCCGGCGGCCACGACTGTCACGGCGGTCTGCGCAAGTTCCGACAGGTCGGCGGAGATGTCGAAGCTGGTCTCGGCCCCGCGGTGCACGCCGCCGATGCCGCCGGTGGCAAAGACCTCGATCCCGGCGAGGCGCGCGGCGATCATCGTGGCGGCCACGGTGGTCGCGCCGGTGCCTCCGCTGGCAAGGCAGGCCGCGAAGTCCGCGCGGCTGAGTTTTGCCACGCCGCTGGCCCGGCCCAGGCCGTCCAGCTCCGCGCCGGTCAGCCCCACGTGCAGCAGGCCGTCGATCACCGCCATGGTGGCGGGCACCGCGCCGTTCTCGCGCACGGTGGTTTCGACAAGGCGGGCGGTTTCCACATTCTGCGGGAAGGGCATGCCATGGGTGATGATGGTGCTTTCCAGCGCCACGATCGGCAGGTTGTCGGCCTTTGCCTCCATCACTTCGGGTGCAAATTTCATCGGAACGGTCATGGGTCTTCTCCGGAGACATAACGCGCGGCGGTTTCCAGCGCGAATTCAAGGGCTTCTGGTGCGGACTTTCCACGAATTTCAGCCGCGATATGGGCGGCCATGAACGTGTCGCCCGCGCCGGTGATGCGTTTCACTTCGACCTCGGGACAGGGCGCGATGATCACGTCGCCCTCGCGGCCTTCGGCCCCGTGGTCGCTGCCGTCAGTGACCAGCACCCGGGTGGCCCCGGCCTCCAGCAGGGCGGCTGCGGCCTGTTCGGCGCTGACGGGGGTGGTGCCGGTCAGATAGCCGGCTTCCTCGCGGTTTACATAGAGCGTCGCGCCGGGATGTTCCATCAGCGGGCGCAAGCGGCGCGCCTTGCCGGGGCTGGCGGGCGCCACGCGCAGGTCGGCGCGGGCAAAGCTGGGACGCTGGGCGATATCCGTCAGCAGGTCCACGGTCAGGTTGCCATCGAGCGCAATGACACCCGGGTAGGGCGTTTTCGGGCTGCCGAGCGTCCCGTTTTCCAAGGGCTCGAGGATGGCATCGCCCGCGGCCTCCAGCGAATGGGCGTCGGCCACGGCGGCGATTAGGCCCTCGGGGCCTTCCACGGCCATATAGACATCGGTCGGTTGCGCCGAGACATGCACATGTTCCGTGACCATTCCCATCCGCCCGCAGCGCGCCAGCAGGTCGATCCCGTCGTGATCATCGCCAATGGCGGTCAGCAGAGCAGGCGTCAGATCAAACCGGCGCAGGGTCATGGCAATGTTCATCGCCACGCCGCCGGGCAGACGGGTGATGCGGCCAGGCTCGTCCGACCCCACGCGCATGGAATGCGGCGTACGCCCGATCACGTCCCACAGGACGCTTCCGATGCACAGGATGTCATGTGTCTTGTCCATGAGGTCTTGTGGCAGGGGCAGGGGGCGGGTGCAAGCTGACTCGGTGGTCAGGATTTGAGCGGATAGCGGTCCGGTTCCTCGAAGACGTCTATGGCACAACTGCCGGCCTTGATCCTGGCCCCGTGTTCGACGCCCTCGGGTATGTCCCAGGCCTCTCCGGGACGATAGCGACGCGTCTCGCCCCCGATCGTCAATTCGATCTCTCCCGCGATCAGCGTACCCCACTGGGCCTTGTGGCTGTGCGGCGGAAGATCGAAATCCTGATGAAACCGAAAGAAAACCACCAGTCCGCGGTCCGACCGGATGGCGTGGGTTTCGACCACATCGGCGGGAAACGGGAGATCCAGTGCGGGGAAAGCCCTGATGAAATCGGGAAAGCTCATGTGTCGGTCCTTGTGGGTATGAATTGCCGATAATTCCGTTAGCATAGCATGATTGGCGGGAATCTGCGGACCACATTCCTGAAACCCGATACACCCCCCTTGCAAACCACCTGAAACCCTTGTATTTCGCGCCTACTTCGCAGGTGGGGTTTGGGCCTTACGGGGAGAAATCCCGTACAGGTCCGCCGGTTGGACATCCGTCCTAGCTCCCCACCGAGGCCCAAACCGGAAAGGAAATCGATATGGCGCTTCCCGAATTCACTCTGCGTCAGCTGCTGGAAGCTGGCGTTCACTTTGGTCACCAAACCCAACGCTGGAACCCGCGTATGGGCGAGTTCATCTATGGCTCGCGCAACGGGATCCACATCATGGACCTGACCCAGACCGTGCCGATGCTGGACGCCGCTCTGAACGTGATCCGCGAAACCGTTGCCAAGGGCGGCCGCGTGCTGTTCGTCGGCACCAAGCGCCAGGCCGCCGGCCCGATCGCCGACGCCGCCGAGAAATCGGCCCAGTACTTCATGAACCACCGCTGGCTGGGTGGCACGCTGACCAACTGGCAGACCGTGTCGCAGTCGATCAACCGTCTGAAAGCCTATGAAGAGAAGCTGGCCTCCGGCGCCGAGGGCCTGACCAAGAAAGAGCGCCTGGGCATGGAGCGTGAGCACTCCAAGCTGCAAGCCTCGCTGGGCGGTATCGCCGAGATGGGCGGCACCCCGGACCTGCTTTTCGTTATCGACGTGAAGAAAGAAGAGCTGGCGATCAAGGAAGCCAAGAAACTGGGCATCCCGGTTGTGGCCGTGGTTGACACCAACTGCTCGCCCGAGGGTGTGGATTACATCATCCCCGGCAACGACGACGCCGCCCGTGCCATCTCGCTCTACTGCGACCTGGCTTCGCGCGCCGCGCTGGACGGCATGAGCGCCCAGATGGGTGCCGCCGGTATCGACCTGGGTGCCCTGGAAGAGGCCCCGGCCGAAGAAGCCGTCGCCGAAGAGGCCCCGGCCGAGGCCTGATCGCCTCTGTCACATACCTGATACCGGGGGCGGGCAAACCGCTCCCGGACACACGAATTTCAAGGAGACACGAGATGGCTATCACCGCTGCACTCGTCAAAGAACTGCGTGAATCCACCGGCGTCGGCATGATGGACGCCAAGAAAGCCCTGGTCGAAAATGACGGCGACATGGAGGCCGCCGTGGACTGGCTGCGCACCAAGGGCCTGGCCAAGGCCGCCAAGAAATCGGGCCGTGTGGCCGCCGAAGGCCTGGTCGCCGTCGCTGTGACCGGGGGCAAGGGCGTCGCGGTTGAAGTGAACTCGGAAACCGATTTCGTCGCCAAGAACGGCGAATTCCAGGACATGGTCGGCGGTATTGCCGCCGCCGCTCTGGGCGTCGCCGATGTCGAAGCCCTGAAGGGCGCCGACCTCGGCGGCAAGACCGTCGAAGCGGTGCTGACCGACAAGATCGCCACCATCGGCGAGAACATGACCCTGCGCCGGATGGCGTCGCTGGAAGGTGAAACCGTTGTGACCTATGTGCACAACGCCGCCACCGCCGGCATGGGCAAGATCGGCGTTCTGGGTGCCCTGAACGGCGGCTCGGAAGAGTTCGGCAAGCAGGTCGCGATGCATGTCGCCGCCGTGAACCCGGCCTCGCTGGGCGAAGCCGACCTGGACCCGGCCGTGGTCGAGAAAGAGCGCACCATCCTGACCGAACAGGCCCGCGAAAGCGGCAAGCCCGAGAACATCATCGAGAACATGATCAAGGGCCGCATGAAGAAGTTCCTGTCGGAAGTGACCCTGCTGGGCCAGAGCTTCGTCATTAACCCGGACCTGACCGTCGAGGCCGCCGCCAAGGAAGCCGGCGCCGAGATCACCGGCTTCATCCGCATGGAAGTCGGCGAAGGTATCGAGAAGAAAGAAGAAGACTTCGCCGCCGAAGTGGCTGCTGCGGTCGCCGGTTCCTGAGCCGT
>NZ_JASBTN010000010.1 GCF_030148435.1 Aliiroseovarius sp.
TGGGCGCGCTGGGGGCGCTGAAGCCCGACCGGATGCCGCGCGCGACCGAGTTCATCGGGCCGATGATCGAGATGATCGAAGACCTGATTGCCAAAGGGCACGCTTATGAGGCCGAGGGCCATGTGCTGTTTGCGGTGGAAAGCTACAAGGACTATGGCGCGCTGTCGGGCCGGTCTGTCGATGACATGATCGCCGGGGCGCGGGTTGAAGTGGCCCCCTACAAGCGCAATCCGATGGATTTCGTGCTGTGGAAACCCTCGGATAATGAACTGCCCGGTTGGGACAGCCCCTGGGGCCGTGGCCGGCCCGGCTGGCATATCGAATGCTCGGCGATGAGCCACGACCTGCTGGGCGCGAGCTTTGACATTCACGGCGGCGGCAATGACTTGCAATTCCCGCACCATGAGAACGAGATCGCCCAGAGCCGCTGCGCCCACCCGGAAAGCGACTTCGCCCGGTATTGGCTGCATAACGAGATGCTGCAGGTCGAGGGCAAGAAGATGTCCAAGTCGCTGGGCAATTTCTTTACCGTGCATGACCTGCTGGACGGCCATGACGGCGAGCCGCCGGTGCCGGGCGAGGTGATCCGGTTTGTCTTCCTGGGCACGCATTACCGCAAGCCGATGGACTGGACCGAAAAGAAGCGGGCGGAGGCGGAGGCGACGCTGCGCAAGTGGCGTGGTCTGACCGCGGGCATTGAACCCGCATCCAGCCCCTTGGCCCCCGTCGTGGCGGCCCTGGCCGATGACCTGAACACGGCCGGTGCGCTGGCGGAACTGCACAAGGCAGCGGCCGCAGGGGATGCGGCGGGGCTCTTGGCCTCGGCGCAGATGATGGGGCTGTTGACCGAGGAGATGGGGGGCTGGGCCGAAGGCCCGGAACTGGATTTGTCCGCTCTGGCCGACAAATTGCATAAGACCCGTCTCACGGCGATGGAAACGAAGGACTTCAGCGAAGTGGATCTTCTGAAAACCGCCATCTCCGAAGCAGACGTGCAGATCAAGATGTCCAAAGAGGGCGTCGAACTCGTCCCCGGTCCCAACGTGGATGTGGCGGCTCTGGAGGCGTTGCTATGACCGAAAAGCTTTACCTCTACGACACCACCCTGCGGGACGGTCAACAGACGCAGGGCGTGCAGTTCTCGACTCCGGAAAAGCACCAGATCGCGGCGGCTCTGGACGCTCTGGGCGTGGATTACATCGAAGGCGGCTGGCCCGGCGCGAACCCGACCGACAGTGAATTCTTCGCCGAAGCGCCCAAGACCCGCGCGACCTTCACTGCTTTCGGCATGACCAAGCGCGCAGGTCGGTCGGCTGACAATGATGACGTGTTGGCGCAGGTGATGAATGCGGGCACACCGGCGGTCTGTCTGGTTGGCAAGACCCATGACTTCCATGTCACCACGGCGCTGGGCATCGAGCTTGAGGAAAACCTCGAAAATATCCGCGCCAGCGTGGCCCATATGGTCGCCAACGGGCGCGAGGCGCTGTTCGATGCGGAACATTTCTTTGACGGCTACAAGGCCAATGCGCCCTATGCGCTGGAGGCGGTCAAGGCGGCCCATGAGGCGGGTGCGCGTTGGGTGGTGCTGTGCGATACCAATGGCGGCACCCTGCCCGGCGAGGTGCGCGACATCACCCGCGCGGTGATCGAAGCGGGCATTCCCGGCAGCCATCTGGGCATCCACACCCATGACGACACCGGCAACGCGGTGGCCTGCAGCCTCGCCGCGATCGACGCGGGCGCGCGCCAGGTGCAGGGCACGCTGAACGGGCTGGGCGAGCGCTGCGGCAATGCCAACCTGACCACGCTGATCCCGACGCTTCTGCTGAAGGAACCCTATGCCAGCACCTATGAGGTCAACGTCGCGCGCGAGGCGCTGGAAAACCTGACGATCGTATCGCGCCAGCTCGACGACATCCTGAACCGTGTGCCGAACAAGGCGGCGCCCTTCGTCGGCGCTTCGGCCTTTGCGCACAAAGCGGGGCTGCATGCCAGCGCGATCCTGAAGGATCCGACCACCTACGAGCACATCGAACCGGCCAGCGTCGGAAACACCCGTATCGTGCCGATGTCGAACCAGGCGGGCCAGTCGAACCTGCGGGCGCGGCTTTCCGGCGCCGGGATCGAGGTCGCCAAGGGCGACCCGGCGCTCGGGCGTATCCTGGACGAGGTGAAGGCGCGCGAGGATCGCGGCTATGCCTATGACAGTGCGCAGGCCTCTTTCGAACTGGTCGCGCGCGAGGTGCTGGGTCAATTGCCCGCGTTCTTCGAGGTCAAGCGCTACAAGGTCACGGTTGAACGGCGCAAGAACAAGTACAACAAGATGGTCAGCCTCTCGGAGGCGGTTGTCGTGGTGAAGGTCGACGGCGAGAAGAAGCTCTCGGTCTCGGAAAGCATGGACGAGACCGGCTCGGATCGTGGGCCGGTCAACGCGCTGGCCAAGGCGCTGGCCAAGGATCTGGGCCCCTATCAGGCCTGTATCGACGACATGCATCTGGTGGACTTCAAGGTGCGCATCACCCAGGGCGGCACCGAGGCGCAGACCCGCGTGATCATCGACAGCGAGGACGGCGCGGGGCACCGCTGGTCCACCGTGGGGGTCAGCCCGAACATCGTCGATGCAAGCTTCGAGGCGCTGCTGGACGCGATCACCTGGAAACTGATCCGCGATCGGGTGAAACCGGCGTGAACGAGGCGTTCTTCACCCTGCACTGCGATGTGCCGCGCGAGGGGCCGGGGGACGCGGCCTCGGTGGCCTGGGCGATGGACCTGGCCGGGCGCGCGCGGGACGCGCGCATTCTGGATGCCGGTGCCGGGCCGGGGGCGGATATCGCGGGCCTGCTGACCGGCGCGCCCGAGGGCCATGTGACTGCGATCGAGGCCCATGCGCCATTCGTGGAGCGCATCCGGACCGCTTGGGCGGGCGACGCCCGCGTGACCGCGCATGTCGGGGACATGGGCCAGCCGGGTGGCCCCTATGACTTCATCTGGTGCGCAGGTGCGCTCTATTTCCTGGGCATCACCGATGGCCTGAAAGCCTGGCGCGATGTGTTGACCCCGGGGGGTGCAATAGCCTTCTCCGAACTGACGCTTTTTGCCGAACATGCCGATCCTGACGTCCTGACCCTGCGCGAGGGCTACCCGGCGTTTGCCGGTCTCGACACGCTGAAATCGCGGATCGACGCGGCGGGGTATGAGCTGCTGGGGCTCCGGCAGCTTCCCGATGCCGCTTGGGAGGCCTACTTCCAACCGCTCGAAACGCGCATCGCCATGCTGCGCCCGGGGGCAGATGACAACCTGACCGCCGTGCTGGACGAACAGGCGGCGGAGATTGCGCTGTGGCGGCGCGCCCGCGATCAGTTCGGATACACCCTGGCCGTGGTGAGGCCGCAATGAGCCATCAGGGCGGCGTTCAGGCCTGTGCCGAGCTGGTAGAGCGCGGCGACCCGGACCGCTTCCTGTCGGCCATGACGGGCCCGGTGGCGGCGCGCGAAGTGCTGTTTCCGCTCTATGCCTTCAATCTGGAACTGGCCCGCGCGCCCTATGTGACGCAGGATCCGATCATCGCCCGGATGCGGCTGCAATTCTGGACCGACACTCTGGACGAGATCGCCGCCGGGAAACCGCCCCGTGCCCATGAGGTGGCCGAACCGCTGGCGCATGTCCTGCGCACGGCGGGGGCGGACCTGGTTCGGCTGCACGGCATGGTCGAGGCGCGGGTGGCGGACATCGGCGAGGCCGGGCCGATGGATGCGGACAGCGTGACCGCCTATGCCCGCGGCACGGCGGGCAACCTGATGGCGGTGGCCGGGGGGGCCTTGGGCGGTGAGGATCGCGCGGGGTTCGAACGTATCGGCACCGCGCAGGGCATTGCCAACTGGCTGCTGGCGCAACCGGCGCTGAGGGCTGCGGGGCGGGGCTTTGTGGCACCGGCGCCGGAGGTCTATGCCGACCTGGCGCATGCCGGGTTGCGGATGCTGGCCCCGGTCAAGGCCGGGTCGGCGGTTCCGGCTCTGCGCGCGGCCTGGCGGACCAAGGGGGTCCTGGCCCGCACCGCGCGCGACCCTGAAGGGGTGATGGGGGGCAGTATTGCCGGGTCCGAGTTCGCACGCCGTGGCGGTTTGCTGTGGAAGAGCGTCACAGGCCGCTGGTGAGCGGCTCAAGGTTATTCTGAAAGTTCCGGCAAAAGCCCTTTGAAGACTTTTGGCCCGGTCAGCCCAATCCGCTTGCTTCTTTCGCCAGCGCCGTGATCCCCGCCCAGTCCCCAGCGTTCACCATGGCTGCGGGCACCACCCAGCTGCCGCCGACGCAAAGCGTATTGGGCAGGGACAGGTAGTCCATGGCATTTCCCGGGCCGATCCCGCCGGTCGGGCAGAAACGGATCCGGGGCAGGGGGGAGGCCAGCGATTTCAGGAAGGGCGCCCCGCCAGCAGCCTCGGCCGGAAAGAATTTCTGCACCGAGTAGCCACGTTCAAGCAGACGCATCGACTCGCTGGCCGAGGTGGCCCCGGGCAGAATCGGCAGGTCATGCGCCTCGCAGGCGTCCAGCAGCCGGTCGGTCGCGCCGGGCGACACGCCGAACTGCGCGCCGGCCTCTTTCGCGGCCACGACATCCTCGGGGGTCAGCAGCGTGCCTGCGCCGACGACACCGCCTTCCACGGATGCCATCTCGCGGATCACGTCGAGCGCCACGGGGGTGCGCAGCGTGACTTCCAGTGCGGGCAGCCCCCCGGCCACCAGCGCTTCGGCCAGTGGGCGGGCATGGGCCAGCTCATGGACCACCAGAACCGGTACGACCGGGGCGAGGCGGCAGAGTCTTTCTGCTTTGGCAGAGGCTTCCTGTGGGGTCATGTGATCCTCATACAACCGTGGCCGCGCCTTCCGAGGCGAGGCCGACATTCTTGCGGAAAACATCGAACAGCTCGCGCCCGATGCCCTGTTGATTGGCCGAAAGGTCGGCGGTGACGGTCGGTCGGGTGTCGATCCCCTCGGTCAGTACCTCCAGCGTGCCTTTATCGGCATCCAGCCGCACGACATCACCGTCCTGCAACCGCGCAATCGGGCCGCCGTCCATCGCTTCGGGCGAAACATGTATCGCGGCGGGCACCTTGCCGGATGCGCCGGACATGCGCCCATCTGTCACCAGGGCCACGCGCAGGCCCCTGTCCTGCAGCACGGCCAGCGAGGGGGTCAGCCCATGCAGCTCCGGCATGCCGTTCGCTTTCGGGCCCTGGAACCGCACGACGACGATCACGTCCGAGGTGAACTCGCCGTTGCGGAAGGCCTGTTTGACACTTTCCTGGTCATGAAACACCCGCACCGGGGCCTCGATCACGTGGCGGTCCTCCGCCACGGCCGAGACCTTGATGACCCCATGGCCCAGGTTCCCGGTCAGCTGCACCAGCCCGCCGGTGGATTGGAACGGATCACCTGCGGGGCGCAGGATCCTGTCATTCAGGCTGTCCGTCGGCGCGGGCTCCCAGCGGATCCGGTCGCCTTCAAGCTTCGGTTCCTGCGCATAGGCGGCCAGACCGCCCCCCGCGACGGTGGTGACATCGGCATGCAAAAGCCCGTCGGAAAGCAGATTTCCGATCATGTAACCCAGGCCACCGGCTGCGTGGAAATGGTTCACATCGGCGAGCCCGTTCGGATAGACCCGCGCCATCAGGGGCACGATGCGCGAAATGTCGGCGAAGTCGTCAAGCGCCAGGGTGATCCCGGCGGCCCGCGCCATCGCTGGCAGGTGCAGGATCAGGTTGGTCGATCCGCCCGTGGCCATCAGCCCGACCAAACCGTTCACGAAGGTCTTTTCGTCCAGCACATGACCGGCCGGGGTAAAGTCGTTGCCAAGCGCGGTAATCTGGGTCGCGCGGCGCACCCCTTCGGCGGTCAGCGCCTCGCGCAGGTCCGTGCCCGGGGTCACGAAAGCGGCGCCGGGCAGGTGCAGCCCCATGAACTCCATCAGCATCTGGTTGGTGTTGGCGGTGCCGTAGAAGGTGCAGGTGCCCGGCCCGTGATAGGCGGCCATCTCGGCGGCCATCAGGTCTTCGCGCCCGACCTCGCCGGTGGCGAACTTCTGGCGCACCTTGGCCTTTTCGTCGTTTGACAGGCCCGAGGTCATCGGGCCTGCCGGCAGGAACACCGAAGGGATATGGCCGAAGGTGGCTGCCGCCATCACCAGCCCCGGTACGATCTTGTCACAGACCCCAAGGTACAGCGCGGCGTCGAAAGTGTTGTGGGACAGGGCGACCCCGGCGGCCAGCGCGATCACGTCGCGCGAAAACAGGCTCAGTTCCATGCCCGCTTCGCCCTGGGTCACACCGTCGCACATGGCCGGTACGCCGCCCGCGACCTGGGCGGTGGCGCCCTCGTCGCGCGCCACACGGCGGATCAGGTCGGGGTAGGTGCCATAGGGCTGGTGCGCCGAGAGCATGTCGTTATAGGCGGTGACAATCCCGATGTTCGGTGCCCGCCCCGTGGCCAGCGCGTCTTGATCCTCACCTGCGCCGGCATAGGCATGGGCCTGGTTCGAGCAACTCAGGTGGGCGCGGCGCGGCCCGTCCTCGGCGGCGCGGTTGATCTTGTCCAGATAGGCGGCGCGCCCGGTCGCGGATCGTTCAATGATCCTGTCCGTGACACGCTCCAGTTCGGGGTGCAGGTTGGGCATGGTTGCGGCTCCCTTGACAACGGCGCTGGTCTAACATGTTCTGTTAGCGCTAACAACCCCTTTCGATCAAACTGGGCATTGTTTCCAGAATCGCACAAATCGCAGGTTGGTCCACGGATTTCCTCATTCCTGCCCCATTTGGTTAACACAGTCCTGACAACAAACCGAAATGGGTGGGGCGCAATGCCCCGGTACGGAGGCAGGACATGATACCGAAACGCTTGATTTTCGCAATGATCGCCACATTTGGCTTGACGGCCTGTGCCGCCACTGACGTGGTGACGCGCAATTCGACGGATGTCGGGCCGCTCTTGAGCTCGGCCGCGGAGGATACGCTGCGCCCCGATATCTCGGTGGCTCAGTTGAACGTGACCGTGCCGGAAACCCTGAAAGTGTCCGAGGCGAACCGTTTTTACCCCGGCGGCGATATCGTTTGGCGCGGCGAACCCTACGGCAACCGGTACGAGCAGGTCAGGGCCATCTTCGAAACCGGCATGGGCAATGGCATTGCCCGGCTGTCCGGCCCGCAGGCCGTTGTGGTGGATATCGAGGTGGAACGCTTCCACTCTGTCACCGAGCGCACCCGCTATACGGTGGGGGGCGTGCATTCGATCCGTTTCCTGATGACGGTCCGCGATGCCGAGACCGGCGTCGTGCTTGAGCCGGCACGAAGCGTCGCTGCCGACCTGAAGGCTTATGGCGGGCAGGCCGCGATGCGCGCCGAAGCCATGGGACGTGGACAGAAGGTGCGCCTTGTCGAACATCTGGAAAAGGTGATCCTGGCCGAGCTGACCCGCCCGCGCGACGCAGGGGCTCCGATCCTGCTGGCCGCGGCCCGGTAGGCCGCGGGACAACCTGTTCAACTTTGGAGGGGCGGGCCTTGCGGTCCGCCCTTTCTTGTGCCCCCCGGCTGCGCTATGGCAGGCGCATGACTGATCAACGCCCAACCATCCGCCTCAAGCCCAAGATGAACGCCCGCGCAATCCGCCACGGTTTCCCCTGGGTCTATGACAACGAGCTGGTCACGGACCGGCGCACCAGGGCGCTTGCGCCCGGCACGATCGCGGTGCTGGAGGACGGGGCGCGGGACGCTCTGGGCACGGTGGCGGTCTCGCCCGGCTCGCGCATATTTGCCCGCATGCTGGACCGCGACCCCCAGGCGGCAATCGACCGCGGCTGGATATCCACACGCCTGGCACGGGCGCTGGCCCATCGCGAGACCCTGTTCGACGCGCCGTTCTATCGGCTGGTCCATGCCGAGGCGGACGGGCTGCCCGGCGTGGTGCTCGACCGGTTCGGCGAGGTTGCCGTGCTGCAACCGAATGCCGCCTGGGCCGATGCATTGGCCGAGGATTTCGCCGACGCGCTGATCGCGGTCACGGGCGTGACCACGGTGGTCAAGAACGCGTCCGGCCGAGCCCGCGCGCTGGAAGGGCTGGACGAAGAAACCGTTGTGCTGCGCGGCCAGCTTGACGCCCCCGTGCCGGTGCCGATGAACGGGGCCACCTATGTGGCCGACATTCTGAGCGGGCAGAAGACGGGACTTTTCTACGATCAACGCCCGAACCACGCCTTTGCCGCCGGGTTGGCGCGCGGCAAACGGGTGCTGGACGTCTTTTCCCACGTGGGGGGCTTCGGCCTGGCTGCGCTGGCGCGCGGAGCAGAGAGCGCCCTGGCCGTTGATGGATCCGCTGCCGCTCTGGCGCTGGCCGAACAGGGGGCAGAGCTTGGTGGCATGGGCGACCGCTTCGCCACCCGCAAGGGCGATGCTTTCGACGTGCTTGCCGCGCTGAATGACGAGGGCGCGCAGTTCGACGTGGTGATCTGCGACCCGCCTGCCTTTGCGCCTTCGAAAAAGGCGCTGGAAGCCGGGTTGCGTGCCTATGAGCGCGTCGCCCGCCTGGCCGCGCCGCTGGTGGCACCGGGCGGCTATCTGGGCCTGTGCAGCTGTTCGCATGCCGCCGACCTGTCCAGGTTCCGCAATGCCTCGGCGCGCGGGATCGGCCGGGCCGGGCGCGCGGCACAGCTTATCCACACGGGCTTTGCCGGGGCCGACCACCCGCAGCTGCCTCAGCTTGCCGAAAGCGGCTATCTGAAGTCGCTCTTCTTCCGGCTGGACTGAGGGCAGGCGCGGTGAAAGTCCTTCTGGATGCCTGTGTGCTCTACCCGACCGTGATGCGCGAGGTGCTGATCGGCTGCGCGAAAGAGGGGCTGTTCGTGCCGCTCTGGTCGCCGCGAATCCTTGAGGAATGGGCCCGTGCCGCCGTGAAGCTGGGCCCGGAACAGGAGCTCTTTGCCCGGGGCGAAATCGCCTCCCTGAACGCGGGTTTCCCGAAAGCCTGCGTGACCCCGCGCGACGGGGACATGGCGCGGCTCTGGCTGCCGGATGAAAACGACATCCACGTGCTGGCCGCCGCCATCGCGGGCGGGGCGGATGTTCTGCTGACCATGAACAATGCCGACTTTCCCCGCCACACCCTGGCCGAGGAGGGGCTGCGGAGGGAAACCCCGGACGCCCTGCTGCGCGACCTGTTCGACCGTCACCCGGCGGTCCTGCGGGCCGTGGTCACAAGGGTGCGGACCGAGGCAGAGCGCCTTTCGGGCCAGGATTGGCCGCTGCGCAAACTGATGCGCAAGGCCCGCCTGCCGCGTCTTGGCAAGGCGCTGGAACTGTGGGGCGACCCGTAGCGCGCCAGCCGGGGCTGCGGCCTCCGGCGCAGCTCAGCCGTCCCACTTTGCCTCGTTCTTTTCGATCGCCGCGATGCGGTCATCGCTTTTCGGATGGCTCATCAGCCAGGCGGGCGAGACCCCACGCCGTTCCGCCGTCAATGCGTCGAGCTTGCGAAACAGGCTCTTCTGCGCCTCGGCGCCGATCCCTGCCTTGATCAGGAGCGCGGTGGCATAGGCATCGGCCTCGTATTCATCCGTGCGGCTGATCCGGGCCGCCAGCAGCGAGGTCAGCAGCCCGGCGATATAGCTGCCGATCCCGGGCAGGAAACGGCCCAGCACCATCGCCAGAGCCGTGCGCAGGGCGTTCTGGCCGGAGAAGTCGATCATGCGCCGGCGGGAATGCCCCAGAGCCACGTGGCCCAGCTCATGCGCGATCACGCTGGCCAGTTCCTCGCCCGTGACCTTGCCGTCGCGATACTGGTTCAGGAACCCGCGGGTCAGAAAGATGCGCCCGTCCGGTGCGGCCAGCCCGTTCACCGGGTCGACCTCGTAGACATGGACCTTGATGCGGGGCAGGTCGAGCGCGACGGCCATGCGATCCATCAGCGCCTTCAGCCCCGGGTCGGCCAGGGGCGTGGATTGCTCGTCCAGCATCCGCCCGGTGCGCCAGGCGGAAAAACGATACATGACATAGCCATAGGCCAGTGCCAGCAGGAGGGGCGTAAGCTTCAACATGGTTCTGATATAGGGGTTGGGCGGGCCCGGCGCCAGCGCTCAGGTGTTCGCGGGTGCGCCAGGACGTTTGCCGCGTTTCTGGCGCAGGGCCGCGCGGATCCACAGGCCCGCGCCGCCAGCCACGCCAAGGGCCGCCAGCAGCCCGACCACGTCGCCCATGACCTCTGCGACCAGCGATATCTGGCTGGCAAATCCCATGCCCAGACCGACGTAGACCGACACCCAGACGAGCTCTCCCAAAACGTCCCAAACCGCAAAGCGCAGCCAGCCCAGCCCCGTGGCCCCGGCCACGAAATTCACCCAGGGCCCAAGGGGCGCAAAGAGCCAGGTGGAAAAGAACACGCCCGATCCGCCGTGCCGGTCCACCAGCTTGCGCGCCCGCGTCAGGACCGCGCTGCGGGCCGGGGTGCGGGCAAGGCGTTCGACCAGCGGGGTGCCGCCGAACCGGCCGATGGCGAACCCGGCCTGGTCGCCGATCACCGCGCCCGCATAGGCCGCCCCGATCACCTGCCACAGGCTCAGATCCCCGGTGGTGACGAAGGCCCCGCCCGACAGCATCATCAGCGAGGTCGGGATCGGCAGGGCCAGACAGCTCAGAAAGGCCGAAGCAAAGATCACATAGACCCCGTAGGAGGAAACAAGGGCAAAGATCGTCTCGCTCATTGCCCCGGCTCCGTACCCTGCGCCGCGCGGTGGTCGGTTATCGCCTGTTCAAGGCGCAGGATCAGGGCCTCGACCGGCATGCCCAGTCGCTCGGCCACGTCGCGCAGGCTGGTCGGTCCCATGCCGGGCGGGCCTTCCAGTTCCAGTGCTTCCATCAGCACGTCGGGCGGCACCTGCCAGGAATGGGCGACGTAGCGCGGGGTCATCCAAGGCTGGATCGCCTGGTCGCGACGGGCCGGGTCGTTCCAGTAGATCCCGAAGGCTGTCATGCGCAGGACAAAGAGCAGGCTGACCACCAGGGCCAGGCCCAGCACCACCGTGGCAACAGGTGCCGCCGCCCACATGCGTTTCAGAAATGCCATCGCTGTCCCGGTCCTTTCAGCGGTGATACGGAGAGAAAAGCGGGTTCCGTCGTGCTGTGCAACGCGTTTTCCGGGAATTCGGGCAATCCGCGCGCCCCGGGTACTGATCCGGGCACGGTCAAGCGCCTGGGCGCCGGTTCAGCGCCCCAGTTCCCGCATGCCGCGGTCGATGCCTTCCAGGGTCATCGGCACCATGCGGCCTTCGAAGATCCGGTCGATCATCTGCACCGATTGGGTATAGCGCCAGTGGCGTTCGGGCAGGGGGTTGATCCACAGGTTGTCGGGCCATTGTTCGCGGGCGCGTTCCAGCCAGACCTGTCCCGCCTCCTCGTTCCAATGCTCGTTCGCCCCGCCGCGATAGGCGATCTCATAGGGCGACATCGAGGCATCGCCGACGAAGATGCACTTGTAGTCCGGCCCATAGGTGCGCAGCACTTCCCAGGTCGGAGTCTGATCGTTCCAGCGCCGGGTGTTGTCGCGCCAGACCCCTTCGTAGAGGCAATTGTGGAAGTAGTAGTATTCCAGGTGCTTGAATTCGGCCCGGGCGGCGGAAAACAGCTCTTCCACCACTTTGATATGCGGGTCCATCGAACCGCCAACATCCAGGAACAACAATACCTTGACGGCGTTTCTTCGTTCAGGTCGGGTCTTTACGTCCAGATAACCGTGCTCGGCCGTGGCGCGGATCGTGCCATCCAGGTCAAGCTCGTCATGCGCCCCGTCGCGGGCCCAGTTGCGCAGCCGTTTCAGGGCCACCTTGATGTTGCGCGTGCCCAGTTCCACGTCGCCGTCGAGGTTCCTGAACTCGCGCTTGTCCCAGACCTTGACCGCGCGCTGGTGGCGGCTTTCGGCCTGGCCGATGCGCACCCCTTCCGGGTTGTAGCCATAGGCGCCGAAGGGCGAGGTGCCCGCCGTGCCGATCCACTTGTTGCCGCCCTGGTGGCGGCCTTCCTGGTCCTTCAGACGCTCTTTCAGCGTCTCCATCAGCTTGTCGAAGCCGCCAAGCGCCTCGATTTCGGCCTTTTCCTCTGCGGACAGGTGCTTTTCAGCCATCTTGCGCAGCCACTCTTCCGGGATGTCCACGGCCTCCAGCACCTGGTCCAGGCTGATCTGCTCCAACCCCTCGAAGCTCTGCGCGAAGGCGCGGTCGAACTTGTCGAGGTTGCGTTCGTCCTTCACCATCGCCGCACGGGCGAGGTAATAGAAACCTTCGACCTCATAGGTCACGAGCCCCGCCTTCATGCCTTCGAGAAAGGCCAGATACTCGCGCAAGGATACGGGCACGTTATTGGCGCGCAGGGTCTCGAAGAAGGGCAGGAACATCAGATCGCGCGGTCGATCAGGATCGTGGCGAACAGGCCGGCCAGCGCGAAGATCAGCGCGTAGACGGCGGCATATTGCAGCCGGTCCAGACGGTTGCCGCCACGCCGTGCCGCCTGCATGTAGCCCAAGGTCGCGCCCAGGATCAGCGCCGGAAATAGGATCATCTTTGCCCCCAAAATCGCCCGTCGCCGGGCGTCACCACATGTGCCCGTCGCCGGGCGTCACTTCATGTGCCCGGTGAGATGGCGGCAATCTCGCGCAGCCTCTGGCCCACCTGGGCGTCCGAGCCGAACCCATAGCGCGCCCAGCCGAGGCTGTCGAGCCTGACCAGCCGTGCCTCGGCCCGGCGCCCGGCAAGGTCAAGCGCTTCGGCCTTGATCATCAGGAAGGTGGACAGAAGGGCGGCGTTTTCCGCGTTCATCACAGCGGGGACATGGGTGTTCACAATCTCGATCGCGCGCTGCGCTTTGCCGGCCGAAAGCGCGTAGGCGGCAAGCTGCACCCCCATATGCGCCACCTGCAGATCCGAGCCCGGCGAATTTCGGTAGATCGTTTCGGCCTCGCGGAAGGCCTGGAGCGCGACATCGGTGTTCACACCCAGCGACAGGCGCCCCAACGCGTAGAGGCTGAAGGCCAGGCGGGTGTCGGACCAGCCCTGCGCACGGGCGATGTACACCGCGTCCTGGGCCGCACTCCGCCGTCGCGCGGGGCCGGCATCGGCGCCCAGAGCGGTTTCGATCGCCTGTTTCCAGGACTGCGGCGTCGGGTAGCTCGCGGTGGGCACCCCGGTGCCGCCGCGCGGGTTCAGCCGCGCCAGGATCCCCGGCAGGCGGGTGGCAACCTGAGCCCAGGTCATGCCCGAGGACAGCTCGGGTGCGTAATAGGCGCGCAGCACCAGCATGTCGAACCCGGTCAGCACGGTGTTGAAATTGTCGTCGTTGAATACCGAATCCGTCAGCCGGTAGAGATCGTTGACCGGTCCAAGGGCCTGGGCGATCTCTTCGTGCAGGCAATCGCGCATCTCCTGCGGGCTGACATCGCCCGGAATGAAGACCGCCATCCGGCGCCGGGTGGTCAATTGCGCCCAGTCGGTGGCGGAGGAGCGGCGCAGGCGTTTGTATTCCTGCCAGCTGGCCACATTGGGGGCGACGAAACAGGCGGCATTCGGGACGAGGCCTTGCAGCTGCCGTTTCGGGATGATCTGCAGATTGATGCCGGCAGGCGCGCTGCTGGCGGTTTGACGGATATCTATCCCCGCCTCGACCCGCAACCGGCGCAGAAGCCGTTCAAGATCGACCTGAAGATATCCCGGGGCATTGCCCGTGACCCGCAGGGTCACGGGGCCTTCGAAACGGGTCAGGACCGGCAGCGCGCGGCCGCTTTCCAGCCGAAAGGCCAGGTCCAGGAAATCCGCCGCGATCTGCCGGTTTGGCCGGGACGGCGCCTGGATGCGCGTGGCCGAAAAGGCTTTCATCGGGGGCAGGGCATCGGTCAGGGTGGCCACGCGTCGCGTGGTGACTTCGGCCGTGCGATCGACCGGGCCCGGCGGTGCCTGCATGCAACCGGCAAGGGTCAGAAGGGCGGGAATGAGCAACCTACGCATCTTCAGTTCCTTCCTTTACCGGTCGGGCGCGCAAGGCGTGTCGTTCCGGCGACGGGGGCGGCGCGCATCGGATCCTGTGGTGGAGAGGGCCCCGATCCCTGCGTGCTGTTTGTCCCCTTGCGGAGGGGGCACGCGGCGGGATCGTTCGGGGGCACACATGTGACGACGCTCCGTGTGAGCGTCCGCGGGCACCCTGATCGCGGGCACCATCGCCGGTCCATCGACCGGGACAACCGTTCAATCCGAAACGCAAGACCAGGGTGGAGGAGGTTTCAGGCCCTCGCACACCGGCGCAGATCTGGTCACGGTCAATTCCGGTGTCCCACCACCGGCCCAAGGACCATGTATCAGACCGCGTCAACGGTTGAACGGACACGTGAGCATTGTCTCCCAACACAATACAAACACACCGTTTTCGCCCCCCCCCAGGCTCAACCATGATTAGAGGAAGGTCGTGATTCCTCAAAGGGAAATGTGGCGAAAATTGGGACAGGAAACGCGTTGTGTGAGAAAACGGAACAATCACGCTCTACATATAGTGGAGCGAGTGGGCCCGGCCCACACGGCGATTGGTTAACATGTGAGGCATTCCAGGCAAAAATGCGACGATCCGGAGGCGGAACGGGAGTGTGCTATGCTACACGTATGGAGGGTGCAAAACATGACTGACGCGTATTCATATGCCTGCCGGGACTGCGAGGGCATGGAAGACTGTCCCGCTAGCGTCACGGCCGAGACCACGGAAGAAGTCTGGAAACTGATGGAGCTTCACGCCCAGATAGCGCATGGCGAGGATCCGGCCGATTGGGACCAGGCTACGCGCGAATACCTGGCAACACTGATCCGGCCCGTGGCCGTCTGATACCGCGACAGCCGTCGCGGCCTAGCGCTCAGATGCTGCTGCGCACCCGATCGTGGGCGTCGGGAAAGGCCCTAGCGCTGCCCGCGCGCCATGAAGGCGAGCCGTTCGAACAGGTGCACGTCCTGTTCGTTCTTCAGAAGCGCGCCGTGCAGTTTCGGCAGGGCATTCGCGCCGTCGCGTTTCAGGTCTTCGGCGTTCAGATCCTCGGCCAGCAGCAGCTTCAGCCAGTCCAGCACTTCGGAGGTCGAGGGTTTCTTCTTCAACCCGGCCTGATCGCGGATCTCGTAGAACTG
Source organism: Aliiroseovarius sp. (assembly GCF_030148435.1). Lineage (GTDB taxonomy): Bacteria > Pseudomonadota > Alphaproteobacteria > Rhodobacterales > Rhodobacteraceae > JASBTN01. Next base: position 15,182 of record NZ_JASBTN010000010.1, read on the forward strand.
GGTCAACGCGGTGGTCAGCAGCGCCTCCTTGATGCCCGGGTGGTGCACCTCGACGATCTTCTTCATCACCTCCACGTCTGGGAAGCGGATATAGTGGAAGAAACAGCGGCGCAGGAAGGCGTCGGGCAGTTCCTTTTCGTTGTTCGAGGTGATGATGATGATCGGGCGGTGTTTCGCGCGGATCGTCTGGCCGGTCTCGTAGACGTGGAATTCCATCTTGTCGAGTTCCTGGAGCAGGTCGTTCGGAAACTCGATATCCGCCTTGTCGATCTCGTCGATCAGCAGAACCACCTTCCGGTCGGCTTCGAAAGCGTCCCAGAGCTTGCCGCGCTTGATGTAATTGGCCACGTCATGCACGCGTTCATCGCCCAGCTGGCTGTCGCGCAGGCGGCTTACCGCGTCATATTCATACAGCCCCTGCTGCGCCTTTGTGGTGGATTTGATGTTCCACTCGATCATGTCGGCGCCAAGCGCCCCGGCCACCTGGCGGGCCAGTTCGGTCTTGCCGGTGCCCGGTTCCCCCTTGACCAGCAAGGGCCGTTCCAGCGCCACCGCGGCGTTCACGGCGACCTTCAGGTCGTCGGTGGCGACATATTCGGCGGTGCCTTCGAAACGGGTGCTCATGAGCGGCTCTCCTTGGCTGGGCTGCGAGACGGGAGGTAAAGGCCCGCCCACCGTTTGGCAAGCGCGCAGGCCGTCTGCCACCCCGTGCCCCGACGTCCTTTTCGTCAAAGGCCTCGAAACCGTGCCGGAATGGTCATGAAATCGGCAAGGTGGTCCTTACCCTACGGCACGGTGACGCGCTCATGCGATTTCACCGGTTTGCCTAGTGACAACCCTTCGGCACGGGTGTAAACGGGCGCCCAGGAGGAGACCGGTTGTTCCTTTACTCGGGGAGTAGAGAATCAAGGCCGGCGAGCAACAAGGAAACTGGTATGAAAGCCGAAATTTTCCTGCCTGATGACTATCGTCCTGCCGAGGGCGAACCCTTCATGAATGACCGCCAGCTGGAATATTTCCGGCGCAAGCTCGAAGCCTGGAAGGCCGACCTTCTGGATGACAGCAAGCACACGATCGAAGGGCTTCAGGACAACACCCGCAATATTCCGGACATCGCGGACCGGGCCTCGGAAGAGACCGACCGCGCGCTGGAGCTGCGCACCCGCGACCGTCAGCGCAAGCTGGTGGCCAAGATCGACCAGGCGCTGCGCCGCATCGACGAGGGTGAATACGGCTACTGCGAGGCGACCGGCGAACCGATTTCGCTGAAACGTCTGGATGCGCGCCCGATCGCAACCCTGAGCCTGGAGGCCCAGGAACGCCACGAGCGGCGCGAGAAGGTGCACCGGGACGACTGATTCCCAAAGGGACAACCCGGGGAACGGTTCTTGACTGAACGGCACCGGGGCGCGGCAACGCGTCCCGGTGTTTTCGTTTCCCCCCCCTTGCGATAGAGGGGAAGTGGGACAGGAGGGGCGAGACATGCTGATCGGACAGGACATCACCATCATGGGCGGCGGGATCGGCGGTTTTGCCGCGGCCTGCGCGCTGGCGCAGCGCGGCGCCAGAGTCACCGTGCTGGAACAGGCTGCGGAACTGGGCGAGGTCGGCGCCGGGGTGCAGATCAGCCCCAACGGCGTGCGCGTGCTGGATGCCTTGGGGCTGGGGGAGGCCGCGCGCCGGCGCTCCACCCGATCCCGGGGCGTCTGGCTGCGCGACGGGCTGACCGGGCGCGAGGTGATCGACCTCGATCTCGCGCTGCTGCGGCCGGACGAGACCTGGCTGCTGTTTCACCGCGCGGACCTTCTGGACGTGCTGGTGCAGGGCGCGCGTGATCTGGGGGTGACGATCGAATGCGGTGTGCGCATCGACCGGGTCGAGCTGACAGAAACGCGCCCGATCCTCCACATCGAGGGCGTAGGCCTCCGGGGCGTCGACTTCCTGGTCGGCGCAGACGGGCTGCATTCCGCGCTGCGCCCCCAGCTCAACGGCAAGCGCGAGCCCTTCTTTACCGGCCAGGTCGCCTGGCGCGCCCTGGTGCCCGCCACCGGCCGCGAAGAGGCCGAGGCCGCCGTCTACATGGGGCCCGGCCGCCACATTGTCACCTACCCGCTGCGCCAGGGCCGGGTGGTCAATCTGGTCGCGGTCGAGGAACGCGCCGACTGGGCCGCCGAAGGCTGGTTCCACAAGGATGATCCGGCCAACCTGGTGAAGGCCTTCGAAGGTTTCTGCAAGGATGCCCGCGACGTGCTGGGCCGGGTCAAAGAGGTCCATGTCTGGGGATTGCACCGCCACCCGGTGGCAATCGAATGGCATCGCGGCGCGACGGTCCTGCTGGGCGATGCGGCGCATCCCACCTTGCCCTTCATGGCACAAGGCGCGGTGATGGCGCTGGAGGACGCCTGGGTTCTGGCCGACAGCCTCGCGGTACAGGGCATGCAGGACGGCCCGGCGCTGTACCAGGCGCGCCGCCGCACCCGTGTATCCAGGGTGATCGAGGCCGCCAACAAGAACGCGCGCAACTATCACTACGGCAACCCGGTGGCGAAACTGCTGGGCCATGGTGTGCTGCGGATTGCAAACCGTGTCGCGCCGCAGAAGGTGCTGGAGCGGTTCGACTGGATCTATCAGCACGATGTGACCAGCGATTAGAACCGGGAGCCGACAAGGCTGTCCCGCCCGCCGCTGGCGGTTAGCCCATCAGGAACCCGTCCATCTCGCTGCCCGGCATCGTATGGGCAAGCGCGCTGAAATCGCCCCGGTCGAACATGGCATGCGCCGTGTCCTGGATCAGCCGGTGCGTGGCACGGGCCAGCGCCGACCCCAGTGAAATGCGTGCGACGCCCACCCCGGCAAACTCGGCGCGGCTGACCTCGGCGAAGGGGCCGGCGGCAAGCGCATTGACCGGCAGCGTGGTGGCCGCGCAGACCTGTGCCTGTCCGCCCATGTCGCCGGGCATCGGCACATAGATACAATCCGCCCCGGCCGCCTCGTAGCCCTGGATGCGCGCAATCGCCTCGTCCAGATCGTATTGCCCGTTCATCACCCCGTCGGCGCGGGCCACCAGCACGAAATCCCCGGGCAGGGCGCGGGCGGCGGCTGCGGCGGCGCGGATGCGTTCCACCGCCAGATCGCGGGAATATGGCGTGGGCTCGGGCAGCATCGTGTCCTCGATCGAAATTCCTGCCAGGCCAGCCCCGGCCGCCAGGCGCAGGGTTTCGGCGCAGGTGTCGGGATCATGTCCGAACCCGTTCTCGAAATCGCCCGACACCGGCACGTTCACCGCCGCCACCAGGTCTTGGGCATGGGCCAGCGCCTCGTCACGCGTCACATGCCCCATATCGGGCCGGCCGAGGGTAAAGGCATGTGCCGCCGAGGAAGTGGCAATCGCCTGCGCTCCCAGCCCGGCCAGCAGCTTCGCCGAGCCGATATCCCAGGCATTGGCAAGGATGAACGGATCGCCCTTCACGTGAAGCGCGCGCAACGCGGCGCCGATATCTCGGGTCATGGGGTCTCTCCTTCGGAAAAATGCCGTTGTTCGATCTCGATCAGGCGCTGTTTGCGCCAGAGCCCGCCCCCATAGCCGGTAAGCGCACCATCCGCGCCGAGGACGCGGTGGCAGGGGATCAGGATGGCGATGGGATTGGCGCCATTGGCCGCCGCCACCGCGCGGGTTGCAGAGGGGCGGCCGAGCGCGCGGGCCAGCTCGGAATAGCTGCGGGTCTGCCCTGCCGGAATGCGGCGCAGCTCTGCCCAGACCGCCTGTTGGAACACCGTGCCCCGCGGGGCGAGACGGGTTTCAAAGCCGGGGCTGGTGCCGTCGAAATACCGGGCCAGGTCGCGGGCTGCCTGGCCGATGGGCGCAGGGCGGCCAAAGCCGATGGGCCCGCCACACATGTTCCGGAGCCGGTCCAGTTCGCGCGGCAGCGCCTTGCGCTCGGGAAACTCCAGCAGGTGCAGCGCATGGGTGTCCGCCACAGCCACCATCGGCCCCAGCGGCGTGGCGATCCAGTCGGCCCAGAGCACAGCCGAGGGATCAGGATCCCCTGCGGTCAGGCCGCCTTCGCGCCAGCGGCGGGCGGGGTCGGCCTGCCGCGCCGCGATCAGCCCTGTGACCAACGGGTCGTCGCCCAGCGGATGGCAGTGTTCGCAGGGGCGCAACCCTGCCTCCAGGCAGGAAAGGAAACTGTCGTGGAAGGCGCAACCGGCCTGTGCCGGCTTCGGCCTGGGGCAGGTGAGGCGGCAAAATACCCCGGTCGCGCGCACGGCGACGAAGGCCCGCCCGTCATAGGCGGCGTCGCGGGCCATGAGCGCTGCGTAAAGCGTGTCATCACCGGGCAGGTCGAACATCATGCGGCTACGATAGCGTGTTCCATCAGGAAGTGGCGACGAAAACCGGGTTTGGCCCGCATTGCGCAGGTTCTGGGCCGGGCGGAGGGCACGCCCAGCGGGCGGTCGCCCCCCCCTGTTTCGGAAAGACCGCTCAGCGCACCGATTTGGCGGCGAAATCCAGCACCCGCTTCAACGCCGCCTCGAAGGCCTCATCCGCCACGGTCATCGCCACGCGGACATGCCCCGCTGCTGCCCGGCCAAAGCTCTCGCCGGGCATGACGGCGATGTGTTCTTCGTCCAACAGCCGATTGGCAAACTCCTCCCCCGTGAGCCCCGTCGCACGCATGTCCAGCATCAGGTACATCGCCCCGCCCGAGGGTACGAGCTTCGCCACGTTCTGGCCCGCAAGCAACGCCCGGGCCGCGTCGCGGCGGCGGCGGAAGGGGGCGGCGACCTGCTCTTCCAGGGCTTCCCCCTGACCCAGGGCAAAAACTGCGGCGTCCTGGATATAGCCCGGCACGCCATAGGTCGTGTGGGTGGCCAGCGTGATCAGATGGGCGATCGCCCGTTCCGGCCCCACGACCCAGCCCACCCGGCTGCCGGTCATTGCGTGGCTCTTCGACATGGATCCCACCACCAGCGTGCGCTCTGCCATGCCCGGCAGCGCGCGGGGCGAGATATGGTCGCCCTCCCAGACCTGGGTGTCATAGACCTCGTCCGAGATCAGCCAGAGGTCACGGCGTTTGCAGACCTCGGCGATCCCGTCGAGCGTCTCGCGGGTATAGACCACGCCGGTCGGATTGTTGGGCGTGTTGATCATCAGGCTGGCCGCGCCCTCGGCTGCGGCGTCGATGGTGTCGGCCTGCGGCTGGAACCCGTCTCGCGGACGCGCCCCGACCGGGACGGGCACAGCCCCCACGCCCCGGATCGTCCCGGGGTAGGTGGCGTAATAAGGGTCGATGAACAGGGCGCGGTCCCCTTCATCGCAGGCGGCATGGTGCGCGGCGAACAGCCCCGCCTGGCCCCCGGGGGTAATCAGAACATTGTCCATCGTGGTCGGTACGCCGGTGCGCGCCTGCAGCCGTGCGGCCACCGCCCGGCGCAGCTCGCTCACCCCGGGCACGATCGCATAGCCCGTGTGCCCGCCCTGCGCCGCCGCCTGCATTGCCTCAAGGATGGCCGGTGCCGTGCGGATGTCATGTTCGCCGATGGTCAGCTCCACCACCGGCGTGCCCGCCGTCACCATGTCCCGCGCGCGGTAGAACACGTCCCACCCGTCGCTGCCGCCGCCGGTCAGCCCGCGAATGCGTTTCGAAAGCTCCATGCCCGCCTCCCCGTTTCTGGCCCCCGAGGGACACACGCAGGCGGCTCTCTTGTCAATCTCCTTTCATCTTTCCCCAAATATCCCCGCCGGAGGCACGAAATCAGGAGAATCACCCTTTCCAAACGCCCATGGGCATGAGATAGGGACGTGCCAAACGAAAACTCCCAAGGAGACGCCGCCATGGAGATTCGCGAGGCCCTGACCTTTGACGATGTGCTGCTGGTTCCCGCCGCCAGTGACGTCCTGCCGACCACGGCGGACACCACCACATTCGTGACCCGTTCCATTGCCTTGAACATCCCGCTCCTGTCCTCTGCAATGGACACCGTGACCGAGGCGCGCATGGCCATCGCCATGGCCCAGGCCGGCGGCATGGGGGTCATTCACAAGAACCTGGACGTCGATCAGCAGGCGCGCGAAGTGCGCCGGGTGAAGCGGTTCGAAAGCGGCATCGTCTACAACCCGATCACCCTGACCGCCGATCAGACCCTGGCCGACGCCAAGGCGCTGCAGGAACGCTACCGCGTGACCGGTTTCCCGGTGGTGAACGCCGAGGGTCGCGTGGTCGGTATCGTCACCAACCGCGACATGCGCTTTGCCACTTCGGACGATACGCCGGTCAGTGTCATGATGACCTCGGACAACCTGGCGATGCTGCAGGAGCCGGCCGACCTGGACGAGGCGAAATCCCTCATGAAGGCGCGCCGGATCGAAAAGCTGCTGGTCACGGACGGTGCAGGCAAGCTGACCGGTCTTCTGACATTGAAAGACACCGAACAGGCGGTGCTGAACCCGACTGCCTGCAAGGACGAACTGGGCCGGTTGCGCGTGGCGGCGGCCTCCTCGGTGGGGGAGAGCGGATTTGAACGCTCCAGGGCGCTGATCGACGCCGGCGCCGACCTCGTCGTGGTGGACACGGCGCATGGTCACTCTGTCGGGGTGATCGAGGCGGTGAAACAGATCAAGGCCTACAAGCCGGATCAACAGGTCGTGGCCGGCAATGTCGCCACCGCCGCCGCCACCCGCGCGCTGATCGCCGCGGGCGCAGATGCGGTCAAGGTCGGCATCGGCCCGGGCTCGATCTGCACCACCCGCATGGTCGCGGGTGTGGGCGTGCCCCAGCTGACCGCCATTTCGGACTGCGCGAAGGAGGCCGGAGACATTCCGGTCATTGCCGACGGTGGCATCAAATTCTCAGGCGATTTTGCCAAGGCCATCGCCGCAGGGGCCTCCTGCGCCATGGTCGGCTCGATGATTGCCGGCACCGACGAAAGCCCGGGCGAAGTCATCCTCTATCAGGGCCGGAGCTTCAAGGCCTACCGCGGCATGGGCAGCCTTGGCGCCATGGCGCGCGGTTCGGCCGACCGCTATTTCCAGAAGGACGCGGCCTCCGACAAGCTGGTGCCCGAGGGGATCGAAGGTCAGGTGCCCTACAAGGGGCCGGCCGGCACGGTCATCCACCAGCTGGTCGGGGGCCTGCGCGCGGCCATGGGCTATACCGGCAATGGCACCGTTGCCGAGATGCGCAAGAGCTGCAATTTCGTGAAGATCACCGGCGCCGGGCTGAAGGAAAGCCATGTGCATGACGTGCAGATCACCCGCGAAAGCCCGAACTACAGGATTGGCTAAGTCTGTGAAGGGCTTGCGTGTCGAAGTTGAGGTAGGCCTGTGACCCCCGGTGCCCGCGTGGCGGCGGCGATCGAAGTGCTGGATCAGGTGTTGGCAGGTGCCAATGCCGAACAGTGCCTGACCAGCTGGGCGCGTGGCCACCGCTTTGCCGGCTCCAAGGATCGCGCGGCGATCCGCGACCATGTGTTTGGCGCGCTGCGGGCCCTGCGCAGCTTTGCGGCTCTGGGCGGCGGCATGACCGGTCGCGCTGTCATGATAGGTGCCGAGCGCGCAGGCGGACGTGATCCATCCGCGCTCTTTTCGGGCGAGGGCTATGCCCCCGCCACGCTGACTGACGAAGAACGTGCCTGTCAGTCGCCAGTCCTTTCCCGGGGCGAGGCGCTGGACATGCCGGACTGGCTCCTGCCCGAGCTGGAACGCGCCCTGGGTGCCGACCTGGAGGCCATCTGCACCGCCTTGCGTCCGCGCGCGCCGGTTTTTCTGCGCGCGAACCTGGCGCGAACCACGCGCGAGGAGGCGCGACAGGTCCTGGCCCGCGAAGGCATCGTGGCGACGCCCCATCCGCTTGCCAGGACCGCCTTGCAAGTCACTGAAGGTGAACGGAAAGTCGCAACCAGCCGCGCCTACGTGGACGGGCTGGTTGAGCTTCAGGATGCGGCCTCGCAGGCGATCCTCGACGGGTTGGAGATCCGCCCGGGCATGCGGGTTCTGGACTACTGCGCGGGCGGTGGCGGCAAATCCCTGGCGCTGGCTGCGCTTGGTGCAGAGGTCACGGCACATGACATTGACCCCGGCCGCATGCGTGACCTTCCGACGCGAGCCAGGCGGGCGGGGGTGCGTATTGCCCAGAGCCGCGATCCCGCCGCCGAGGCGCCCTACGACCTTGTGTTGCTGGACGCGCCCTGTTCCAGCTCCGGCGCCTGGCGCCGGTCGCCCCAGGGAAAATGGCAGCTGACACAGGCGCGACTGGATGAGGTTTGCGCCATACAGGCCGGAATTCTTGGCGAAACATCTGGTTTGGTGGCGCGGGATGGTGTGCTTGCCTATGCCACCTGTTCTCTGCTTAACCGTGAGAATGGCGACCAGGTGTCGCGCTTTCTGGCGCGCCATCGCGGCTGGACAACGACCGGTGAAACGCGTCTTACCCCGCTTGATGGTGCGGACGGGTTTTATTTCGCGGCATTGACGCGCGAGTAGCTTGCTGGTTTAGTCAACTCGCGGTTGCTAATGCGCCGTTGTTAATCGGGGCTTAACAGTATCCCTGCGAAATATCCCTGATCGAATCAAGAACTGGGGGATAGACGTGTCGCACCCGGCGCTCACTCCGCGGCCATTGACCCAGGCCGCTATCGACCTGTCTCCCAAGGCAGGGTATCTGCTGTTGCTGGCGCTGCTGTTTCTCGGCGCGTCCTGGGCGGTGCCGATGGTGCTGGCGCAGATCGGGCTGGGGCTTGTCGGGGGGACTTTTCTGGCGCTGACGCTGATGGTCGTCGGATTGGCTCATCGGTTCCGACATGCGCGCGGGGAACTGTTCCGGACTGTCTCTGCTTTCGTCGAACATGATGCCGCGCCCAGTTTCACCACCGATGCGGATGGCCAGATCGGCTATCAGAATGCCGCAGCGGTCGAGCGGTTCGGTGAAAAGGGGGGCGAAACCCTGACCTCCGCCTTCGGGGATCTCTTCGCCTCGCCGGCGGCGGTGCTGTATCGGCTGCAGAACAAGGCCCTGGCCAAGGGTTCGGCATGCGAGGATGTCGTGCTGCGCCGCGGCCACATGCGCCTGTCCGTTCACCTTGTGGGCGAGGACGGGTATCTCTGGCGGCTCGAGGACATGGGGGACCGTGGCCCGGCGGGGCGCACCGGTGAGAACATCAGCCTGCCGATGATGACCGTGTCGCGTTCCGGCACGATCCTGTTCATGAACGAGGCTTTGCGACGCCTGCTGGGCGGGCGCGAAACGACCCTGGACCGTGTGTTTACAGATCTGCCGGTCCGCGCGGGGGAGGTGATGCGGGTGGCCGGCAAGGAGGGTCCAGTGCGCGCCATGGTGGCGGAAATCTCCAGTTCCGCCGGCCGTCGGGAGCTCTACCTTCTGCCGGAACCGCAGACTGCAATGGTCAAGCCGGGCGAGTGGGGGGTAGTAGACGGGTTGCCAGTTCCTCTTCTCAAGCTCGGATCCGAGGGCGACATCCAGATGGCCAACCAGCGCGCCCGCGCATTGTTGAATGACCCGGATGCCGTGGGCACGCTGCTGTCCGAACAGGTCGAAGGTCTGGGGCGGCCCGTATCCGAGTGGCTGCGAGAGGCCAACTCGGGCCGCCACCTTGGCCGGTCCGAGATAGTGCGTGCCAGCAAGCCCGACGATGAGGTGTTCCTGCAGATTTCCCTGGGGCAGGTGGTTGAGGTGAACGGGGTGTCCCTGGTCGCGGTCCTGCATGACGCGACTGAGCTCAAGACGCTCGAAGCTCAGTTCGTACAGAGCCAGAAGATGCAGGCGATCGGCCAACTGGCGGGCGGGGTTGCGCATGATTTCAACAACCTTCTGACGGCAATTTCGGGTCACTGCGACCTGCTGCTTCTGAACCATGATGAGAGTGATCCGGAATTTGCCGACCTCGCGCAGATTCACCAGAACGCCAACCGCGCCGCCTCGCTTGTCGGCCAGCTCCTTGCCTTCTCGCGCAAGCAGACGCTGAGGCCGGAAAAGGTCGACCTAACCGATAGCCTTGGTGATCTGACCCACCTTCTGAACCGTCTGGTCGGTGAGAAAGTCTCGTTGGATTTGAGCCACGACAATGATTTGCTGCCGATCCGTGTGGACCGGCGGCAATTGGATCAGGTGTTAATGAACCTGGTGGTGAATGCACGGGACGCGATGCCTGACGGGGGCAGGATTCGGATCGAAACCCGCAACGTGGTCCTCGACACGCCGCTGGAACGGGACAGGGCCAGCGTCCCGGCAGGGGACTATGTGACGGTTCGGGTGATCGACCAGGGCACTGGTATTCCGGCGGACAAACTGACGAAGATTTTCGAACCCTTTTTCACAACCAAACGCGCCGGGCAGGGCACGGGGCTGGGACTGTCCATGGCCTACGGAATCGTCAAACAGACCGGCGGCTTCATTTTCGTCGATTCCGTGCCTGGCCAGGGGACGACATTCTCGCTCTATTTCCCGGTCTATCAAGATGGCGCGGGCGCGCAGGCCCCTTCAGGCCAGACTGAGCACGCTGCCGCACCCATGGTCCCGGACCAGAAATGCGACCTGACTGAAGATGCGCCGGTGCCATCGACGCCCGGGGCGCTCCCCCCCGGCAGGCTTGACCCCGATCCCGACCCGCGGGCGGAGGACGCGGCGCTGCTGACGACCGTCACGCACGCTGCCAGGCTACGAAAAGACGGACAGCCCGAAGTCTCTGTCTCCCCGAGGTTCCAGTCTCCAGCCGACCTGATCCGCGCACCTGTTTTGCCGAACCCGACCCATGAGCCGATGTCTGATGGCGGGATCGTCCTGCTGGTTGAGGATGAGGCGCCGGTGCGGGCCTTTGCCTCGCGGGCGTTGCGCATGCGCGGCTATACGGTTCTGGAGGCCGAAAATGCCGAAGAAGCCTTGAAAACACTCGAAGACACCACGCTGAAGGTGGATGTTTTCGTGACTGACGTGATCATGCCGGGCATGGACGGGCCGACCTGGGTGAACAAGGCGCTGGAGGACCGTCCTGGTGTGCGAGTCGTTTTCGTCTCGGGCTACGCCGAGGACAGCGTGGCCGAACACCAGGCGCGAATTCCCAATTCGGTGTTCCTGCCCAAGCCCTTCTCCCTGTCGGAGCTTACGGAAACCGTGCATCGCCAGTTGCACTAACGCTATTTGTCTTGAAAAAGCCGGTCAATTTCCTCGCGCCGGAGCGTTTATACCAAAAGGACAGAGAACCGTTAACTATTTGGTCACCATTCTTACGCAGAGTGATTTTCATAGGTTTTACTTGAAATGTTCTCTAATTGATCTCATAACATGAGAACGAGGCAAGAACATCAGCCGTCATTGCCGACCCCGGTCGGCTATGGGATAAGGGAAGAAACAATGGCAATTGCGGACCTGCTCGACATGGACAAGAAGCGCGACAGCGATAAACAGAAAGCACTGGATTCGGCCCTGGCCCAGATTGAACGCCAGTTCGGCAAGGGGTCGATCATGAAACTCGGCGCCGACAATCCGGTGGCGGAGATCGAGGCAACCTCGACCGGCTCGCTGGGCCTGGATATCGCGCTGGGGATCGGCGGGCTGCCCAAGGGCCGCATTGTCGAGATTTACGGTCCGGAAAGCTCGGGCAAGACGACCCTGACACTGCATTGCGTGGCCGAGGAACAGAAGAAGGGCGGCGTCTGCGCCTTCGTCGATGCCGAACACGCGCTGGACCCGCAATATGCCCGCAAGCTTGGCGTGGACCTGGACGAACTCCTGATCTCGCAGCCCGACACCGGTGAACAGGCGCTGGAGATCGTCGATACGCTGGTGCGTTCGGGCGCGGTGAACATGGTGGTGGTGGATTCGGTGGCTGCATTGACGCCGAAATCGGAACTGGAAGGCGACATGGGGGACAGCAATGTCGGTGTGCAGGCCCGTCTGATGAGCCAGGCGATGCGCAAGCTGACCGGTTCGATCTCACGCTCGAACTGTATGGTGATCTTCATCAACCAGATCCGCATGAAAATCGGCGTCATGTTCGGCAGCCCGGAAACCACCACCGGCGGTAACGCCCTGAAGTTCTACAGCTCGGTACGTCTGGACATCCGCCGCATCGGCGCGATCAAGGACCGCGACGAGGTGGTCGGCAACGCAACCCGCGTGAAAGTGGTGAAGAACAAGGTCGCGCCCCCGTTCAAACAGGTGGAATTCGACATCATGTATGGCGAAGGCATCTCGAAAATGGGCGAACTCCTGGACCTGGGGGTGAAGGCCGGCGTGGTTGATAAATCCGGCGCCTGGTTCAGCTACGGTGACGAACGGGTCGGGCAGGGGCGTGAGAACGCCAAGACCTTTCTGAGGGAAAACCCGCGTGTCGCCCTGGAGATCGAGGACAAGATCCGCGCCGCCCACGGGCTCGATTTCGAAATGCCGCCGGGTTCGGCGGAAGATGATGACGGGCTGGTCGAAGCCTGATCGGCAAACATTACGCGAAGGCCGGGCAACTGCCCGGCCTTTTTGCCTGTGCGGCTGGGGCAACAGCCTGTGGACAGTGCCCCTGTGCCCTTGTAAACCAAGCCGAACGCCCATCAGAGACAGACGACCATGGCCAGCCTGAACGACATCCGCTCGACCTTTCTGAACTATTTTGCCAAGAACGGCCACGAGGTGGTGGACAGTTCCCCCCTGGTGCCGCGCAACGACCCGACGCTGATGTTCGTCAACTCGGGCATGGTGCAGTTCAAGAACCTGTTCACCGGGGTCGAAACCCGCGACTACAAACGTGCGACCACTTCGCAGAAATGTGTGCGCGCCGGTGGCAAGCACAACGACCTGGACAATGTGGGCTATACCGCGCGCCACCATACCTTCTTTGAAATGCTGGGAAATTTCAGCTTCGGTGACTATTTCAAGAAAGAGGCGATCCCCTTCGCCTGGGAGCTGATCACCAGGGAATTCGACATCCCGAAAGACAAGCTCTACACTACTGTCTATCACACCGATGACGAGGCGTTCGAGATCTGGAAGAAGGTCGGCGTGCCGGAAGACCGCATCATCCGCATCGCCACCCATGACAACTTCTGGCAGATGGGCCCGACCGGTCCCTGCGGCCCCTGCACCGAAATCTTCTATGACCACGGCGAGCACATCTGGGGTGGGCCTCCGGGCAGCCCGGAGGAAGATGGCGACCGTTTCATCGAGATCTGGAACATCGTCTTCATGCAGAACGAGCAGTTCGAAGACGGCTCGATGATCGACCTCGAGATGCAGTCGATCGACACAGGCATGGGGCTGGAACGGATCGGCGCGCTTCTGCAGGGCAGCCATGACAACTATGACACCGATCTGTTCAAGTCCCTCATTGAAGCCTCGGCCCATGCGACCTCGACCGATCCGTTCGGCGACAAGAACGTGCACCACCGGGTGATCGCGGACCATCTGCGGTCCACGTCGTTCCTGATGGCCGACGGGGTCATGCCGTCGAACGAGGGTCGCGGCTACGTTCTGCGCCGCATCATGCGCCGCGCCATGCGCCACGCCCACCTTCTGGGCGCGAAGGATCCGGTCATGCACCGGCTGGTGCCCGCGCTGGTCGGTCAGATGGGCCAGGCCTATCCTGAACTGGGCCGAGCTCAGGTGATGATCGAGGAAACCCTGCTGACCGAAGAAACCCGGTTCAAGGCCACTCTGGAGCGCGGCCTGAAATTGCTGGACGACGAGCTGGTCGACATGCCCGAGGGCGCTAACCTGCCCGGCGAGACCGCATTCAAGCTCTATGACACCTACGGATTCCCGCTTGACCTGACTCAGGATGCGCTGCGCGAAAAGGGCCGCGGCGTGGACACCGACGGGTTTGACGCGGCGATGGAAGAACAGAAAGCCAAGGCGCGCGCCGCCTGGTCAGGTTCGGGCGAGCAGGCGGATGCGACCGTCTGGTTTGACCTGGCCGAGGAAAAGGGCGTGACCGAATTCCTGGGCTATGACACCGAACATGCCGAAGGGCAGATCGTGGCCCTGGTCGCCGGTGGGGACGCGGTGGACACGGCCAGCGCCGGGGACGAGGTGCAGATCGTCGTGAACCAGACGCCCTTCTACGCCGAAGCCGGTGGCCAGGTTGGCGATACCGGATTGATCCGCACGGAAAGCGGCTCGGCCAAGGTTACGGACACCAGGAAGGTGGCGGGCGTGTTCATCCATTTTGCCACCGTCGATGAGGGCGAGATCGCGGCCGGGCAGGGCGCCGAACTGGCCGTCGATCACCTGCGCCGCACGGCGATCCGTGCCAACCACTCGGCCACCCACCTGCTCCACGAGGCGTTGCGCGCCGAACTGGGGGAACACGTGGCACAGCGCGGCAGCCTGAACGCGCCGGATCGCCTGCGTTTCGACTTCAGCCACAACAAGGGGCTGAGCCGGCAGGAGCTGGACAATGTCGCGATGGAGGTGAACGCCTATATCCGCCAGAACACGGCGGTGGAAACCCGGATCATGACCCCGGATGACGCGCGCGATCTTGGCGCGCAGGCGCTGTTTGGCGAGAAATACGGCGACGAGGTTCGGGTCGTGTCGATGGGCCATGCGCCGACCGGCAAGGGCACGGACGGGCAGACCTATTCGATCGAGCTCTGCGGCGGGACCCATGTGAAACAAACCGGTGACATCGGGCTTTGCGTGATCCTCGGCGACAGCGCGTCCTCGGCCGGGGTGCGCCGGATCGAAGCGCTGACCGGCAAGGCGGCTTTTGCCTACCTCGAAGAGGAAACCAAACGCGTGGCCGAACTGGCCGGGGTGCTGAAAGCGCAACCCGGCGAGCTGGTGG
>NZ_JASBTN010000019.1 GCF_030148435.1 Aliiroseovarius sp.
CGGGTGAACATATGCAGAGGGGGATCGAGGCGCAGGGTCTCTTCGACCAGCGTTTCGGCGTTTTCTGCCGTGGGCCGGACCCCGGTCTCGAGCAGCAGTTTCACGGCATTGGCCAGGGCATGAACCGTGGCCTCGTGGCCCGCGTTCAGAAGCAGGATACAGGTGGTTATCAGCTCGTCGGTGGACAGGCGCGTGCCCTCTTCCTCGGCGCGGATCAGCCGGGTGATCAGGTCGTCACGCGGATCGGCGCGCCGGTCCTCCACATAGGCGCGCAGGAAGGCGACGAAAGCCTCGGTCGCGGCGATGGCGGCGTCCTCGCGCGCCCGGTCACGTCCGGCCTTATACATGCCGACCATGGCGTTGGACCAGGCCAGAAGCTGGTCCGCCATGCGCTCGGGTACGCCCAGAAGGCGGGCGATGATGATCACCGGAATGCGGGTGGCGAAGGCCGGCAGTAGGTCGAACTCCCCTTTCGGGAAGGCATCGATCAGCTCATGGGCCAGGGTCGCCACCTCGGGCGCCAGCCCGGCGATGCGGCGCGAGGTAAAGGCGCGCAGGACCAGGCTGCGCAGCCGGGTGTGACGTGGCGCTTCGAGCTCCAGCATCGAATGCGCCTCGACCGCGTAAAAGGGCGCCAGATGGGCAGGCACATCCCGGGGCGTGACCGGTTCGCGCCCGAAGCGCCGGTCGCGCAGGATACTGTTCACGGCGCCGAAGCTGGTGGCCATGGGCATGTCATAGTCGGTCCACCACACCAGATCGCCCGCCGACCGGGCGCGGGCGTAGAACGGGTAGGGGGCCTGAACGAAATCGGGCGCGGTCGGAGATTGGCTCAAACGGATCATCTGCGCAGGTTTCCCGAAGCTGCTTTCCATTGCAAGCGGGCATTCTTATGCTCGCCTCATGGTCAAGTCCTTGCGAAGCATATGGGTTCTGGCGTTCCTCGTCGCGGTCGCCCTGTTCAGCGCCGGGGTCTGGGGCGTGGCCTGGCGTTCGGCGCTGGGCACGCTGGCGGAGCGCGGGCGTACCGACCTGACACTGGCCTCGGACCGGCTGACCCGGCACCTGTTCCGCTACCGCGAACTGGCGGTGTTGCTGGCCGATCACCCGGATATGAAGGCGCTGCTGGACGGGCGTAGCGCCTCGGACGCGCGCGAGCTTCTGCGCGCGATGGCGGACCGCACCGGCGCGCTGGGGATCGAACTGGTGGACCGCTCAGGTCTGGTTCTGGCCAGCTCCCGCCCGGGTCGCGGGCGCCGCAGCCCCGACAGCACCCCCCTTCGCCGGGCCCTGAATGGCGCGCTGGGGGCGACCAACGGGGTCGAGACCGCGCCCTCGGGCCTGACGCGCCGCCTCTTCACCTTCGCCGCGCCGGTCTTTTCGGACAACGGCCCCGCCCGTGGCGCGGTGCTGGTCGAGGTCGACATCTGGCTGTTCGAGCAGAACTGGCCGACCACGGCCACCGCGACCTATTTTGTCAATGACGCGGGGCAGGTCTTTGTCACCAACCGTTCGGAGCTGACCCTGACCGACCGGTTCGGCGACGAGGGGTTCCCGGCCCATTCAATTCGCCGCTGGTTCGGGCAAGAGATCTGGCAGCTGGACGGCGGGCCCTACCTGCCGTCCCGGGCGCTGCACCTGTCGGAGGACATCCACGTGATCGACATGGTGGGCGAAACCCTGCTGGATACCGCCCCCGCCGTGCGCACGGCCACACTGCAGGCGGCGGTGGCGGCGGCGCTGTGCCTGGCCTTCGGCGCGGTGTTGCTGGTGCTGGCCGAAAGGCGCCGCGCCCTGTCCGAGCGGTTGGCGGTGGAGGCCGCGGCAAATGCCCGGCTGGAGGCGCGCGTGGCTGAACGCACCGCAGCCCTGTCCCAGGCCAATGAGGATCTGAAACGCACCCAGGCGGAACTGGTGCAGGCGGGCAAGTTGTCGGCTCTCGGGCAGATGTCAGCGGGGATTTCCCACGAACTGAACCAGCCCTTGATGGCGATCCGGTCCTTTGCCGAGAACGCGACCGCCTTTCTGGATCGCGACAGGCCGCAAAAGGCCGCACAGAACCTTGGCCGCATTTCGGAACTGGCCAACCGCATGGGGCGCATCATCAAGAACCTGCGGGCCTTTTCCCGCAATGAAAGCGAGCCCCTGGGCCGGGTCGATCTGGTGCAGGTGATCCACACGGCGGTCGAACTGACCGAGGCGCGGTTGCGCGTCGATGGGGTGGACCTGGACTGGACCCCGCCTGCCGCCTGTCACGTGCGCGCGGGCGAGGTGCGGCTGGTGCAGGTCATGGTGAACCTGATCAACAATGCAGCCGACGCCATGGCGGGGCAGGCGGAGAAACGGATCGAAATCAAGCTTCTGCACGGCAATCCCCTGTCCGTTACCGTGCGCGATACCGGACCCGGAATTGCCGATCCCGACAAGATATTCGAACCCTTCTACACCACCAAACAGGTAGGGGATGAAGGCATGGGGTTGGGCCTGTCGATCTCCTATGGTCTGGTGCAAAGCTTCGGCGGCCGGATTCGGGGCGCGAACACCGGGCGGGGCGCGGTCTTCACGGTGGAGCTGGAGCCATGGGCAGATGAGGTGGAGGAAGCGGCGCAATGAGCCAGAAAGTCCTGTTGGTTGATGACGATGCCATGGTGCGCGAGGCCCTCGGCCAGACGCTGGAACTGGCGGGGCTGGACCCGCTGACAGCGGGGTCTTTCATCGAGGCGAAGGATCATATCTCGCCCGAGTTCGACGGTGTGGTGCTGAGCGACATCCGCATGCCGGGCAAGGACGGGTTTGCCCTGCTGGAGCATGCGCAGGGGGTGGATGCGGAACTGCCGGTGATCCTGCTGACCGGCGAAGGCGATATCCCCATGGCGGTGCGCGGCATGTCGGCGGGCGCTTTCGATTTCCTTGAGAAACCCTGCGAACCGGACGATCTGGTCGCGGTGGTGGAACGCGCCCTGCGCACGCGGTCCCTGGTGCTGGAGAACCGCCACCTGAAGCTGCAGGCCGAACAGGGCGACGCGGCGGCGCGGCTGCTGTTTGGCGACAGCCGCCTGGCCGAAGAGCTGCGCGCGCGGGTGCGGGCGGTGGCACGCACCCAGGCCGAGGTGCTGATCTGTGGCGAGCCGGGCTCGGGGACCTCCAAGGTGGCCGAGGTGGTGCATCTTTTGTCCGGGGCGGCAATGCGGCCCTTCGTGAAACTGCCGGCCGCAGGGTTGACCGGCGAGGCCCTTTCGGACGGGTTTGACCGGGCGGAAGGGGGCACGATGTTCCTGGATGAGGTCGCCGCGCTGGACCCGGCGGCGCAGTTTTTGCTGCTTGACCTGTTGGACCGGCCCGGCGGGGCGCGGGTGGTGGCGGGCACCTACCAGGACCTGGACGCCCTGGCTCAGGGGGGCGGATTCAACCCGGACCTCTTCTACAAGCTCGACATCATGCGGGTGCGTATCCCGGCCATCCGCGAGCGCAAGGAAGACATCCCGATCCTGTTTCGTCACTACGTTGCCATTGCCTGCGAACAGGCTGCCCTGCCGCAACCCGAGATCACCCAGGACGTGCTGGCCCGTCTGATGGCGCAGGACTGGCCCGGCAATGCGCGCGCGCTGATGAACGCGGCGATGCGGTTTGCCATGGGGCTGGGGGAGGCCGACGAGGGCGACGGGCTGGGCCTGGCCGAGCAGCTGGCGCAGGTGGAACGCTCCCTGCTGATCGAGGCCCTCAGGCGGCACGGGGGCGCGGCGTCTGCGGCTGCGCGGGACCTGAAACTGCCGCGCAAGACGTTTTACGACAAGCTGGCGCGCCACGGGGTTCGGCCCGAAACCTATCGAAGCTGATCTGTGTGGTTTTCCGCACAGGCTCCATTTCCTGCTGTGTGAGATCCCGCCCACCGCAAATTTTTCTTCGGCGCGGGCCTATAAAAATTTCTCCCTAACCGTATGTAACTGTGCGTTATTTTATCATCTCACACTTTCGTGACGGTTTTTCTTGGCCGTTGCCCCTTGAAATGCCCAAATAGCTGCATCGCCCGCTTGGGGTGTATTTTCGAGGAAAGTCTGGGAGGACACACGACATGAAATTCCTGAACAAGGCACTGATGGGGGCTGCCACCGCCCTGGCCCTGTCCGTCACCGCCACCGCGGCCAGCGCGGCCTGCGAACCGGGCGAGATCGTCATCAAGTTCAGCCACGTCACCAATGCCGACAAGCACCCGAAGGGCATCGCCGCCTCGCTGTTGGCCGAACGCGTGAATGCCGAGATGGACGGCGTCGCCTGCATGGAGGTCTATCCGAACTCGACGCTGTACAACGACAACCAGGTGCTGGAAGCGATGCTGCAGGGCGACGTCCAGATGGCCGCGCCCTCGCTGTCGAAATTCGAAGCCTTCACCAAGCAGTTCCGCATTTTCGACCTGCCCTTCATGTTCAAGAACATGGACGCAGTTGACGCGTTCCAACAGTCGCCGACCGGTCAGGCGATGAAGGAATCGATGACCCGCCGTGGTCTCCTGGGTCTGGCCTTCTGGCACAACGGGTTGAAGCAGTTCTCGGCCAACAAGCCGCTTGAGCTGCCGTCTGACGCCGCCGGGCTGAAGTTCCGCGTGCAGACCTCGGACGTGCTGGTGGCGCAGATGGAAGCGATCGGCGCCTCGCCGCAGCCGATGGCCTTCTCGGAAGTCTATGGCGCGCTGCAGACCGGCGTGGTGGACGGGCAGGAAAACACCTGGTCGAACATCTATGGCAAGAAGTTCTTCGAAGTGCAGGACGGCGTGACCGAGACCAACCACGGCATCATCGACTACCTGCTCGTGACCAATGTGGACTGGTGGGAAGGCCTGCCGGCGGATGTGCGTGACCAGCTGTCGACCATCATCGCCGAAGTGACCGCCACCCGCAACGGCGAAGCTTTCGCCGTGAACGAAGCCGCCAAGCAATCGGTCATCGACGCCGGTGGCGTGGTGCGCCAGCTGACCGCTGATCAGCGTCAGGCCTGGGTTGACGCCATGAAACCGGTTTGGGCCCAGTTCGAGGGCGACGTGGGCGCCGACAATATCGCTGTTGCCCAGGAAATCAACGCCCAGAACTAAGGGTTTCCCGGTTCGGGGCCGGCGTTTGACCGGCCCCGGAATTTTCGAAAACTCCGGACAGAATTCCTTGGAGAATTCTGCACCTGTCGCCTCATGGAAAGGGGAAGACCATGAGCACCACCCACCACACCAAGGGTTTCGAGGA
This sequence comes from Aliiroseovarius sp., assembly GCF_030148435.1. Classification (GTDB taxonomy): domain Bacteria; phylum Pseudomonadota; class Alphaproteobacteria; order Rhodobacterales; family Rhodobacteraceae; genus JASBTN01. The sequence continues at coordinate 5,232 of NZ_JASBTN010000019.1, forward strand.
AACGGTCATCGCCGTGCTCCTTGGCCTGATGGTCATGATTACCTTCGTCAATGTCGTCCTGCGCTATGTCTTCAACACCTCGCTGATCTGGGGGCTTGAGGTCACGCTGATCCTGTTCGCCTGGCTTGTGCTGTTCGGCGTGAGTTACGGGGTCAAGGTAACAGCGCACCTGGGCGTCGATGCCGTCACCAACATGATGTCGCCGGGCGCGCGCAAGGTCGTTGCGCTGATCGCCGGTGCGCTCTGCATCGTCTATGCCTTCCTTCTGTTGAAAGGGGCCTGGGATTACTGGGCACCCTATGCGGCGCTGGACCGCACCTCGGGCCGCTGGTTCCCGACCGGGTTCGAGAAAACCCGCGATCAGGCCTGGTACATCACCG
>NZ_JASBTN010000021.1 GCF_030148435.1 Aliiroseovarius sp.
GGCGGCATGGTGGAACACACCGGGCGTCACCGCGCGCACCACATAGGCCAGGCGGAAGGGGGCACGGCCGGACCAGTCCACCGCAGCCAGGAACCGGTCCTGCCGGAACTGGGCGGTCTGCACCTCGTCCTCGACCACATCAAGCCAATCCAACGCGCGGATGTCGCCGCCGCGCAACAGGTGCGGATTGTCGATCTCGAACCCGGCGGGCAGCGGGTCGGCCACCATCAGGCGGCCGCCGCCATTGTCCCAGGGTGTAACGGTCAGCACGGCGACAAGGCGGGTGCCCTGGGTGATCACGGCGGGATCGGCCGGATCACCCTCCATGGTGAAATAGCGCCGTTCGATCGTGTAGCCGGTGCCCCCCGCAGGTTCCGGCACTTCCGAGACGCCGGTGGAAGTCAGAGTCAGTGTCACCGGGGCATTCCCGGTATTGGCGATACGAGCGGCGCCGGACAGGGTGTCCTCCATCACCGTAGCCAGCGGCCCGGTCAGCGGCGCACCGTTCAGGGTCAGACCCTGCGCGGCGGTATCGTCAATCAGCGCGCTGGTGGCCATGAGCGACCAGGTGGCCTCCTGTGTGGACAGGGGACCGGCGCCCTCGGCCACGCGTGCGATCAGCGCCTCGCGGTCCACCGTATCGCTGCCCGCCTCTGTCGCCAGGGCCAATACGGCGGCGGCATCGCGCAGAGAGGTGCCGTAATCCACGCGCCAGAGCTGGCCGGCATCCCGCGCCCCGGACGCCTGCCGCATTGCCTGCGCGAACATGCGGTCCGCGCGCGTCTGATCCCCATAGGCCGCCAGGGCCGCGCCCATCTGGGCCGAGGCAAGCGGAGTGGAGAACGCCCCGCCCTTCACATCGGCATAATAGCGCAAATCCCCCATCGCCGCGGCACCTTCGCGCGCAAGCACATAGAGCGCATAGGCTATCGCCTCGCCGCCTTCGTCGAAATCCGAGGCGTAGTTCACCCGATTGCGAAGATTGTCCATGGCACGGCGGAAAGCACCATCCGGCACCGTATGTCCCTTTGCACGCGCCCGCGACAGGAAGTCCGAGACATAGGCGTCGAGCCACAGATCCCCGCTTGCCGGGCGCCAGAGCCCGAAGCTGCCGGAACTGGCCTGATTGGCAAGGACACGGGAAATGGCATCTGCAATGCGATCCTGTACATCGACACCATCCGCCAGCCACATCGCCCGGGCCACCGGGCCGAAATACAGAAGCGGCAGGGCGCGCGAGGTGATCTGTTCAGTGCAGCCATAGGGGTAACGGTCCAGCCGTGCCAGCAGCGCGGGCACGTTGATGCGCCCCAGCGCGCCGGCGGCAAGCGTCGCCCGCCCGCTGCCCGGGATCAGCCCGGCAAAGGCATTTTTGTCCAGGGTAAAGACATCTCCCGCCGCCAGCTCGAAGCGCGAGGTTCGGCTGACCTCGGGGTCCAGCGCCTCGACCGGCAGCATCAGCGTCTTGGTCAGGCGGCTGCCGTCCGGGGCCAGCAGGACCAGGTCGATACGGTTGAGCCCGGCCGCGGCGGCGGTGACTGGCAGGGACAGGGCCAGCTTGCCGCCCTCACCCAGGCTCAACCGGTCGGGCACGGCGGAGGTATCCACGGCCACCCCCTGCCCCTCGACCGACAGCTGCACATCACCCGACGGGCCATCCGCATGCACCAATTCCAGGAGCAGCCGCGCGCGATCGCCCGGTTGCAGGAATCGTGGCAGGGAGGCGGTCATGACCACCGGGTCGCGCACCAGCAGATCACCTGCCGCATTGCCCACGCCGTCCGCCGACCAGGCCATAGCCATCAGCCGGACCGCGCCGTTGAACTGCGGAAGGTCAAGCGTCACCCTGGCCTTGCCGTCCACGACCGGGATCGGGCCGAAAAACTGCGCCATCAGCTCTTCCGTGGGCGGGGGCGCCTGCATGCGTAGGGTGGCCATTGCGTCCCCGCCAGAGCGGATACGGCCCATGACACCCGCCTGCCCGTCGATCAGGCGGCCATAGAGGTCGCGCAGACCCAGCCCCAGACGGCGCTGGCCGAAATAGCGGTCCGCCGGGTCGGGATCGGCAAAGGAGGTGAGGTTCAGGATGCCCTGATCCACCGCGGCGAGGGTGACGAAGGCCGGTCCCTTGCCCGCAACATTCACGGTGACATCGACCGGGCCACGCGGACGGGCTTCGGCGGGGGCCTCCAGCGTCACAGCAAGGCGGCGCGCGCCGGGGTCCACGGCGGCATGGGCCAGACCCAGTGCCCGGGTGGGCGTTCGTGGTCTGGCTCCGTCGAGAGGCTGGACCAAAGTGGCAGCGACATAGGCACCTGCACCCCAGTCATCGGTCACGGGCAGGGTCACGAAGTTTTCGCCTTCGGTGAAATCAACCGGCTGCATGTGGATCAGCCGGTTGGACATGACCGTCACCACGCCCTTGCCGGCTGAACGCGGCACGACGCGCAGGGTCGCCGTGTCACCGGGCGCGTAGGCCGCGCGGTCCAGCGCAACCTCCAGCATGTCGGGGGTCGAGCTGGCATCGGCCACACCATACCATCCCGCATGGAACCCCGCCGTGGAGCGCACCGGAATGCCCTCGGCGGTCTCGACCACCAGCTCGTAGCGCCCCCAATCGACACGGGTTTCCAGGGCGACGGGGTCGGTCCCGGTGGTCAGGTTCCCACGCGCCACCGGGGTGCGGCTGTGGACCGCATCCCAGCGCCAGTTGCCGTCCAGGCGATACCATTGATAGCGCGTTTCGACCCGGTTCAGGGTCCAGTTGAGCGCGGTCTCGCCGGGCCTTTGCGTGGCATCCAGAGCGATCACCTCGAAAGCGGCGGTTGCACCTTCGGGCAGATCGCCGTCAAACAGCGGACGCAGGCCGATCACCGGGCCGGCGGCCTGCACCGGGCGGGTGATGCTGCGTTCGACCGGTCGGCCGGAGCCCTCGGTCACGCGGGTCACGACCGTCAGCTCCAGCGGGCTTCCCGGCGCAGTCATCCGTGGCAGGTCCACCGGCAGGGTGGCCAGACCGACGGCATCCGTCACCCCGTCACCAAGACTGCGGCGGGCCGGGGTCGGGCGGTCTTCGTCCGGGCCGAATAGATAATTGGGGAATGCATCGAGCCTGCGGGCCGCGCGCAGGATCACGTCGCCCTCGACGGGCAGATCGCCCCCCGGCGCGCCGAACAGGTAGCGCGCGACGATGCCCAGCCGGGGGCGGTCGCCCACGCGGATCACTTCAGGCAGGGAAAGATCGACGTCGATGCGTTCGGGCAGAAAATCCTCGACCAGCAGGGTGGTCGCCGCCAGCGCCGGGGCGTCGGGGTCGGCGAACATCTCCAACCGCCAGGTGCCGCGCGGGGCGGTGGCGCCGACAGGCATGGCAAAGACATGGCCGCCCGCCCCGACACCCCGGCTCAGGTGACGGGAATATTCCACCCCGTCGGGTCGGGTCAGAACGGCGGTGATCGGCAGACCGTCGATGGCGCGCGCCGCGCCGTCACGGGCCAGCGCGGTGGCATGGATCACCTCGCCCGCACGATAAGCCCCACGGTCGGTGGTCAGGAACAGGTCGATGGCGCCGGGGGCTGCGTGGCCTTCGACGCCGCGGTCCGACAGGTCGAAAGCGGGATCGGTCAGGGACAGGAACGCAATGTCGTCGCCCCCAGCCCGGGCCACGACGAGGGCGGGCGCTGCGGCTCCGCGGCCGGCGGTCAGGCTTTCGGAAAAACGCGCATAGCCATTGGCATCAGTCTGGACCGTACCCAGCACTTCGTTGGCACGGGAGATCAGCTGAACCTCGGCCCCGCCCATCGCCTGCGCCGTCCCCAGCGCGCGGGCAAAGACATGCAGCCCGTCCGCCCCCATCATCGTGGCAAGCCCGGTGTCCGAGATCACGAACCACTGCGTGGCGGGCGGATATTCGTATGGGTCGTGTCCCGGCACTTTGGCGATCAGCACGAAGACGCCAGGAGGCTGGTCGGCAATGGCCTCGCCCATCGGCAGGCGGGTCGTGACCTCGCGGTTCTGTTCGACCTGCAATTCACCGGTGCCGGTCCAGATTTCCTGCGCGGTGTTCTCGGCGAACCCGTCTTCCTCCCAAGGTGACAGGGACCGGCCAATCAGCCGCTCCTGCATCGACCGTACCAGGTTGCGGTCGGAAACGCGGTAGAGCGTCAGATCAACCGTCGGCGCATTCACCCCGACGACAGGCAGGCCAGCATCCGGGCTGGGCGGCAGCACATAGGCACGGCCAGGGAAATGAACCGAAGGTGCCCGATCGGCAACATAGGAGGTCAGCGTGACCGGCTTTGCCGTCACCTCGCCACTGGCGGCCGGCAAGCCCGCGCGGAATGTCAGGCGGGCGCGGGCGCCGTGGGGAATGCCCTCGACACAGAGCTGTCGGCCAGAGGCCACCACGGCCAGGCCGGGCTGATCCATCTGCACATAGGGCGTGTAGTCCACGTTGCTGGCCAGATCTTCAGAGAAGGTGGCGCAGATGCGCGGCGCGGCAAGGTCGCTCTGCACCTCGTCACCGGTGATGCGGAAACCGTATTTGCCAATAGCCGTATCCAGCGCGCGGTCAATGTCATCGCGCGGCGCAAGGGACTGGGCCAGACGCAGCGCCCGGATCATGTCGCGACCACGCTCGTTGGCCTCCAGCCCCTCGGCCAGAACTGCCAGGACCGAGGCACGCTCGGCCCTGCTGTCTGCGCGCAGATAGGCGTTGATCGCGGCAGACAGGCCCTGCTGCCGAAATTCGCGCTGTTCGCTGTAGCTGTTGGTCCGAATGGCAAGTGACAGCCGGGCATAGTCCAGCCAGGCCCCGGCGGTATCCCCCAGCGCGACGGCGGCGGCCATGTTGCGCGTCGCACCCGGCAGGTTGGCGCGGGCCTCGGCCTCGGCGGCGCGGGTCAGCAGGTCATCGAACTGCCACTCCCCCACGGCATATTCATGCGGCAGGTCGACCGCCTGGCGCCGGGCAAGGTCCAGGTCGCGGGCCGAGGCGAACCCCAGCTCGGCCGCACGTTCCCCGGCCATCGCAACAGCGCCCGGGCTCAATGTCGCGATCCGGGCGGAAAAGGCCCCGCCATAGGTTTCGGACCCGGCCATTTCGGACTTCAGGAAACAGGCGCCCGCGCGGGAGTTGAAGGTAAAGGCATTGCAGTCGCGACTCGCCAGACAGGCGGTTTCGCAGGCCATCTGCGTGGTGTCGAGAATCGACCTCAGATCGCCCCCCGGGAAATCCACGTCGTTGTAATAGATCACGCGCCGTTCGGGAATCGGCCCTTCCGCCCATGCCGGATGACCAAAACCCAAGATAAAAGAAATAAAAATCAATATGTTCCGCATGATGCCCTCCTGCGCCTCACCCATGCTGGCACGTGCAAGGTGAGTCGGGCAACGTCAGGATTTCCGGAGGGGACGCGTGATTTGAGCCCCGTTAACCGCGTATTCACCTTGCCTGTTCATTCTCCGATCCAACGGTGGCGCAGAACGCCCACCCACGCACGGAGACACGGGATGAGCCTGGACGAAACACTGGCCAAGGAACGTCGGGCCCGAATGGCGGCCGAACGGCTTCTCGCGCAGAAACAGGCCGAGCTGCACGAAGCCAATCGCAAACTGTCGCGCCACGCCCGTGCCCTGTCCGAAGAAATCGTCGTGAAACGCGAAGAGGTCGAAGAGGTCAAGGACGAGAACCTGCAGGTGCGCGCCGATCTGGAACGGGTCAGCAACGAGGTGGCGATCGCCAAGCGGCGGCTGTGGGAATCGGTCGAAACGATCCAGGACGGCTTTGCCGTATTCGACACGGACGGCCGCATGATCGCGGCAAATTCAGCCTACCTGGCACCCTTCGACGGGCTTGAGTGTATCGGCCCGGGTGTCAGCTATGACGACATGATCCAGATCCTTCTGGAGGAAGGCATCGTCGACATTGGCAAACTGACCCCGGCCACCTGGAAGGACGAGATGCTGACCCGCTGGGCGCAGGCCGAGATACCCGACAAGGTGGTCAAGCTGTTCAACGGCACCTTTCTGCGTCTCGTTGATCAGCGCGGCGCTTTGGGTGACGTGGTCAGCCTGGGGCTGAACATTACCGAAACCATCATGCGCGAGGAAGAACTGGAAGACGCCCGAAACCGGGCCGAAGCCGCCAATCGCGCTAAATCCGCCTTTCTTGCCAACATGTCACACGAAATCCGCACGCCGATGAACGGCGTGGTGGCCATGGCCGATCTGATGGCAGATGGTGATCTGGACGAGGAACAGCGGCTCTATATTGATACAATCCGCAATTCCGGCAATGCGCTCCTGGCCATCATCAACGATGTGCTCGATTTCTCGAAGATCGAGGCAGCCAAGGTGGTGCTTCATGCGGAACCCTTCGACCTGGAGCGCACGATCGTTGATATCGTGACCCTGCTGGGACCGAGCATACAGGAGAAGAAGCTGCAGGTTTCGATCGACTACGACCTGTTCCTCCCGACGCAGTACCAGGGGGATCCGATCCGAATCCGCCAGATTCTGACCAACCTGATCGGCAATGCCGTGAAATTCACCGCCGAAGGGCAGGTGCTGATCCGTGTGGTCGGCCTGCCGGTCGAACCCGGCCCGCGCCAGCGGGTCCATGTCACCGTCGAAGACACCGGCATCGGCATTCCGGAAGAGATGCGAACGCATATCTTCGGCGAGTTCAACCAGGTCGAGGACGAGCGCAACCGCAAGTACGAAGGCACCGGGCTGGGCCTAGCCATCACCAAACAGCTGGTCGAACTCATGGGGGGTGAAATCTGGGTTGAAAGCGAGGTCGGCAAGGGGTCCTGCTTCGGCCTTCACATTACCCTGCCGGTGCTTGAGGACGGGTTGGACCCCGTCCTGCCCGCCGGGTTGAAACACGCGGTCGTGGCAATGGACGACAACCTGCATCGCTCGATCCTGGAAAAGCGGCTGATCGCACTCGGCCTGTCGGTTGTCCTGGTCTCGACCCGCGAGGCGCTTGCGGCGGAAAAAGACCGCGCCGATGTACTGTTCATAGATCAGGATCTGACCGACCTGGACGGCGGGGCCCTGCCCGGCGAACTGGCCAAACGGGGCGCCCACGCGCCCATTCTGCTGTTGGCGCCGTTCTCTGGCGGGCGGGACCGCGTTTGCAAGGACCAGGTCGCGGGGGTGCTGACCAAACCGCTGACACGCCCGGACCTGACCTCGGCGCTGGCAGGGCTGCATCTGCATGAGGCCGGGCAGGCCGCCGGTCACATCCCGGCGCCGGAGCCGGGGCCTGCCTCCAGAGAAGCGGCCGAAACCGACGGTCCGCCGAAACCGACCCGTGCCATGCGCGTCCTGACCGTCGAAGACAACAAGACCAACCAGCTGGTCTTCTCGAAACTGGTCAAGGCGCTGGATATAGACCTGAAATTCGCGAATGACGGACGTGAGGCCCTTGCGGCCTGGGAAGAATTTCAGCCTGACCTCGTGTTCATGGATATCTCGATGCCCGTGATGGATGGCAAGGAAGCCACTCGCACCATCCGTTCCGCCGAACAGGCCAGAGGCCTGCCACCTACCCGTATTGTCGCGCTGACCGCCCACGCACTGACCGGGGACGGGGAAGAGATCATGTCGCACGGCCTGGACGCCTACCTGACAAAACCCCTGCGCAAACCGGCGATCCTGGCCGAGATCGAAAGCACCTGCCCAAACGGGGTACGCCCCCCCCTGCCTACCAAGGTCGCGGCTGTCTAGGTCAACCCTCGTCGTCGCGCAGAAAGACCAGATTGTCCCCTTCGCTCCGGTCCGGTTGGAACCGATATCCGCCAAGGTCGAAATCCTTCAGCGACTCGGTGTCACGCAGCCGGTTCTGGATCATGAACCGCGCCATGGAGCCGCGCGCCTTCTTGGCGAAGAAGCTGACCACCTTGGGCTGCCCCGCGCGCATTTCCAGAAAGGTCGGGGTTATGACCCTGAGCCCCAGGGCAGCCGGATCGACGGCTGAAAAATATTCCACCGAAGCGCAGTTCACCAGGACATCCGTGCCCGTCGCTTCCGCCCGCGCGTTCAGCTCCCGCGCAATCCGGTCGCCCCAGAAGGCATAGAGGTTCCTGCCGCGCGCATTGGCAAGCCGCGAACCCATTTCCAGCCGGTGCGGCGCGATCCTGTCCTGCGGGCGCAGGAGGCCATAGAGGCCCGACAGGATGCACAGGTGCGACTGGGCATAGCTCAGCTCCTCATCCTCAAGCGACGACGCTTCGAGCCCGGCATAGGTATCGCCCGCAAACAGTTCGATTGCCTGTTTCTCACCCTTGCCCGAGCCGAAGGCGGCAAAGCGTTCGGCATTCAGCGCTCCCAGCCTGGGCGAGATATGCATGAGCTTCTCCAGCTCGGCCCCGGTCAGACGCCCGGCGGTTTCGGCCAGGATTGCGGCCTGGTCCAGAAAGACCGGCGTGGTGCCGCCATTCACACGCGCAACTTTTTCGTCCAGCCGCTTGGCCGGGGAGACGGTGACGAGCATGCTCAGTCCTCTTCCTGCAGAACGGCCAGGAAGGCCGCGCCGAACCGATCGGCCTTGGCTTCGTTCATGCCCTGGATGCGGGCCAGTTCGTCCAGAGATCCCGGGCGCCGTTCGGCGATATGGCGCAGAGTGGTGTTGGTGCAGGACATGTATTTTCCAGTTCCGTCAGGGCCGCGGATCAGCCCGGTCTGGGTCTCTTCCAGACGGTCATACAGCCCACCCGCGCTGCGCCCGGCCAGACGGCGGCGGGTCGGGTGCATCTCGGGCACGTCGCCCGCAATAACCTCCAGAAAGGTCTGGCCGAAACTTTCCAGCTTCTTTGCCCCAACGCCCGAGACCTGCGCCATGTCGTCCAGGGTCTGCGGCCGGGTTTCGGCCATTTCGATCAGGGTGCGGTCGGTAAAGATGACATAGGCGGGCACACGGGCGGCTTCGGCCAGGGCGCGGCGCTTGGCTTTGAGCGCCGACAGGAGCGGTTCATCCTCGTCCGAGACCAGCCTCTTCACCTCCGGCCGGCGCGGGCCCTTCTTCAACGTGTCGCGGCGCAGCTCGACCGGTTCTTCCCCGCGCAAGACCGGGTGGGCCTTTTCGGTTATGCGCAGGGCGCCGTGGCGCTCCGGGTCCGGGCGCATCAGGTCCAGCCCCATCATCTGACGAAAGATCGCCTGCCAGAGCCGCTTGTCATGGTCACGCCCCACGCCAAAGGTCGGCAGGCCGTCGTGGCCACGCTCACGAATACGGTCGGTCATGGTGCCGCGCAGAATGTCGATCAGATGCCCCGCGCCGAAGCTCTCGCCAGTGCGCAGCGCGGCGGAGAGCGCCTTCATCACGTCCACCGTGCCGTCAAACAACTCCGGCGGGGTGTCACAGAGGTCGCAATTGCCGCAGGGTCCGGCCGTTTCGCCGAAATAGCCCAGCAGCTGCACGCGGCGGCAGCCATGCGCCTCGGCGAGACCAAGAAGCGCGTTCAGCCGCCCGTGATCCGCCGCGCGCCGTTCCGGGGGCGCGAGGCCTTCGTCGATCTGCGAACGACGCAGACGGATGTCCTCGGCGCCGAACAGGGTCAGGGTTTCCGCAGGCGCCCCATCGCGCCCCGCGCGGCCGATTTCCTGGTAATAGGCTTCGATCGACTTGGGCAGGTCGGCATGGGCGACCCAGCGGATGTCGGGCTTGTCGATTCCCATACCGAAGGCCACCGTTGCAACGACGATCAACCCGTCCTGCTGCTGGAACTGGCGCTCGACGTTGCGTCGGTCGTCGGGCTCCATACCCGCGTGGTAGTTCACCGCCTGATGCCCGGCCTCGCACAGGGCCCGTGCAAGGTTTTCGGTCTTCGACCGAGTGGCCGAATAGACGATGCCGGATTGCCCCTTGCGGGCATCGGCAAAGCGCAGAATCTGCTGGCGCGGCCCGTCCTTGGCGGCGAAGGCCAGGTGGATGTTGGGCCGGTCAAAGCCGCGCAGGAAGGCACGGGGCGCCTCGCCGTCGAAAAGTTTCTGGACGATCTCGGCGCGGGTTTCCTCGTCCGCCGTGGCGGTAAAGGCGGCCAGCGGCACATTCAGCGCGCGGCGCAGCTCGCCTATGCGTAGATAGTCAGGGCGGAAGTCATGGCCCCATTGGCTGACACAATGAGCCTCGTCCACCGCGATCAGCCCGACACCGATGCGGCGCAGCATGTTCATCGCACCGCCCGAGGCCAGCCGTTCCGGCGCGATATACAGCAGCTTCAGTCGGCCTTCGTTCAGCGCGGCAAAGACCTCGTCGGTCTCTTCCTCGGTATTGCCGGAGGTAAGCGCACCGGCCTCGACGCCTGCCGCTTTGAGAGCGCGCACCTGGTCGCGCATCAGCGCAATGAGCGGCGAAATCACCACCGTGACCCCGTCGCGCAGCAGGGCGGGCAGCTGGAAACACAGGGATTTCCCGCCACCTGTCGGCATGATCGCCAAGGTGTTTTCGCCCGCGCTCACGGCTTCGACGATCTCCTCCTGGCCGGGCCGGAAGGCGTCGAAGCCGAATACGGATTTCAACAGGTCAAGATCGCGGGGCATCGGGTATGGCTGCTCGGTTCGTTGGCGCAGACAATCCCATGCGCGGACCCCGGGGGCAAGCCTCAGGCGAAAGTATAGAGGTTGTTCTGCAACACGATGCGGATCGCGAAGAGGCCGATCAGCGCCACCAGAGGGGCAAGGTCAAGCCCGCCCATATCCGGCAGGAACTGGCGGATGCGGGAGTAGACCGGCTCCAGCAACCGGTTCAGCCCGTACCAGATCTGCGCGACGATCGGCTGGCGCAGGTTCAGGACCTGGAAGTTGATCAACCAGGACATGATGATATGGGCAATCATGATGAACCAGGCCACGTCGGCCACCAGCAGAAGGATTTCAATCAGCGATTTCATGTTCGGTCCCGTTCTGTTTGGCCATCCATCTAGGCGCGCCGGGGCGAAAGCACAAGTCTGACGCGAAGTCGCGATTGACGTCCGCGTCAAGTTTGGCCATGGCCGGGGCAAAGGAGCGCGCGCCATGTACCCCGTCTTTCGTCTTGCCAAGGAACTGTTCAAACATCGTAAACCCGATGGGTTGGGCCTTTTCGACATGCATGTCAGCCGGCACATCTGCTGGCCCTGGGATCTGGACATGTGGATGGAGCTGAACAACGGACGCACGCTGACGCTCTATGACCTCGGGCGGGTGCCGATGGGCGGGCGGGTCGGCCTGTCGAAGGCATTGATCGAAAGGAAATGGGGCATTGCCGT
>NZ_JASBTN010000023.1 GCF_030148435.1 Aliiroseovarius sp.
TGGGTCTCGCCGGTGCCAGTGCCAAAGCTTTTGGAGACGTTGTCGAATGTCAGAATAGCCATGGCGATCACCGGTTGTTCGTGAATGTGAACAGGGACTGCAGCGCAAACATCACCCGGTCCAAGAGGAAGCCGATGATGCCGATGGTGAAGACGGCCACCATGATCTTGGCGAGCGAGCTGGAGGAGCCGTTCTGGAATTCATCCCAGACAAACTTGCCAAGGCCGGGGTTCTGCGCGAGCATTTCGGCGGCGATCAGCACCATCCAGCCAACACCGAGCGACAGGCGCAGACCGGTGAAGATCAGCGGCAGGGCCGAGGGCAGGACCAGCTTGGTGATCTTGGTCCAGGTGCCCATTTTCAGCACCTTGGACACGTTCACCAGGTCCTTGTCGATCGACGCCACGCCCAGCGAAGTGTTGATCAGCGTGGGCCAGAGCGAACAGAGCGTCACGGTGATGGCCGAAGTCAGGAAGCTTTTCGAAAACATGCCGTCATTGGTCACATAGACCGCGGACACGACCATGGTCACAATCGGCAGCCAGGCCAGCGGGCTCACCGGCTTGAAGATCTGGATCAGCGGGTTGATGGCGGCATTTGCGGTGGGGCTGAGACCGGCCATGATTCCCAACGGGATGGCCACGGCCGAGCCGATCAGGAAGCCGAAGAACACGGTCTGGATCGAGGTCCATATCTGGTCGTAATAGGTCGGCTTGCCGGTATAGGTGCGCTGCTTGACCTTGTCGGCCTGACCCTCGGCGATCAGCTTGGCATTGCGCTCGTCCTGGCGGACATAGAAGGCGGCCTCCTTTTCGGACTCACGGACGGCGTCCTCATGCAGACTGCCCACCTGCTCCCAGACCTGCGCCGGGCCGGGGATCGCGCCCAGGCTGGTCTGCACCGTGGGGGCCAGGTTCGCCCAAAGAGCCAGAAAGCCGACGATGGCCAGAACCGGCACGCCGAGCAGACGCCAGATTTCCCTGGCCTGGGCCTTGGGATTGTCACCGGCCAGGGCCTTCAGGATCGGGGTCAGCCAGCTCAGGCCCAGGACCTGGAACCAGCCGTCCAGCTTGTTGATGCGGGTGAACAGCCGGGCCTTGCGGGCTTCGCGTTCTTCTACGGCGATGGTGTCTGGGTCGATGGCGGTCATCTCATGTCCTCACTTGCGGATTGGTCCTGCGGAAGGTGGGCGGGGCGACGCTGGCCGGAACCAGCGCAGCCCTGCCAGCAGTTCAGCCCTGGACCTCGTTGCCGACGACCTTTTGGTCGCCCTTCAGCCCGATCGGCAGGCTGTCCAGATAGGCATTGGGTTGCTTGCCGTCGTAGCCGATGCCGTCGATCACGTCCCCGGCCGGGGTCGGCGCCTTGTAGCCATCGCTGTCCCAGGGGAAGTCACCCTCGTTGGCCAGACCTTCCTCGACCAGCAGACGCGCGGCCTCCAGGTAGATTTCCGGCTTGTAGACCGACTTGGCGACCTCGTCATACCAGCTGTCCGGCTTGGCGTCGGCGATCTGCCCCCAGCGGCGCATCTGGGTCAGGTACCAGACCGCATCCGAGTAGTAGGGGTAGGTCGCATTGTGGCGGAAGAAGGTGTTGAAGTCGGGCACTTCGCGCTTGTCGCCGCGCTCGTATTCGAAGGTGCCGGTCATCGAGTTGGCGATAACTTCGGCATCCGCGCCGACATATTCCGAACGCGCCAGCAACTCGACCGCTGCCTCGCGGTTGGCATTGTCATTTTCATCCAGCCACATCGCCGCGCGGATCAGCGCCTTGACGATGGCCAGCGTGGTCTGCGGGTTTTCCTCGGCAAAGGCGTCGGTGATGCCGAACACTTTTTCGGGGTTGTTCTTCCACAGCTCGTAGTCGGTAATCACCGGCACGCCGATGCCCTTGAACACAGCCTGCTGGTTCCACGGCTCGCCCACGCTGTAGCCGTAGATCGTGCCGGCCTCCATCGTGGCGGGCATCTGCGGCGGCGGGGTCACGGACAGAAGCACGTCGGCGCCGATCTGCCCGGTAATGTCGTCGGGGGAGTAGAAGCCCGGCTCCAGCCCTCCGGCGGCCAGCCAGTAGCGCAATTCGTAGTTATGCGTGGAGACCGGAAAGACCATGCCCATGTTGAAGGGTTTGCCGTCATCGGCGAATTGTTCGACCACCGGTTTCAGCGCCGAAGCACTGATCGGGTGCACCGGGCGGCCATCCTCCATCGAGGGGATATGCGGGCGCATCAGCTCCCAGATCTCGTTCGACACGGTGATGCCATTGCCGTTCAGGTCCATCGAGAATGGGGTGATGATATGCGCCTCGGTGCCGAAACCGATGGTCGCGGCCAGCGGCTGCCCCGCCAGCATGTGGGCGCCATCCAGCTGCCCGTCGATCACCCCGTCCAGCAGCACTTTCCAGTTGGCCTGGGCTTCCAGCGTGACGAACAGGCCCTCGTCCTCGAAATAACCATTCTCATAGGCGACGGCCAGCGGAGCCATGTCGGTCAACTTGATGAAGCCGAAGGTCAGCTCGTCCTTTTCGACGTCCAGCATCCCGGCCATGGCGGGCAGGCTGATCAGGGCGGTGGTGGCCAGACCCAAAGTGAATGATTTCAGCATCTTGTTTCCCTTTCATCTTCCGGCACCCCGGAACTAAAAAACCGCCCATCTTGCCCGCGGGAGGAGTGCGGACAGGATGAGCGGCGTTGCTCTTTCGCGGCCGGTGGAACGCCCTTGTTCCGTGGCCTTGATCTTGTTTTATCCTACTTGCTGCGACGCGGCGATGCAGACGCAGCATCGAGGTGGCTCCAAACGGGATTTGCCCAATTTTTAGGCGACGTATCCGGGGTCATGTCGAAAACCTGACCATCGAAAAACGCATCCGGGCCCAGAATCACCTCGCCCCGCAGACTGGGTGCGGCGGTTTCCCCCGCCATGGCGCCTTCGATCTTTTCCGACCCGCAGGGCAGATCGGGCACGAGGTCGGCAAGGTTGGCCCGATAAAGATCGGTGCGAAACGCATCACGCGCCTTTGCAATGGCGGCATTAGCCTCAAGGCCGTGGCGCGAGGCCAGCCTGGCAGCGATCCAGGCTGCCTGGCTGCGCCATGGGAAGGTTGCCGCATTGTCATGAAAACGAAGGAATTGCGGCACCCGCACCGCCAGTGCGCGAGGGCGGGTCGGCAGTTCGCCACGCAGGGCGCGGTCGATCAAGGCGGCAGGCAGGTCCAGAAAGGCGCTCCGGGCCAGCACTTCCGAGGCCAGCGCGCGATTGTCCGGCCGTGCCAGCCATTCCCCCGCGCGCCAGATGGCGCGCATGAGCGCCCGGGCTTCGGGCGGGTGGGCCTCGACCCAATCTCGCCGCGCGCCCAGAACCTTTTCCGGTGCGAAGCCCCAGATGGCGGCACCGGGCAGGATCAGCTCCCCCGCTCCGCTCTCCACGGCGACGGATCCCCAGGGTTCGCCGACGCAGAAGGCGTCCACGTCGCCGGTGCGCACGGCATCGGCCATCTGCGCGGGCGGCACGGTCACAATCTTCGGCACATCCGCACCCAGAGCGCCAAGCCAATAGTGGACAAGCTCCACATGCATGGAATGGGGAAAGGGCACACCGATCCGCGCATCGGGCGCGACGCCCAGCAAGGCGCGGCCAGTCTCGACCGGGGTGTCAAAGCGACCGTCCCATCCCCAAGCCCGCATCCGCGCGGCCAGCTCGGCCGAAACACCGATCACATTGCCATTGGCGGACAGTGTCATCAGCGCATCCACCGATGCAGAGAACCCGCCCAGCCCCAGGGACATGGCAATCGGCAACGGCGACAGGATATGGGCCGCATCCAGTTGTCCCAGTGCCAGAAGATCACGCAGCGCGGACCAACCAGGCTGGCGCAGGAGGTTCAGGGTCAGCCCTTCCTCCGCCGCAAAGCCCAGCTCGCGCGCAATGACAAGGGGGGCGGCATCAACCAGGGGCACATAGCCCAGGTTCAACACCACGCGGCTCATCCCAACAGCTCCGATGCGGTGATCAGGGCTTCGGCCACGTCGATCACCTTGCGCCCCTGGTCCATCGCCGCCTTGCGCAGAAGGCGATAGGCCTCATCCTCGGGGATACCCTTGGCCTGCATCAGGAGGCCCTTGGCCCGGTCCACGGTCTTGCGTTCCGCGAGCGCCTGTTTGGCGGCGTCCAGCTCCGCGCGCATCTGGCTGGTGATCTGGAACCGCTCGATGGCGGTTTCCAGGACCGGCTGGATCCGGTCCCGCGCCAGCCCGTCCACCACATAGGCCGAGAGTCCGGCACGCATTGCCGCGCGGGTCAATTCGGCGTCGGAGTGATCGACGAACATGGCGACCGGCCGGGTGGCCGCGCCGGTTGCGGCCGACAGGTTTTCCAACATGTCGCGCGAGGGGTTGGCCAGATCGATCAGCACCAGATCCGGATCCAGCTCGACCAGCCGTCGGGCCAGGGCGCTGATCTGCCCGATCACGGTCACATCCTGCCAGCCCGCATCCCGCAGCCCGTCAATGATCATGCGGGCACGCTCCGGGTCAGGTTCGATGACGCAAATCTTCAGTTGGGCGCTCATGCCCCTTTCAACGCTGCGGCGCGGCGAAAATCAAAGATCCTGGCGTCGGGCTGTCGACATCGTGACGTCGTTTGCCCAAGTTTTCGGCATTCGGGTGGGCGCTGCCCGATTTGCGGGCAGTCTCAGTTCAGCGGGATCGACACCCGGACGCTGAACAGGTCCACGCCTGGATTCACCGGGTCCAATGAGGCATTCGAGCGGTGATCGTAGGACAGCCCGATGCGCATCCCGCTGCGCGCCTCGTAGCCCAGTTCGATACCCGAGCGGAATTCGATCACGTGCCCCAGGTCGACCCCGTCCCCCTGCGCATAGAGACCTGGCATCAGGCTGCCCTGCGCATACCAGCCGCTGTCTCCGAAGGCGACGGTCGATGCAAAGCCCGCGCCGAGCCAGAGGTCCGTCCTGTCGCTGACGGAGGCCCCGACAACCGGCTGAAACGGGCCATAGCTGACCGGCAGGTCGTAGCGCAGATAGAGCTCGCCACCGTCCCAGACGTCCTGACTGTGCAGTGCACCACTGGCTATCGAATAGCGCGCGGCCTCGTCACCACGCGCCAGACAACCATCGGCCGGGCAATCATTCACGATCATATCGCCGAGGCTGGCAATAAGAAATACCAATGCGAGAGTCGGTTCCATGTCTCTGTCCTTCGCAACGTCCCCAAACAGATAAAGAGCCTTGGGGTCGCTGTCACCACCCTCTGCACCACTTCCTTTTGGATGGTGTTGTTTCCGCCATCGTGCCCGGGTGCGAAAAGGGTTTGACAAGTCCTCGCCAATTTTGCTTAACATGTTAATGAATTGATCATGGATTCGCGTTGAAGGAGACCCAATGTCCGAGCTGTCCGCCAATACAGAAACGATGACCGCCTACATGGCCCGGTTCCGCGACGGTGGAATCCTGAACCGCATCGGCGGGCAGGATGTGCCGGGCAGCCTGGGCACGTTTGACAATGCCTCCCCGGTTGATGAGAGCCATATCTGCACCGTCGCACGTGGCGGGGCCGAGGACATGGACAAGGCGGCCAGGGCCGCCGCCGCCGCCTTCCCGGCCTGGCGCGACCTGCCCGCCGCCGAACGCAAGAAAATCCTGATCCGCATTGCCGAAGGGATCGAGGCACGGGCCGAAGAAATCGCCTTCTGCGAAAGCTGGGACACCGGACAGGCCCTGCGCTTCATGTCCAAGGCCGCAATTCGCGGCGCCGAGAACTTTCGCTATTTCGCCGACCAGGTGACGTCCGCGCGCGACGGCAAGCAGTTGCGTTCCCCCACGCTGATGAACCTGACCACCCGCGTGCCGATCGGCCCGGTCGGGGTGATCACCCCGTGGAACACGCCCTTCATGCTGTCGACCTGGAAGATAGCGCCAGCGCTGGCCGCTGGCTGCACCGTGGTGCACAAACCGGCCGAGCTTTCCCCGGTCTCCGCCCGCATCCTGATGGAGATCGCCGAAGAAGCCGGTCTGCCCCCCGGCGTCTGGAACCTGGTCAACGGCTTTGGCGAAGAAGCGGGCAAGGCGCTCTGCGAACATCCCGACATCAAGGCGCTGGCCTTTGTCGGTGAAAGCTCCACCGGCAGCCTGATCCAGAAACAGGGAGCCGGTACGCTGAAGCGTGTGCACCTGGAACTGGGCGGCAAGAACCCGGTGGTGGTTTTCGACGACGCCGATCTGGACCGCGCGTTGGATGCGGTGATCTTCATGATCTATTCGATCAATGGCGAACGCTGCACCTCGTCGTCGCGCCTTCTGGTGCAGGACACCATTCGGGAAGAGTTCGAGGCACGACTGGTCGAGCGGGTCAACAACATCAAGGTCGGCCACCCGCTGGACCCGGAGACCGTGATCGGCCCGATGATCGGCGAGGAGCACTTTGCGAAAGTGACCAGCTACTTCGACATCGCCCAAGAAGACGGCGCCACCATAGCGGCGGGCGGCACCCGGGTGGGCGACAGGGGCTATTTCCTGCGCCCGACGCTCTTCACCGGGGCGCACAACAGGATGCGCATCGCGCAGGAGGAAATCTTCGGCCCGGTCCTGACCTCGATCCCGTTTTCCACGGAAGAGGAGGCGCTGGAGATCGCCAATGACACGGCCTACGGCCTGACCGGCTACCTCTGGACCAGTGACCTGACCCGCGCCCTGCGCTTTACCGACAAGCTGGAGGCAGGCATGATCTGGGTGAACAGCGAGAACGTGCGCCACCTGCCGACCCCGTTCGGAGGCGTGAAAGCCTCGGGCATCGGCCGCGATGGCGGCGAGTGGAGCTTTGACTTCTACATGGAACAGAAACATGTCGGGCTGGCGCTCGGCGACCACAAGATTCCGCGCCTCGGCGTGTAAGGGAGGAATGACAAATGGGTGAAATCGTACTCGCCGCCAAGATGACCCACGTGCCGACCATGCTGATGTCGGAACAGGAGGGGCCGATTCACGGCAAACGCCAGCCAGCCATCGAAGGCCATTATGAAATCGCACGCCGCGCGAAGGAGCTGGGCGCCACCACGGTGATCATCTGCGACACCCATTGGGTGATCAACGCGGGGTTTCACATCAATGCGAACAAGCGGTTCGAGGGGCTGTTTACCTCGAACGAGTTCCCGCAGTTCATCCAGGACCTGCCCTATGCCTACGACGGCAACCCGGCCATGGGCGACGCGATTGCCAGGATCGCCTCGGACAAGGGCGTCTATACGCTGGCCCACCATCTGGACAGCCTTGAGCTTGAATACGGCACCCTGGTGCCGATGCGTTTCATGGCGCGCGAACACGAGATGAAAGTCGTCTCGGTCGCCGCCTGGGCCACGGTCCACGGCCATGACGAAAGCCGGATCGTCGGCGAGGCCATCCGCGAAGCGGTAGAGGCTTCGGACGAGAAAGTGCTGCTGGTCGCTTCCGGCTCCCTGTCCCACAAGATCTGGGCCAACAAGGACTATGCCGCCAACGACGGCACCTTTACAATCAGCTCGGAATTCAACCGCCAGATGGACCTGCACGTGCTTGAGATGTGGAAGAACGGCGACCACGCCACCTTCCTCAAGATGCTGGGCGACTATGCGAATTTCTGCTGCGGCGAAGGTTCGATGCATGACACCGCGATGCTGTACGGCGCGCTGGGATGGGACAGGTACGACGCCAAATGCGAAGTCGTCTCGCCCTATTTCCCTTCGTCTGGCACCGGCCAGGTCAACGTGATCTTCCCGGTTCAGTAAGAACAGGCACTCGGAGTTTTCGGAAATTCCGGCTCGTTTTCTTCGGAGAAAACGGCGACCGGTTGAAATGGAGACGCATCTTATGCGCTTTGCCAGCTACACTGCCGATGGGGCGGCTTTCTATGGCGCCATCACCGACGAAGGCGCCATTGCCCTCTCACCCGACTTCCCCGGGTGGCCCACCATGCTCGACGTGATCCGTGCCGGCGGCCTGCCCGCCCTCGCCGAGGTCGCCAAGTCTCGCACCGTAACCCACACGGATTTCACCTACGACATTCCGATCCCCGATGCGCCGCGCATCCTTTGCGTCGGGGTGAACTTCCCGGACCGCAATGCCGAATACAAGGATGGCAGCGCGCAACCGAAATACATGTCGCTGTTTCCGCGCTTTGCCTCGGGTTTTACCGGCCACGGCCAGAACCTCATCCGCCCGCCGGAAAACCATACCCTGGATTACGAGGGCGAGGTTGCCATCGTCATCGGCAGGGGCGGGCGGCGCATCAAGGCAGAGGATGCCTACGGGCACATCGCGGCCCTGACCCTGTGCAACGAAGGCACGATCCGCGACTGGGTGCGCCATGCGAAGTTCAACGTCACTCAAGGCAAGAACTGGGACCGCTCCGGCGCCATTGGCCCCTGGCTGGTTCCCTTTACCGACCCTGCCCAACTGGACGACGCGCGCATCGTGACCCGCGTGAATGGCGACGTGCGCCAGGACGATACGCTGAACCGAATGATGTTCCCGATCCGCGAGGAAATCGCCTATATCTCGACCTTCATGACGCTTGCACCGGGAGATATCATCGTCACGGGCACCCCCACCGGGGCAGGGGCGCGTTTCGACCCCCCGCGATACCTGAAACCCGGCGATGTGGTGGAAATCGAGGTCGAGGGCATCGGCAAGCTGGTCAACGGCATCGAAGACGAGGTGGTGGCATGACCCCCACGGATCACGCAATGGCCGCTGCCACGCTGCTGGAAGCGGAAAAGACGCGGGAACAGATCGGCCTCTTGTCGCTCGCCCACCCGGAGATCACCATGGACGACGCCTATGCGATCCAGTCGGCGCTGATGGCGGCTAAACTGGCCGAAGGGCGTCGTGTGATCGGCTGGAAGATCGGCCTGACCTCCAAAGCGATGCAATATGCGCTGGGAATCGACATTCCCGACAGCGGGGTGCTGTTCGACGACATGTTGTTCGAAAACGGCGCCACCGTGCCCGCCGGGCGCTTCATCCAACCCCGTATCGAAGCCGAGATCGCCTTTGTCATGAAGGCCCCCGTCGGCCCGGACGCCACGCGGGCAGACGTGTTGGCCGCCACCGAATACGTCGCCCCTTCGATCGAGATCCTCGATACCCGCATCCAGCGTGTGGACGCGGCGACCGGCAAGGCACGCACGGTGCTCGATACGATCTCGGACAATGCCGCGAATGCGGGGATCGTGCTGGGGGCGGAGCGCCATGCGGTGGGTGACTTCGACCTGCGCTGGGTCGGGGCGATCACCGCGCGGGGTGGCGAGGTCGAGGAAACCGGGCTGGGCGCGGGCGTTCTGAACGACCCGGTGGAAAGCGTGGTCTGGCTGGCGCGACGCATGAGCCAGTACGGCCAGCGCATCGAGCCGGGAGAGGTGATCCTGTCGGGCAGTTTCATCCGGCCCGTGGAATGCCCCTCCGGCACCGAGATCCACGCAGATTTCGGCCCATTTGGGTCGGTGGACATCGCCTTCGCGTGAGGCACGCGCGCGAGGTCCCGGTCAGTGCGGGAAACCTGGCCGCTAGCCCAGCAGCGTGGACAGGTGTTTCACCACCGACCGGGCCAGGGCGGCGGGTTCGTACCCACCTTCCAGCATCGACAGAACCCGGCCTTCCGCATGGGTATTGGCGACCTTCTTCAGCTCGTCGGTGATCCATTCGTAATCGCTGTCCACCAGTTGCAGCGAGGACATGTCATCGGCCACATGGGCGTCGAAGCCCGCCGAGATGAAAACGAACTGCGGTTTGAAGTCGTTCAGGTGCGGCAGCCAGTGCTCCATCACCGCTTCGCGGTATTCCGCCCCACCCGCGCCGGCCGACAAGGGCACGTCCACGAGGTTGTCGGTTTCCTTCTCATGGCCCGTGAACGGATAGAACGGATGCTGGAACGAGGAACAGAACAGCACCCGCTTGTCGTTCTTGAAGATTTCCTCGGTACCATTGCCATGGTGCACGTCGAAGTCGATGATCGCCACGCGTTCAAGACCGTGGGCATCCAACGCATGGGCGGCGGCCACGGCGATGTTGTTGAACAGGCAGAACCCCATCGCCTTGTCGCTTTCCGCGTGATGCCCCGGAGGGCGGATGGCGCAGAAGACCGGGTTGGCGCGACCCTCCATGATCAGGTCGACGCCATGCACCCCGGCCCCTGCCGCCCGCTCGGCAGCGCGCAGGGTGCCGGGCGACATGACCGTATCGCCGTCGATCTCGACCGATTTCATGTCCTGCCCGGGCGCCAGCGCATAGACGCGGTCCAGGTAGTCGCCCACATGAACGCGCTCCAGCTGCGCGCGCGTGACCAGCGGCGCGTCGTGGTGTTGTACCACGTAATCCATGCCCGACATGATCAGTTGGTTGTTGATCGCATCCAATCGCGCCGCGGTTTCCGGGTGCAGGGGGCCTGCGTCATGTTCGCGGCACTCGTAATGCGAAATCATTGCCAGCATGTAAGTCTCCTCCTCCGGGTGGGGGTCCACGCCTGTTCCCCCACCTGTCTTTCATTCCGTTCCCGGCCGGTCAGAGCCAGCGCTCGACGATCACCAGTTCCCGATCGTCCGGGTCCATGCGCTGAACGAAGCCCAGCTCCTTCATCAGTTTCAGCATGGGGGCGTTGTTGCGCAGAACCGTGCCCTCCATGATGTCCAGCCCGTGCTGGCGTGCCGCATCGAACAGCGCCTTCATCAGCTTGGTGCCGATGCCCTGGTGCTGCACCTTGTCGGACACCACCACGGCGAACTCGCAGGTCTTGTCATCGGGGTTGATGACATAGCGGCAGACGCCCAGCTGGGTCCATTCGTTCGGCACCAGTTCCGCCATCGCCACCAGCGCCATTTCGCGGCGGTAGTCGATCTGGGTGAACTGCACCAGCATTTCGGGAGAAAGCTCGTTCATCGCCCCCATGAAGCGAAACATCCGCGCCTCGTCCGACAGTTCGGCCACGAAGGTCTTTTCATTTTCCGCATCTTCCGGGCGGATCGGGCGGATCTCCAGCGGCGTGCCGTCGGTCAGGTGGGTGTTCTTCACCAGATGGCGCGGGTAAGGGTGAATCGCGACGTGGTCATAGCGCCCGTCGCGCGCGGGAGGGCGCGCGACCACCACGCGGGCATCCACCGCCAGCACACCATCGGGCCCGGCAATGAGCGGGTTGATGTCCAGCTCCACCACCTCGGGCAGTTCACAGACCATGTCCGAGACACGCAGAAGCACATCGACCACCGCCTGCCTGTCCGCCGGGTCGCGTTCGCGGAAGGCATCCAGCAGGCGCGAGACACGGGTGCGGTTGATCAATCGGCCTGCCAGCACTTCGTTCAGGGGGGGCAGGGCCACGGCGCTGTCCTTCAGAACCTCGACCATGGTGCCACCGGCGCCGAACATGATTGTCGGGCCGAAGACCGGATCGCGGGTCGCCCCGACATGCAGCTCGCGCGCGTCGCGCAGGGGTGCCATGGGTTCGACCGTGACGCCCAGAATGCGCGCGTCGGGGCGGGCCGCCCTGGCCGCATCGGTCACTTGCTTGAACGCGCGCTTCACATCCGCCGCGTCGCCGATGTTCACATCCACCCCGCCCACGTCCGATTTGTGCGAGATGTCGGGCGAATTGACCTTGACGGCCACCGGAAAGCCCACGCTTTCGGCGGCCACAAGGGCCGAGGCCGAGCTGGTCGCTTCGAAGGTGGTATTGATCGGGATGTTGAAGGCACGCAGGAGCGCCTTCGATTCCATCTCGGTCAGCACCTTGCGCCCCTCGGCCAACACCGCCTCGATGATCATATGCGCACCGTCCAGGTCGGGCTGTGCAGCATCGGCAATTGGGCCGGGTATTTCCAGTGACAGTTTCCGGTTGCGCTTATGCTTGGCGAGATAGCTGAACGCCTCGACCGCGCGTTCCGGGGTCAGGAATTCGGGCACACCGGCGTCCGAGAGCAGCTTGCGGCCCTCCTCGACGCGGGATTGTCCCATCCAGCAGGCCAATACCGGTTTCTTGCGCCGTTTCGGAAGCGCTTCGACCACGGCCTTGGCAACCGCGGTGGGATCGGTCAGCGCCTGCGGGGTCAAGAGCACCAGAACCCCGTCACAGTCGTGGCACTCCAGCGTCGCCTTGACGGCTGCCGCATAGGTCTCGGGCGTGGCGTCACCCAGGATATCAACCGGGTTTGCCGGGCTCCAATGGGCGGCCAGGCTCTTGCCCAGGGCCTTGGCCTGTGCTTCGCCCAGGGGCGGCAGGGTCAACCCCAGATCTACCGCGCGGTCGGCGGCCAGCACACCGGCGCCGCCACCGTTCGAGATGATGGTCAGCCGGTTGCCCGTCGCCTTCTTGGTCGCCGCCAGGATCTCGGCAGCGGCGAAGAGTTGCCCGAAGGTGTGTGCCCGTACCGCGCCTGCGCGTTCCAGAGCGGCATCGAAAACCTCGTCCGACCCGATCAGCGCGCCGGTATGGGTCACTGCGGCCTTGGCCGAGCGGTTGTGACGCCCGGATTTCAGCACGATCACCGGTTTCATCCGCGCCGCGTGACGCAGGGCCGACAGGAAGCGCGGCGCATGGCGCACCCCTTCGACATACAGAAGGATTGCATCGGTGTGCGGGTCGGTGGCGAGGAACTGCAGCGCGTCGCCAAAGCCGATGTCCGAGGAGTTGCCCAGGCTCACCAGCGCCGAGAAACCCGCGTTATGCGGCCCGGCCCAATCGGCGATCGCGGAA
Organism: Aliiroseovarius sp.; assembly: GCF_030148435.1. Classification (GTDB taxonomy): domain Bacteria; phylum Pseudomonadota; class Alphaproteobacteria; order Rhodobacterales; family Rhodobacteraceae; genus JASBTN01. The sequence continues at coordinate 12,728 of NZ_JASBTN010000023.1, forward strand.
ATCAGCGCGCTGGATTGCGACACCAGCGCCAACCGCCCCTTCGGTGTCTCGCCCGACAGGAAAGTGGCATTGAGCCCCAGCCAGGGCCGCACCATGCCGGTGCAGTTCGGCCCCAGAAATCGAATGCCCGCCCGGCGCGCTGCCGACATGACCTGCGCCTCGTAATCCTTGCCCGACCCGTCGCCATCGCCGAAACCCGAGCTCAGCACGATCACGTTCCTGATGCCCACCTCGCCACAGTCGCGAATGATCCCCGGCACGGTGCGCGCAGGCGTGGCGATCACCGCCAGGTCGATCTCGTCGGGCACATCGGTAACACTGGCATGGCACTTCACGTCGCCCAGGGTCTTGTGATGCGGGTTGATCGGAATGAGCGTGCCCTTGAAGCCGCCGGAGATAAGGTTCTTCCACGTGGCCGCCCCCACGCTCGGCCCTTTCTCGGAGGCGCCGAACAGGGCGATGGTCGAGGGGTTGAACAACTGGTTCAGGGGACTGACGTCCATCGGATCGTTCCTTTGCGCATGGGGCGACCGCCCCGGAAAACCGGCTCCTCCGCCCCCGTGACTTGCCACCGAATTGCACCCGGGTCTTTGATCCCCGTCAACTTGCCGCAGGGTTATTCGCATTGAGAGATATTGAAACTAACTGACCGGTCAGTTAGTTTCAAGGCATGACCGAGTCGCCCGACACAGACCCCACCGAGGCCCCTGCGCCCAAGTTCCGCCGCCGCGCCGATGCACGCCCGGACGAAATACTGGACGCCGCCACCGGCCTGTTCCTGGAACAGGGATATGCCCATACTTCCGTTGCCCAGATCGCCACGGCAGCCGGGCTTTCAAAGGGGGCGGTCTACCTGTATTTCCCGTCGAAACAGGCGGTGCTGGAAGGGCTGGTGGCCCGCGCCATCCAGCCCATGTCGATGCAGGTGCTTGCCGAGGTCGCCGCCCACTCGGGGTCCGTGCGCGAAGTCGTGACCCATGTGCTGCACATGATGGCCGCGCGTCTTTCCGACCCGATGGTCCTGGCCGTGCCGCGCATCGTCATCCGCGAAAGCGTCGCCGCGCCCGAAATCGCCCGCATGTATCACGACGCGGTGCTGGCGCATGCGATCCCGGCGCTCACCAGTTTCATCCGGGCGGGAGTAGAAAGCGGCGAACTGAAGCCGGTCGATCCCGAATTGACCGTGCGCAGCGTCATGGGGCCGCTTCTGATCCACATCTTCCTGTCCGAAATCTTCGGCATTGTCCCGGATGGCGGGCTGGGAATGGACCGGCTGATCGACAATCACCTGTCGATCCTGTTCGACGGGCTATCCGCGGAGGGACCCCCATGAGCGAATTCATGACCTGGCTCGCGGGCATTCTGGCCGTGCTCTTTCCCAATTTCGGCGGCGAGGGCCCTCCGGTCTACACCGGGTATGTCGAAGGCAACTATGTCCATGTCGCCCCCCTGCTGACCCGGCAGATCGTGGCGCTGGAAGTGGCCGAGGGCGAGGCCGTGGCCCCCGGCGACGTGCTGTTCGAACTGGACGACACCCGCGAAACCGCCGCCTTGCGCGCCGCCCAGGCCCGGCAGGCGGCGGCCGAGGCGAACCTGCACAACCTCGAAACCGGGTCACGCGACGCAGAGATCGATGTGATCAACGCCGCCCTGGAACAGGCGCTGGCCGACCAGGCGCTGGCGCGGTCGAACCTGACCCGCAGCCAGTCGCTGTTCGAGCGCGAGATCGTCACCTCCGCCCGCGTCGATACCGACAGCGCCGCGCTGGACCGCGCCAATGCCGCCGTGGCCCAGCTGCATGCGCAGCTCGAGGTCGCACAACTGCCCGCCCGTGACGAACAGCTGGCCGCCGCCCGTGCCGGTCTGGAAGCTGCCGCCGCCGAGACCGACCAGGCGGCCTCCGCGCTCGAAGACCTGACCGTCACCGCCCCGGTGGGCGGCGTGATCGACACGCTCTACTATGACGCGGGCGAGGTGGCACAGGCCGGGCGGTCCGTCCTCTCGATCCTGCCGCCGGGCGCGATCACGGTGCTTTTCTACCTGCCCGAAACCGACCGCATGGGCTTCGCCATCGGCCAGTCCCTGACCCTCACCTGCGATGGCTGCCCGCCGGACCTTTCCGTCACGATCACCCGGCTCGACAGCACACCCCAATACACGCCGCCGGTGATCTATTCCCGCGACGAACGCGCCCGTCTGGTGTTTCGGGCCGAGGCGCGGCTGGACCGGGACGTGCCCCTTCTGCCCGGCCAACCGGTCACGCTGGAACGGCCATGACGGACACTCCCGCCATCAAGGTCAGCGGCCTGACCAAACGCTTCGGCAAGAAGACAGTTGTGGACGGGTTCGACATGGAGGTTCCCGCAGGGGCGATCTATGGCTTCCTCGGTCCGAACGGGTCTGGCAAGACCACCACCATCCGGATGATGTGCGGGCTGCTGACCCCGGATGGCGGCGAGGGGCAGTGTCTGGGCCACGACATCCGTCGTGAACCCGCGCGCATCAAGGAAAACGTGGGCTACATGACCCAGAAGTTTTCGCTCTACACCGATCTGACGATCCGCGAGAACCTCGACTTCATGGCCCGAATGTACGGGCTGAAAAACCGCCGCCGCGTGGTGGACGAGACCCTGCGCGATCTGGGGCTGTTCGAACGCGGCGGACAGCTGGCCGGGTCGCTCTCCGGTGGCTGGAAACAACGGCTGGCGCTGGCCGCCTGCCTGCAACACAAGCCGCGCCTTTTGCTGCTGGACGAACCCACGGCGGGCGTCGATCCCAAGGCGCGGCGCGACTTCTGGGACGAGGTCCGGCGCCTGTCGCGGGCGGGTGTCACGGTGCTGGTCTCGACCCACTACATGGACGAGGCGGTGCAGTGCGACCACATCACCTATATCGCCTATGGCAAGAAACTGATCTCGGCCCCGGCAACCGAAATCCCCGCGCGGATCGGGCTGAAAACCTGGCGCGTGGATGGGCCCGACCTGACCGGGCTGGAGGCCGAACTGACCGCTCGGCCCGGCGTCGAACAGGTGGCGCGGTTTGGTGCCGTTCTGCATGTCTCGGGCACGGATGAAGCGGCGCTGACCGCCACCGTCGCCGCCCAGAAGGCGCGCGGCACACATCACTGGCAGGAGAAACCCGCCGAGCTGGAAGAGGCCTTCATCTATCTGATGACCTCCGCCGTGGACAATTTCGCCGTGGACATTGAGGGGGAGGCCGCATGAATATCTTCTCCCTCGCCCGGTTCCTCGCCATCCTGGTCAAGGAATTCATCCAGATGCGCCGCGACCGAGTGACCTTCGCGATGATGATCGGCGTGCCGGTGATGCAACTTCTGCTGTTCGGATATGCGATCAACACCGACCCGCACGACCTGCCCACGTTGATCGAGATGAACGATGACTCCCCCACGGCGCGGGCGGTGCTGGCGGGCATGGAGGTGTCCGAGTATTTCGAATTCACCGGCGTGGTCACGGGCCCCTCCGAGGGCGACCGCGCGCTGCGCGACGGACGGGCCAATTTCGTCGTGGCGATCCCGCCCGATTTCGAACGTGACATCCTGCGTGGGCATGTGCCGAGCCTGCTGGTCAGCGCCGATGCCTCGGACCCCACGGCGGTGGGCAGCGCGGTTGCCGCTCTGCAGGGGATCGTCGACGCGGCTTTGCGCGACACTCTGTCGGGGCCTTTGCAGGCTGTGGCGGGCACGTCTTCGCCGGTCTCGGTGGTGGTGCACAGGCAGTTCAACCCCGAAGGCGTCACGGCCATCAACATTGTGCCGGGGCTATTGGGCATCATCCTGTCGATGACCATGGTGATGATCACCTCTGTCGCCATGGTGCGCGAAAGCGAACGCGGCACGATGGAGGCGCTGATCGCCACCCCGGCCCGGCCGCTGGAGGTCATGCTGGGCAAGATCCTGCCCTATGTGCTGGTGGGCTACGTGCAGACCGCAGTGTTTCTGGGCTTTGCAGGCGGGCTGTTCCAGGTGCCGTTCAATGGCGATGGCCTGGCCTTCTTTGCGGGTTTCAACCTCTATATCGTGGTGAACCTGGCGCTTGGCTTCCTGATCTCGACCGTGGCGCGTACACAGATGCAAGCGATGCAGATCAGTTTCTTCACCATCCTGCCGACGATCCTTCTGTCGGGCTTCATGTTCCCCTTCGCCGGCATGCCCGGCTGGGCACAGGTGCTGGGCACGGCCCTGCCCGCGACGCATTTCCTGCGGTTGACGCGCAAGGTCATGCTGAAAGGGGGCGAGCTTGCGGACGTCACAGGCGACATGCGGGCAATGGGGGTGATCCTGGCGGTGATCACGCTTGTCGCCATGCTGCGCTATCGCCAGACGCTCGACTGACTGCCGCGCCGGTTAAGAGGGGATCAGATCCTGGACAGCCGGTCCAGGATTTCGCACTGGGGCGAGTGATCGCCAACGCAGCTGTCCACCAGCTCGGTCAGCGTCTCGCGCATGGTCGACAGGTCGCGAATCTTGCGCTCAATCGCTTCCAGGTGACGCGTGGCGATGGTCTTGACATCCGCCGAGGCGCGTTCGGCGTCGCGAAGGAGCCGCAGAAGCGCGCGGCAATCGTCAATCGAGAACCCCAGCCCCCGGGCACGGGAGAGGAAGGACAACTGCTCCAGTTCACCTTGACCGAACCGGCGATAACCGTTCGGATCGCGTGGGATCTCGATCAGCCCGATTTCCTCGTAATAGCGGATCGTCTTGGCCGGAAGGCCGGATCGGTCGGAAACTTCGCCGATATTCATCCGTGTGTCTCCATCCAGAGTCTCGCCCGTCTCATACGCGGGCCATTCTTCGCCGTCGGCACCGGCGACAGCAAGCACCCGAATAGCGGATCAGGCAGGTCTGCCGCAACCGGTTTCAGCCCGATGTCGCAGCCGAATGCCCTGCAGGGGTTCCGGTGAATGCGGCGCTATGTCCTTGTTTTTGACCAAACGGTAAATCTTGCCAATCCACGCCGCCCATGCGACCTTGAGGCGGACTGTCAAAACCGAGGGATCCCCCGTGCAGACCGACACCGAACCAACCGCCGTGCAGGCGACCGGGGCCACTGGTGCGGCCCAGCTGCCACAAGTGACCGAAGCGCGCAACCCGGGCATGGTGCTCGACATGGACTGGGTGCGGGCCGTGCAGGCCAATACCTCGGCCATCGAACGGCGCTGCAAGACCCTGCCTGGCCGCCGCTCGGTCAAGAAAAGCCACCAGGCCGCCTGGCTCCTGAAGGCCATTACCTGCATCGACCTGACCACGTTGTCGGGCGATGACACGGCGGGTCGCGTGCGCAGGCTATGCGCCAAGGCCGCGCACCCGGTGCGCCCGGACATTCTGCAGACGCTCGGGGTCGAGGGCATCACCACCGGCGCGGTCTGCGTCTATCACGACATGATCGAACCGGCGGTCGAAGCGCTGGACGGCACTGGCATCCCGGTCGCCGCCGTATCGACCGGCTTCCCGGCGGGGCTTTCCCCCTTCCACCTGCGCCTTGAGGAAATCCGCGAAAGCGTGAAGGCCGGGGCCCATGAGATCGACATCGTCATTTCCCGCCGCCACGTGCTGACCGGCGACTGGCATGCGCTCTATGACGAGATGAAGGCCTTCCGCGCCGCCTGTGGCGAGGCCCATGTGAAAGCGATCCTGGCCACCGGTGAACTCGGGTCTCTGCGCAATGTCGCGCGCGCCTCGCTGGTGTGCATGATGGCCGGGGCCGATTTCATCAAGACCTCGACCGGCAAGGAAAGCGTGAACGCCACCCTGCCCGTTTCCCTGACCATGATCCGCGCGATCCGTGACTATCACGCGCGCACCGGGTATCGCGTGGGCTACAAGCCCGCGGGCGGGATTTCCAAGGCCAAGGACGCGATCACCTACCTGGCGCTGATGAAGGACGAGCTGGGCGACCGCTGGCTGCAACCCGACCTGTTCCGCTTTGGCGCCTCGTCCCTGCTGGGCGATATCGAACGCCAGCTGGAACACCATGTCACCGGCCAGTATTCGGCCTCCTATCGTCATCCCATGGGGTAAGCCATGACCGTCAAAGAGATCTTCGAAACCATGGACTACGGACCGGCCCCGGAAAGCGCGGGCGAGGCGATGGCCTGGCTGGATGGCACGGGCCGCGCCTTTGGGTCGTTCATCGACGGCAAGCTGGGCGCGGTGGGCGAAACATTCGAGGCAAAGAACCCCGCCACCGGCGAGGTTCTGGCCCAACTGACCCAGGCCACGCCCGATGACGTGGACGCGGCCATCATGGCCGCCCGCCGTGCCTTTGGCGCCTGGTCGAAACGCCCGGGGCATGAGCGCGCCAAGTACCTCTATGCGCTGGCCCGCCTGGTGCAGAAACACGCGCGGCTGTTTGCCGTGCTGGAAACGCTCGACAACGGCAAGCCGATCCGGGAAAGCCGCGACATCGACATCCCGCTGGTCGCGCGCCATTTCTACTACCACGCCGGTATGGCCCAGCTGATGGGCAGCGAACTGCCCGATCGCGAGGCGCTGGGGGTCTGCGGGCAGATCATCCCGTGGAACTTCCCGCTGTTGATGCTCGCCTGGAAAGTCGCGCCCGCCATCGCCATGGGCAACACGGTGGTCTTGAAACCCGCCGAATATACCTCGCTGACCGCGCTGCTGTTCGCGCAGGTCTGTCAGGAGGCCGGGCTGCCCAAGGGGGTCCTCAACATCGTCACCGGCGATGGCCGCGTCGGCGAGGCGATCTGCACCCACGAGGATGTGGACAAGATCGCCTTCACCGGCTCGACCGAGGTGGGTCGGATCATCCGTCGCGCCACCGCCGGATCGGGCAAGGCGCTGACGCTCGAACTGGGCGGCAAGTCGCCCTATATCGTCTTCGACGATGCCGACCTGGATTCAGCGGTCGAAGGGCTGGTTGATGCGATCTGGTTCAACCAGGGTCAGGTCTGCTGCGCCGGGTCCCGCCTTTTGGTGCAGGAGGGCGTGGCCGACCGTTTCCACGCCAAGCTGCGCGCCCGGATGGAGGGGCTGCGCGTCGGCAATCCGTTGGACAAGGTGATCGACGTGGGTGCACTGGTGGACCCGGTGCAGTTGCAGACCGTCACCTCGCTGGTGGACAGCGCGGCGGGGGAAGGCGAGGTCTTTCGCGCGCCCTGCGACCTGCCCGAGAACGGCTGTTTCTACCCACCCACCCTGATCACCGGGCTGAGCCAGAGCTCGACCCTGATGCAGGAGGAAATCTTCGGCCCCGTGCTGGTCTCGACCACATTCCGCACGCCCGCCGAGGCGGTCGCGATGGCCAACAACACCCGCTATGGGCTGGCCGCTTCGGTCTGGTCGGAAAACGTGAACCTGGCGCTGGACGTGGCACCGAAACTGGTCGCGGGCGTGGTCTGGGTGAACGGCACCAACATGTTCGACGCCGCCGCCGGTTTCGGCGGCGTACGCGAAAGCGGCTTCGGGCGCGAAGGTGGTTGGGAAGGCTTGCAGGCCTATACCAGGCCGCGTGCAAAGCCGGTTGCATTGAAATCGGTGGCCCCGGTTGCGGCCCCGAAGGACGCAAAGGTCGATGCGCTGGACCGTACCGCCAAGTTCTTCGTGGGCGGCAAGCAGACCCGGCCCGATGGCGGTTATTCGCAACCGGTCTGGTCGCCCAGGGGCGCGCTGCTGGGCCATGTGGGCATCGCCAACCGCAAGGACATTCGCAACGCGGTCGAGGCCGCCCATGCGGCGAAGGGATGGTCCGGCACCACCGCCCATCTGCGCGCGCAGATCCTCTATTACATCGCCGAAAACCTCTCGGCCCGCGCCGGGGAATTCGCCCACCGCATCAACCGGATGACCGGCAAACGTAATGGCGCGCGCGAAGTCGAGGCTGCCGTTTCGCGCCTGTTCAGCTACGGCGCCTGGGCGGACAAGTTCGATGGCGCGGCGAAACCCGTACCCCTGCGTGGCGTGGCCTTGGCAATGAACGAACCGGTCGGTGTGATCGGCGCCTTCTGCCCGGACGATCAGCCTCTGCTGGGGCTGGTCTCGCTGGTCGCCCCGGCCATCGCGATGGGCAACCGCGTGGTTGCCGTGGCCTCCGAACCCTACCCGCTGGCCGCCACCGATTTTTACCAGGTGCTGGAGACCTCGGACGTGCCGGGCGGCGTGGTCAACATCCTCACCGGGGCGCATGCGGAGCTGGCAGGCACGTTGGCCGGGCACCTGGACGTGGACGCGGTCTGGAGCCACTCGGGCGCGGATATCTCCGCCCTGATCGAGGACGCCTCGGCCGGCAATATCAAGCGAACCTGGGTGAACAACGCCAAGGGGCGCGACTGGTATGGGACGGCAGGTGAGGGGCGCGAGTTCCTTTCCCAGGCGACCGAGGTCAAAACCGTCTGGGTGCCCTACGGGGAATAGGCCCGGCGCCGTTCAAACGAAAGGGCCACGCGAACTGCGTGGCCCTTTGCTGTTTTCTTCCCGGCTCAGCGTTTCGGTTTTGACCGCCAGGTGCCCAGCCAGCGCGAGAAGCGCCCCCTGGCATCCTCCGCGCGGGCATCAACCCTTTCCCAGGCTTCCCCCGCCTCGCTCAATGCCGGGTCGATGGAACGTTCGCGGAATTGCCGCCACATCGCGCGGATGAACAGCGCGGCCGCGCCGAGGAAGATGAAAAAGAATATGTTGAACCACGGGATGATGCGCACGTCCGGCCCTTCCACGGGCCGGATCCCGATCGCGTTCGGATAGATCGTGAAGAAGCGGTTACGCCAGCCGTAATGGGTGATCACCACCCATTGTTCGTTCTCCGGGGACGAGACATTTGCCTGCGCCTCGGCCTGCAGGTCCGAACTGTCGAACTTGAAATAGGGCGGCCAGATCCAGCCGGTGTCCTCGTTACGATAGACCATCACGCCTTCGGCCTCGCGCGGGATGAATCCCAACAGGAAGGTCTTGCGTTTGGAGGTCGAGATCAGCCGGATATCCCGCGTCGCCAGCTCCTGGTTGGCGCTATCGGCCTGGGCAAAGAAGATCCGGTTGATGGAGCTGAAATCCATGCGGATCACCTCGGTCCCGCTGATCCGTGCCACGTCATGCTGCGGCAGCACGTAAAGAAACAGCGTCCCGAAGGTCAGGAACAGCACGATACGAAGGGTGTTTTTCACATACGCCATTTGCGCCTCAATTCGTCATGATCAATGTGGCGATGACCAGAACGGCCGGCACCACGTAAACAAGCAGGATCAGCTTCGGGCGGATACCGGCATTATACTCGGTCATGCCCGCTTCGATAAAATCCGCGCGCGCGGCGCTGTCACTGTCGCCCGGGTGGTTTTCCGCCCATTCCCCCTCCAGCTTTTCGCGCCGGACCGAGCGGGAATAGACGCTGATCGCGACATAGACGACGCTCAGCCCGATGAAGCCGAAAATCAGCAGTCGCAGCAATCCCATGCGTCACCTCCTCCTGATCGCACCCCAGGGGCCGACCAGGTCGACCAGATCCGGTTTGCGGGGCGGCGGCAGGGGCGCCTGGACAGCCATTTCCCGCCCGCCAAACAGCGCCTCGCGCGCGCCGGCCTTGTTGGCCATATAGTCACGATAAAGAAACTCTGCCACATATTCCTTCTTGCGTTCGGGCCAGCGCGCATAGGCCTGATAAAACGCCTGCTTGTGGCAGATGAAGAGCTGGCGGAAGTCCTTCGGCGCGAGCTCGGCCAGAAGCTGGTTGATCAGGTCGCGGTCCGGGTGATCGGGCCGTGCGCGCAGGGTGTAGAAATAAGCCGGGTGGCGCGAAGTGATGCGCGGCCATTTGCCGTTGTTCTCGGCCCAGCGCACTAGGGCGGCCAGCGCCTGGAACTCCTCGGGCAGATCGCGACCCATGCGGTGGGCCAGTTGGCGCAGCTCGCGGGCGGACATGGCGCCCATGTCCTCGCCCTTCGATGCCGCCGCATCCACCAGGATGAAATCCATCTTCTGGCGCAGGATCGTCGCACCGTTCACGCCGCGCGCCTTGATGACCGGCTCGACCAGCCCGTTCACCTCCAGGAAAGTGGCGATCCCGTTGGGTTCATTGCGCGTAAAGACGTCACCCACCGGCAACCTTTCGGCCGGTTTTTCCCCCATCGCGATCACCGCCGGGTGTTCGACATCGCGAAACACATAGAGCCCGTCGAAATGGTCGGTCCAGAAATTCCCCTGCGCGTATTCCGCGCGGCCCAGATCAATCGGTGTGCGCGTCACGTCGCCGGTCTGTTTGGCCAGCCCGATCATCTCGGCGATCAGCACATCATCGAACCAGGCGTCGGGCTTGGCCTGGAACGCGTCGATCTTGTCCGCCAGCAGCCGCGCATTGGCGACATGGGCCTGGGTGGTGTCGGCCTCCACCACGATCTTGCGAATATCGAAGAGTTTCGCGGGCGTGGAAACCTCGTAGACCGAGTTCATCAGCTCGCCCGCCACCGCGTCATGGGCGGTGAGCGCAAAGAGCTTCGCCTCGTTGTCCTCGATGAACTGGCGCAGGATCCCGCGCGATGTCGAGAATTTCGCGTTCAGAAGCGGCGCGCGGCGCTGGTCCGTGGTGAGGATGATGAACTGACGATTGCAGCCGTTCGGATTCAGATAGAGGTGATCGCCCAGTTCATCCCCGATCTCGGGCGAAAACCCCGAAATGTCGATGTGGAAGTCGGGTAGCTCGGTGTGTTTGCCGGTGAGCCCCTCCAGCGCCCGGTTGTAACGCTCAATGAGCGCCGGGCTGTCCACCCGGATCAGATTGCCGAACATCAGGCCGCGTTGGATGAGGCGTTTCATCTACTATCTCCTGCCCTGAGTTGATCGCAGAGGCGCAGCCGCGATGCGCCCGACCCTGGGTGGGCGCTTGCGCAACGATACTACGGGGCGAGCGGATTGCCCCACCCGAAACCGCCGTTCGTATCGAAACATTGGAAATGCGCCCTCCCGTGGGGAGGGTCGGGCGCGTCGCGGCTGCGCCGCTCCATCGGGGCGTTTAGGTGTTCGCTCGATCTGACTTTCTCCATACCGAATGCCAGTCACCCCTTCCCCTCCAGATACCGCCGTTTCGCCTCTTCGGTGCGCCCGAACTCCCGCACCATGGCCTCGATCGCGGCCTCGTCCGACTTGTCGGCATAGCGGAACTCACTATCGGCGTAGCGGTTGATCTCCTGAATGACCATGTCCACGGTGATCGGCTGGCGCAGCTCCTCGATCATGGCGCGTTTGGTGTCGTAATCCTTGAACAGGAACAGGTCGGGGCTCTCCATCCATTCATCCGGCAGCTCGAAATCCATCGCGCGGACCTTGATCGCGTCAGTGATGTTCTTGATTGCCCGCCCGGTGAAACGCTCGTCGGCCTCCTGGATGCCTTTCAGGTAGGTGCCCAGCTTGGCAATCGTGTCGAGCTTGCCGATGTCCTTCGACACCCGCTCGTACACCCGTACCAGCCCCTGTTCATGCGGCTTGGCGTGACTGACGAAACTGGCGGCAACGGCCTTCTTGATCTCCTGCGCGGCGAAGGGTTCGAAATCCCCCAGAGGGATGTTGTGGTTCTTGCCCATCAGCAGGTTGAGGATGTCCACATAGTCGTCGCGCGTCTGCGGCCCATCGACCAGGAACCGCGCCCCGGCCCGCTGGCGCAGGGCGTCGTCCACGTTCTCGGGGTAGTTGCTAAACATCCCGAACGTGCAGTTGCCGCGCACCACTGTGCCCGCGCCGGCAAAGCTTTCCATCAGCACGGCGGTGATTTCGAGCTGCCCGGCCGAGCTCTGCCGATCCCCGCGTTTCCCCGCCAACTGGTCGATATCGTCTATCGAGCCAAAGCCGATCACATTCGGATCGATCACATTGTTGATGAAAGCCTTGGCGTTCTGCGCGCTCTTGCCCTGGTAGCTGTCGATACTCTCGGTCGACAGGTTCTGGTAACGGAACGGATAGCCCGCCACCTGGCAATACTCGTTGATCAGCCCGGCCATCATCTGGATCAGCGTTGTCTTGCCAGTGCCAGGCTTGCCGTCGCCCATGAAGGTAAAGATGAAGCCGCCCAGCTCGGCAAACGGGTTCAGCTTGCGGTCGAAATCATAGGCCATGAGCATTTTCGACAGTTTCATGGCCTGGTATTTCGCGATGTGATTGCCGACCACCTCGTTGGGCTTCTTGAAGCTCATCGTCAGTTTCGACCCCCTTGCCGCGCGCGCGGGGGTAAAACCGGCGATGGTCAGGTCATCGGCCTCGACACGGAAGTTGTTGGCCGTAAATGGCTCCAATCGCCCCATGGTCTGGGCCCGCAGGCCCACCTTCTCCATCAGCTGTTCGGCATAGGCCATGACGGTGGGCACAAGCTTTTCCTCGGCGTCCACAAAACTCGCCAGTTCCTGGTCCAACTCCCAAAGCGCGCCATGCAGAGCCAGCCCCGCATTGTCGGTCAGCACCTCTTCCACCGCGCCGATTTCGACGCTGACCTCGGTCGTGTGGGCGGCCAGAAGAAAGGCGGTGGTATTGGCAAAGACCGACAGGGTGACAAGGCTTTCCGCCGCCAGAAGTTCCGTGAATTCCGTCGCGCGATCCGCGCCCAGAGCACCTTCCAGATTGGCCTTTTTCAAACCGACCAGGCCGGTCTGCTCCGCATACCCTTCCCCCATCGCAAGGGCGATCGCGATGGCGCGGCGCAGGGTGTGCAGTACCGTCGCCTGGACCGGGCTGACCAGAGGGTCGCCCCCATCCGCACCCTCGATCCGTTCCACAAGACGCACACCTTCCGGCCGTGCGGTGGACCGCGTCACCAGCCCGGGCGTGGTCGAACGGAACCGCCGCCGTGTGCCGATGCCGGGGCTGCGCTCCGGCGCCGCCGCCTCCACTTTCGGCCTGGCGATCCGCGGTGTGTGATCCACCCCCTCCAACATCGCCGCCGCCGCACCGTAATGCGCGCGGATTTCCTCTTCGCGAAGCTCCATCAGGTCGGAAGGAAGGCTCATCACTGCATCTCTCTTTATCTTGCTACAAATATCCTGGGGGGGCTGGGGGGCTAGCCCCCCAGCTACCGGTAACTCAAAACCCGCCCCCCCGGGCTGACCACGAACTTGCGCACATCGCGGAACCCCGGCGGGTTTTTTTCCGCCAGCACCTGGTACGGGCGCTGCGGCAGGATGATCGAGCGCTCCAGCCGCGTCGCCCCGGTGTCCGCGCCGCGCCCGGCAAAGGGGTCCAGAGCAAATATCTCGCGTTCGACCGAGCCAAACCAGCCCGATTTCTCGGTCTCCACCCGCTCGCTTTCCAGCTCCTCGACAGTCCAGGCCAGCGCCCAATCCTCGCCGGGCGGGCTCTTGGCCTGTTCCAACACCTCGCGCAGGGGGCCTGTCTGGCGGGTGAATGTATGCGAATACATCGGCCCCAGGTGGATGCGTTTCAGCATCTTCGGATGCAGGTCGTCGAAGTCGCGGTCGAACCCGCTGGCGATTGTCACCAGCTTCAGCCCCCCCATCGCCTGGGCCATCAGATGCGCCTGCACCCGGGGCCAGCGGCGTTCGTCCTTGGGCAGGGCCACGCGCCCGGTATCCTCGAGTTCCATCAGGTAGACGGTCGGGATGTTCAGGCTGCTGTCATAAACCGCCCAATGCAGCAGGTAGCGGCGGCGTTCGTCGCGTCCCCGATGGCCATTGTTGCCCAGCCAGATCACGTCCGGATGATTCTGCGGCCAGAACAGGTCGCCCTTCTGCAACTCTTCGTAATAGAGCCGCTGCGACAGGGCATATTGCAACGTGGTCGGTATCTTCAACTCGCCAACGATGGTCTGCACCATCTGCGATTTCAGATCGGCGGCCTGCGGCATACCGGCCAGGTGCTTGTCCGCCTGGGCGGCGTCAGCGGCCATCTGCAACAGCTCCGCATGGACCGGAAAGCCGCTTTCACGCCGGTCGAATGTCAGCGCCCCGTGCCCTTCGCCGCGTCCCGACCAGAAATGCTTGTTGGCCAGCGCGCGAAAGGTAAAGCCGAGCCCGACCAGATAGCGCGCCAGCACCTCGACCTCGTCGCGCGCCATGCGGCCTTCTGCCTCCATCTGCCCGGCAACCCGGGCCAAGTGCCCGGTAATGCGCGCAAATTTGGCGAAGTAGCGCCGCGTGACCATAGTGTCCGACAGGGCCGCGTGGTCTTGGGTGAGGTCGTCTGGTTCGGTCATGTCCTGTCAAAGCCTGGATGCGAAGGGGGCTGCCCGGCGCTGCCCCGGTGGAACCTGTCCCTGGTCTCTCGAAGACGATTTCACCCCCCGTAGAGGTTCTTGTCATGTTTCTCGACAATCGCCTGGAAGCGGCGGGCGAAGCGTTCGTCGGCCTTTGCCTTGGCTTCCAGCACGTCGCGGGCAAAGACCATGTGGTCCTCATGCGCCTCCAGCATGTCGGCCATTTTCTGGTTGGTCGCGGTACCGATCGCGGCCATCGCGGCCTGGGCCTCCTTGTCGGTCTCGACTCCGATCTCGTTGATCCGGTGGGCGACGTCCTGCTGCTGCGCGGTCTTGAGCGACTTGGACAGGGCGTCATACAGCACGACCCGCTGCTTGGTGTCTGTCTGCAGCTTGTTGATCAGCACCATTTGCGTGGCCGCCTGGTTCTGCAGGCTGTCGACCCAGGTCTTGCCCTTTTCGATATAGCGCTCAAGGGTTTGGCTCTTGGCGAGCTTGACCTGCTCCTGCTGCACCATCTCGTTGTAGCGGGCATTCAGCTCGGCCAGCTCGGTCTCCAGCTTGGTGCGCGCGGCGGCGTCCTGTTCGACGCTGATCCTGTTCTCCAGCTCGATGATCTTAGGATCCATGCCCAGGATGTCGGCCCGCAACGCCTCCAGCTCGCCCACCACCAGTTCGCGCTCATCCAGCGTGGTGGTCAGGTTGGACCCGACGCTGTCCTTCTGCTCGTTGAGCATGGCCAGCTGCCCCTCCAGAAGCTTCACGATCGTGTCCGACTGCGCGATCAGCTCCTGCAGCTTGTCGTCGATCGAGGCGGTACGCATGCGTTCCTGACGCAGGCTTTCCGACTTGCCCTTCGAGAAGATGCCGACAAAGCTCTCCCAGCCGGTTTTCGAGCGCATCTCGTCGAAATCCTTGGAAAATCCGGCTGTTACATCGTCCAAACCCATGATCAGCTCGGCAATGTTGGCATTCATCAGCTCGGTATGGGCGTGCACGTCTTCCAGCGTCGCGTTCTCGATATCAATGGTGGCATCCGTGCCGGTCGCCATCTTCTGACGCGCGGTTTCGATCCGGGTGGTCAGCTCGGAGATCTTGGACTGTGCCTCGGCCACCTGGGCCTGGCTTTCACGGATCTTGGTGTCGAAATCGGACATGGAACTCCCTCGGAAGTAAATAGGTGTAACATTCAGTTGGGGAGAGGTTAGCGCGATTTGAAGAGGCAAGACAGTCGGATTTCCCGCAACAGGTGCGTTTTTGTGGCGCATTTTCAGGGGCTGCACCCACGCGTTGCACAGACCCCGAAAGCCCCCTAACCTGCCGCCCATGACCGATGCCTTGCTGACCGAAATCGCCGCGCGCCGGGACGACCTGATCCGTCTGACCCAGGATCTGATCCGCATCCCCACGCTGAACCCGCCGGGGCGCGAATATCGCACCATCTGTTCCTTCATTGCCGAACGGATGGGCGCCCGGGGATGGGCGGTGGAAATGATCCGGGCAGAGGGCACGCCGGGGGACAGTACCGCCTATCCACGCTGGAACGTGATCTGTCGGCATGAGGGCGTAAGTGCCGGAGATTGCGTGCATTTCAACTCACATCATGACGTGGTGGAGGTCGGCCACGGCTGGACCCGCGACCCGTTCGGCGGGGAACTTGACGACGGCCGGATCTATGGCCGTGGGGCCTGTGACATGAAGGGCGGGCTGGCGGCCTCGATCATTGCCGCCGAGGCTTTCGTGGCGCTCCACCCCGAGCACAAGGGGGTGGTGGAAATCTCGGCCACCGCTGACGAGGAAACCGGCGGCTATGGCGGGGTCGCCTACCTGGCCGAAAAAGGGTACTTCGACCCGGATCGCGTGCAGCATGTGATTATCCCTGAGCCCTTGAATAAAAACAGAATTTGCCTGGGGCACCGGGGCGTGTGGTGGGCCGAGATCGAGACCAAGGGGCGCATCGCCCATGGCTCCATGCCCTTCCTCGGGGACAGCGCCATCCGGCATATGGGCGCGGTGCTGGAAGAGATGGAGCGGCACCTTTTTCCGCTTCTGGCCAGCAAACGGACCGAAATGCCGGTGGTGCCGGAAGGGGCCAGGCAATCGACCCTGAACATCAACTCGATCCATGGTGGCGAAGCCGAGCAAGATGCCGATTTCACGGGGTTTCCCGCGCCCTGCGTGGCGGATCGCTGCCGCATCGTGATCGACCGGCGCTTCGTGATCGAAGAGGACATCGCCGAAGTCAAGGCCGAGGTGCATCGCATGCTGGAGCGCATCAAGTCGGAACGGCCGAATTTCGATTATGAAATCAAGGAGATGCACGAAGTCGTCCCGACCATGACGGACAGGGACGCGCCGGTCGTGACCTCGACCGCAGCGGCGATCGAGAAGGTGCTGGGCACCCGTCCGGCCTATGTGGTCAGCCCCGGCACCTATGACCAGAAACACATCGACCGGATCGGGCGGCTGAAGAATTGCATCGCCTATGGGCCCGGCATTCTTGACCTGGCGCATCAGCCCGACGAATGGGTCGGCGTGCAGGACATGGAGGACAGCGCGGGTGTGATGGCGCTGGTTCTGAAGGAGCTGCTTGTTTAAGGTTCTTAACGTTCTGCGGGCCGGAAGTTTAAAGCTTCGGGCGGGACCGAAAGGGGAACCTTAAGGAGTTTAAAGATCAAAACGGGGCGGGGCATCGCGAGAGGGCGGCGCCTCGAAACCTACACCGCGACGTTGTCGATCAGCCGCACGCCGTCCAGCATCGCCGCGGACAGGATCCGGGTGGGGTCGGAGAGGTCGGTGGCGGGTTTCAGTCCCGTGGCGCTGCGCAGCTCGATATATTCGACGTCCGTGTAGCCGGCGGCAAGGATCGCCGCGCGGGCTTCCTCCAGCGCGACGTCAACCGGGGTGCCGCCCCGGATGCCCCGGGCTGCGGCCTGCATGGCGCGGTACATGGCCGGCGCGATAGCGCGGGCGGAGTGCGACAGCAGCACATTGCGCGAGGACATGGCGAGCCCGTCCTCTTCGCGCACGGTGGGGCAGCCGACGACCTCGGTCTCGATATCCAGATCCTCGGACAGGCGGGTCACGACCTGAAGCTGCTGGTAATCCTTTTCACCGAAGTATGCGACGTCGGCACGGCTTTGCAGGAAGAGTTTCGACACAACGGTCGCCACCCCGTCGAAATGACCGGGGCGATGGGCGCCTTCAAGCTCTTCTGTCACACCCGAAACGGACACGTTGGTCGCAAAGCCCTGCGGATAGATCTGGTCGGGCGTGGGTACATACAAAGCGTCGATCCCGTAGGGCGCCAGCTTGACCGCATCGTCATCTTCGGTGCGCGGATACTTGTCCAGGTCGTCGGGATTGTTGAACTGCCTGGGGTTCACGAAGATCGTCACGATCACCCGGTCGGCGCCTTTCTTGGCGGCCTCGACCAGCGACAGGTGCCCGGCATGCAGCGCGCCCATGGTGGGCACGACGGCGACCTTTTCACCGGAAAAGATCCACTTGCGGCGCAGGGTGCGCAGCTCTTCCTTGGTTCGAACCAGTTTCATTTTACCCGTCATTTCTGGGGCACCTCGTCGGCAAAGACATGTTCGGCGCCGGGGAAGGTCCGCGCGCGCACTTCGGCGGCGTATGCCTTGATCGCCGCTTCGCCGTCTACCCCCAATGTGCCAAAACGTTTGACGAATTTGGGTTTGAAGGCGGTAAACAGACCCAGCATGTCATCGACGACCAGCACCTGGCCATCGCAGCCGACGGACGCCCCGATGCCGATGGTCGGGATGGTCAGCGCCCCGGTGATCTCGTCCGAGAGGCCGGCGGGGGTTTTCTCCAGCACGACGGAAAACGCACCGGCCTCTTCCACCGCTTTCGCATCGGCCATGACGCGGGCGCGGTCCTCGCCCCTGCCTTGCACCTTGTAGCCGCCCAGCGTGTTGATCGCCTGGGGGGTCAGGCCGATATGGGCCATGACGGGGATGGAACGCGAGGTCAGGAAGGCGATGGTTTCGGCCATGCTGACTCCGCCTTCGAGCTTGACCGCATCCGCGCCGGTTTCGCGCATGATGCGGGCGGCGTTGCGAAAGGCCTGCTGCGGGCTTTCTTCGTAGGAGCCGAACGGCATGTCGATCACCAGCAGCGGTTTGGTCAGACCCCGGCGCACGGCGGCACCATGCAGGCACATCATGTCCATGGTCACGCCCAGCGTGTCGGGCAACCCGTGCAGCACCATGCCAACGCTGTCGCCCACCAGCACGATATCAACATGGTCATCCATCATCTGCGCCATGGGCGTGGTATAGGCCGTCAGCGTGACCAGAGGCTCACCGCCCTTGCGGCTGCGGATGTCGGATGGCGTGAGTGCCGTGACCCGTGCAGATGCGCTCATGTTTGTCCCTCCCATGGTGCTCTGGACGCCCGTTATATGCTGCAATGCGGCAAAAATCAAAGGGACGTTGCGTCAGAGCTTCCCCTTGCCATGCCGCCCAAGGCCGCGTTTCATGTGGTAAAACCCGCATGACGGGAACCAGGAGGGAGAGACCATGAAACATCTGAAACTCGCTGCCGCCGCTCTGGCGCTGATCACCGGGCCAGCCTGGGCCCAGGACAGCCTGACCCTGGGCATGGTGCTGGAGCCGCCGAACCTGGACCCGACCGGCGGGGCCGCCGCCGCGATCGACGAGGTGGTCTATGCCAACATTTTCGAGGGGCTGACGCGGTTCGGGCCGGACGGATCGGTGCGGCCGGGCCTGGCGGAAAGCTGGGACGTGTCGGACGACGGGCTGACCTATACGTTCCACCTGCGCAGCGGCGTGACCTTCCATGACGGCAGCGCGATGGATGCCGAGGACGTGGTCTTTACCCTCGACCGCGCCCGGGCCGAGGACAGCACGAACGCCCAGAAGGCCCTGTTTGCCGGGATCGAGAGCGTGACGGCGGTGGATGCGGTCACGGTGGCGGTGAAACTGTCGGCGCCGAACGGGAACTTCCCGTTCAACATGGCCTGGGGGGACGCGGTGATCGTCGCGCCGGAGACAATCGGTGACGCGGCGACCCATCCGGTGGGCACCGGTCCCTTCGTGTTCTCGGAATGGGTGCAGGGTGACAACGTGCGGATTACCCGCAACGCGGAGTATTGGGGCGAGGCCCCGGCGCTGGCCGAGGCGACGTTCAAGTTCATCTCGGACCCGAACGCGGCTTTCGCGGCAATGATGGCCGGCGATGTGCAGGCCTTCCCGAACTTCCCCGCACCGGAAACGCTGGCGCAATTCGAAGCTGATCCGCGCTTTAGCGTGATCGTCGGCTCGACCGAGGGCGAGACAATCCTGTCGACCAACAACAAGGCTCCGAACCTGGACGATATCCGGGTGCGCAAGGCCATCGCACATGCGATCAACCGGCAGGAGATCATCGACGGGGCCATGTTCGGCTTTGGCACCCCCATAGGCACCCACTTTGCCCCGCACAACCCGGACTATGTCGACCTGACCGGCAATTCCGCCCATGACCCGGAGCTGGCAAAGGCGCTGTTGGCCGAGGCCGTGCCCGACGGGCTGAGCCTGCGCCTGATGCTGCCGCCGCCCGCCTATGCGCGCCGGGGCGGCGAGATCGTGGCGGCCCAGTTGCGCGCCGTGGGCATCGAGGTGGAGATCAGCAACCTCGAATGGGCGCAGTGGCTGGAACAGGTGTTCCGGGGCAAGGATTTCGACCTGACCATCGTCAGCCACACGGAACCTGCCGACATCAACATCTATGCCCGGCCGGACTATTATTTCCAGTATGACAATGCCGCGTTCCAGGCACTGATCGAGAAGCTGGAGGTGACTTCGGACCCGGCAGAGCGCACCGAGCTGAACCAACAGGCCCAGCGCATGATCTCCGAGGATTACGTGAACGGCTACCTGTTCCAGCTGGCCAAGACCGGCGTGGCGGATGCCCGGATCCAGGGGCTCTGGGCCAATGCGCCGACCCAGGCCAATGACCTGACCGGGGTGAGCTGGGCGGAGTAAGCCCGCAGACAACATTAAAAGGGGTGCCCGGGGGCCCAGCCCATTGCGGTAAATGTTGAAGAGAGGGCGTGCGAGGGTCTGCTTGACAGTGATCGCTGTTATTCCTATATTCTTCTTCAGATGGGCTGACTTAGAGGTCGCCATCACGTCAACCGAGGAAACTTGGTCTTGCATACCACGGTAATGGACTACTTTTCGGCCCAGCCTTTGGCTGGGCCCTAAACTTTTGGGGTTCTCAATCCCTCGTAGATGCATCTTCGCGCATATACGCTCAGGTGGTTTCTCGCAATTTTTCTCTGATTTATAACTTTTGGATGAGCTGAAAGAATTTCCATTCGAATCCCTTTTGGTTGGCCGACGGGGTGCAGGCAGAAGACGACTGTCCAAACCTTTCCGTTGTCATCCTCGACAAAAACGAGGTTATCTATTCCGCCGTAGCTTCTTGAGACAAATGTCAGGTCGTTCGATTCAATTTTTGCTTGGATTGCTGGACGTAATTTTTTCGAAAATTGATATCGCTCATGATCAAACACTCTCTTCGTCCCGTGATGATCATTCAGATGGTATTTTTCTCCGTGCTTTGCACGTTCGGTGAAAACATGGTTTGAAGAGACCACTACGATCCCAAGATCTTTTTGGTCACCAACTCCTTTACCAGGAATAGCTGCAGCAAATGCCGTCAGGTGCGACAAGTCGTATGTAATTTCATCAATTACAAGCGAGGAATGAGAAAAAGGAATCGACATATTTACCGGAAATAGGGGCGAATTTAATTACATCCAACCAGAAAGATCTCACAGAAAATCCCGCTCGTAGATGCGCCCGCGAGCAAGACCGAGTTTCATCGCCGGCGTTTCCTTTTTGCCATCTCCCACCCAGTTGTGATGGAAACGGTAGATCTCCGTCATCTTGACCATGATCTCCGGCTTGTAGAGGTAATATTTGTCCCAAGTCTTCCGGCCACTGGTCTCCGAAACCATTGGACGGGCCGCAAAGCGGACATTGCTCCGAAACTTGTGGAAATACGCATCCACGCTGCGCAAGGTAGCCAGTCTCAGCAACCGGGCAGTCGATCGATAGTCTCGCCCTGGTCGATCTGTGATTAACTGAACTCGACGGTCCGGTTCAGACTTTGTGTGATAGGGCCAGGAAAAGCCATTCTTGAGATCCTGTCCGATGATTGAGGCGGCGATCTCGGTATCAACCAGATCAGCGAAAGCCTCATTGGAGAGCTTGTCGATTTGGGAGACCCTCAAACCGGTCTGGCCGGCCAGTAAGCTTCGGCCGGCTGACCACGCCGCATTGCGTGCGTCGTTGGTCATTTTCTTGTCGAAGAAGACTAAGCCGATATCCGCCCGATCCAGCTGGATGAGGTCTGCTATGGCGGAGCAGAAAGCGGCTTTGAGGCCATAATCTCCGTCCATCACAAACACGAACTTTCCTTCTGCCCCACCGATCATCTGACGAAGGCGCTGAGCATGCGCAAATTGCAGGATGTCATATCGCACCAGGGCTCCCGAATGCGGAAGCTGATAAAGGTTTGTCTGGTTGATCCGCTTCTGCTTCTGGAGTTTTGTAATGTAGCTCTCGAATTCAGATTTCGACCAGAGACGGCCATTCTCACGGAAACAATTGGAGAGCAGGTCATCACCAGAGAGTGCAATCGCAGCCTCAACCGCTTCATGATCTCCGGATGGATCAAACTGCAACGCTGCTTCCATGATGTATCCGCTGCGTGCGTGAGCCGTGCAGAGATGCTGCACGATGATTTGTGTTCGCTCTCTCCTCGTTGGCCAGTTCATTTTGAGGGATTGCGAGTCCGTTGCAAACCGGGATCCGACTTTCATCCAGTCGATGTCGCCGAAATCCTCCCTCTGTGCCCTGAAGGCGCGGACCTGATCGTAGATGAAGTCAATTTTGCGATAGATGTCGTGATACGAAACGCCGGCAATGGCGCATATCTTCAGAAAGGGGACGCCATTGACCATCATGCGATAGAGAAGGGGGTTCTTGTCGCTGCGTTTCTGGCGGCGAGTGGCGCGCCCAATCGAGAAGGTCTTCTTGCAGCATTTACATTGATACCGCGGATCACCGCCGGCAGTCTTGCCGAAGCCGCGATAATTCTCCGGGTGGGTAGAAAGGGGTTTCTCCCAGTTCTCGCATTCAGGATTCCTGCACCGAGGCGCAGTTGGATCAACCTCTTGCAAATCTTTGAGTCTGTTGTATTCTTCGGCAATCGCTTTGTTGTTTTTTAGGCGGTGCGTTGTTCCACAGATTGGGCATTTGAAGAACTCTTCGTGCATCCTCCCTGCAACTGCACCCCGAATTGCGCCTGGCGGTGCGGCCGCGGCTCCCTGAGGACGCTTATAGGGATCCGGTGAAATACCCAGGCCAGCACATTGCGGGTTCCGGCAAAAATTGACATCCAAGCCCTCGAATGAAAAAGGCAGTCGGCGTTCAAGGCCGATGTCTGTCGAAGATATTTTCGAGACTATGTTCATTTAGAAATCTCCACAGATTCCCCAAAAGGGGTCGTTCAAGAGGATTTCTAAGAGGTAGATTGGCCACTTTGTGGCCAACCGAAGTTTTTATTTCAACATTTACCGTCAGGGGCTGGCCCGGGGGCCCAGCCCTTTGCGGTAAATGGTGCATGTGAGAACCTTGAAGGCTCGAAGCGCAATGGCCGCTTCGAGCCCAATTTACTTCGGGATCCGATGGATATGTTCGATCGCTTGGTCGGTGCTAGAGGTTCCAGCACCGACAAATAGTGGCCCGCCCATTCTGGCGAGCCAGTTGGTCAGAGCAGAGAAAGCTGAACAGGTTTGCTGTTATCTGCCCGTTTGGGCTAGGCAGTGACGAAGGCCCTCGGGCCGCCCGCATCTTAACAACCAGCCTTCAAATTCATGATCGACCTAATCACTGCGACCATATGGGAGAAAGGACATTCAATATGGGTACAAAATTCAAAGAAGCGTTAAGAGAAACTCTTTGGATGGCGTTGTTGTCCAGTGGTTTCTTTTACGTTGGGTTGGAATTGGACGTGGGAGCGATGAGGGTCGCTGGATTTCTAGGGGTTTTGATTTTTTTCCGCACGTTATTAAGGAGAGTTTAAAAGACAAAGAGACAATGGATGGCGATGTACAATTCGGGAAAGGAAGAAGCACTTGAGACCGTGAGCAGCGAAAGACCGCTTTGACCAGGTCCGCATAGCTGACATCCGTCGCAGACAGCTCCCGATGATATCTTCGGGAGCTGCTTTTCGACATGGCGTCACGCCAACAATGCGTTCGGCCCGACGCTGCACCATTTATGGCAAAGGGCTGGCCCGGGGGCACCCCCTTTTTGTTTGTGAAAGCAGCGGGGCGGCGCCCGACCCTGGGTGGGCGCCTGGGAACGGGGAGGTGGGGCGACCATCTCACCGCACCCGAAACGGCAGTTTTGATTGAAACGTCGCAAAAGCGCCCTCCCGTGGGAAGGGTCGGGCGCCGCCCCGCCGCGCGGTGCGAGTGGTTGCTAAACCCGCGCTGCTTCCCCCATGGCCGGTGTCACCTGCCGCCGCTTGATCACCGCCTCGCGCCAGGCAATGAAGCCGACCGCCGCCATGATCACCACGCCGCCCAGAACCACCCAGCCATCCACCGGTTCACCGAACACCAAAGCGCCGAGAGTGACGGACCAGACGAGCTGCAAAAACGTCACCGGCTGTGTCACCGACACCGGCGCAACCGCAAAGGCGCGGGACATCGAATAATGCCCGGCGGTGGCAAAGGCGGCGACCAGGAATAGCCAGGCCAGCTGCTCCAATGTGGGCGACACCCAGACCACCAGCGCGAAGGGGGCAAGACCCACGGTCACGGTGAGCGACAGCATGGCGACGATCACGGTGGCGCTGGCCTCGGTCGCCATGCGCTTGGCAAACAGGTAGGAGCCCGCAAAGCTGAAGGCGGTGGCAATCATCGCCAGATGGCCCGCGTTCAACTCGCGTACGCCGGGGCGCAGGATGACAAGCGCCCCGACAAGGGCCGCAGCGATGGCCAGAAGCCGCCGCGCCGCCAGCCGTTCGCCCAGAAAAAACGCCGCGCCCAGGGTGACATAGATCGGCGCCATGTAGTTCATCGCCGTCACCTCGGCGATGGTGATGCGCGTCATCGCATAGAACCACAGGATCACGCCGACGGTATGCACCGCTCCGCGCAGGGTAAACAGCCCGATGGCCCGGCGGCTCAGCCGCGCCCGGACCAGTGGCCGGATCATCGGCACCAGAAACACCAGCCCCAGCGCATACCGCAGGAATGCCGCCTGTGCCGCCGGCACGCCGGTGCCCACATGCTTGACCACGGCAGTGACCCCGACAAAGCAGAGACCTGTCACCAGCATCCAGGCGACTCCGTGAAGAGGGCGTTGATTTTCCATCCCGCGACTTGAACGGATGGGCCGGGGAAAGGCAAGGGGGGCGGGGAGGACCGTGCGTCACGCGACCGGGTGGGTCCGGCCCCCGAGTGCGTCCGGATCGGGAGGCAGCCTGCCGAACGGCCGCCCGGTCTAGGCTTGCGGACCGCCGTGAACTTTCCAGAACGTGCACCTGCCGTTTTCAAACCGGGCAAAGAACATCATTATCCTGTTGGGTTCGCCTTCCATCTCATGGGTATGCGTGCCGCAGATCGTGCGCTCATCCTCGTGATAGACACTCAACAGGCTTATCGAAAATCCGCCTGCCCCGGCCCATTCCAGAACTTCGGGTTTTGTTTCCCGATTCCCGCTGGAGTTTTCGAAAACAAGGTTCGCCGCAAGCATCGCATCCAGCTCAGTCGTGTCGCCATGGGACAAAGCCGAACGCCAGGCTTCCAGCGCCCTGGCTGCTGAATATGTCATGTTGCCTCCCCCTGTTCGCGATCTTCCGAGCCCCCCGAACTGAACACCACAAAGGGAATTATAGCACGATTGGCCGCCGCCCGCGAAAAGCCGGACCAGACCACACCCCGTTGGCGTCGGCCCTTCACACATGGCTCCGATCAAGCTGATACGCCTTTCACCCCGGCCGGTGGCGCCACCGCAGGGATCGGGGCGCCAGGGTTCCTTCACCCGCAACAAAAAGCCCCGACCAAAGGCCGGGGCTTCGCAATTCTGCCTGACGGGCCCGTTCAGAGCTGCGCCAGCACCTCGTCGGAGGCTTCGAAATTCGCGGTGACACGCTGGATGTCATCATCGTCTTCCAGGGCGTCGATCAGCTTCATCAGCTTCTGCATGCCGTCCAGGTCCAGCTCGGTCGTGGTGGTGGGCTGCCAGATCAGCTTGGTCGAGTCCGACTCGCCCAGCGTGGCTTCCAGCGCGGTGGACACTTCGTTCAGGTCAGTGTCGGCGCAGGTGATGACGTGGCCTTCGTCCGAGCTTTCGCAATCTTCGGCACCCGCTTCGATGGCGGCTTCGAACACGGTATCGGCATCGCCGGCCTCGGGTTTGTAGGTCACTTCGCCCTTGCGTTCGAACATGAAGCCGACCGAGCCGGTCTCGCCCAGGTTGCCACCGTTCTTCGAAAAGGTCGAGCGCACGGTCGAAGCGGTGCGGTTCTTGTTGTCGGTCATCGCCTCGACAATCACGGCGACGCCGCCGGGGCCGTAGCCTTCGTAGCGGATCTCGTCATAGTTTTCGGCGTCCCCGCCCAGCGATTTCTTGATCGCGCGGTCGATCACGTCCTTGGGCACGGATTGCGATTTGGCTTCCTTGACGGCCAGGCGCAGGCGCGGGTTCTTTTCGGGATCCGGGTCGCCCATCTTGGCGGCCACGGTAATTTCCTTGGCGAGTTTCGAGAAAAGCTTCGAGCGCGCGGCATCCTGGCGACCCTTGCGGTGCTGGATGTTTGCCCATTTTGAGTGGCCAGCCATGGCGACCTCCGGTTTGTTCCAGTTCGAGCGGTGACATAGCGCAGGCGGCGGGGGCGGGGCAAGGGTGTGCGGCCCCCTTGCCCGTCCGTTCAGCCCATGAGGCGGGCGGCGAGGCGGTTTTGCGTCTCGATCACGCGAGGCAGGTCGAGCGTGGTCAACTGCCCGTCCCGCACCACCTGGCGGCCTTCGACGAAGAGATCGCGCACGGTGGTCGGCCCCGCCAGAAGCAACGCGGCGGGGTCCCAGCTGCCCGCGGCCTCGATGCCGGACATGTCCCAGAGGGCGATATCGGCGCGTTTTCCCGGGGCGATCTGGCCGCAATCCTCGCGCCCCAGCACCTGCGCCCCGCCGCGCGTCGCGATCCACAGCGCCTCGCGGGCGGACATCTTGTCGGCGCCGTTTGCGACCCGTTGCAGCAGCATCGCCTGGCGCGCCTCGGCCACCAGGCTGCCCGCGTCGTTCGACGCCGATCCGTCCACTCCCAGCCCCACCGGCACACCGGCGTCGCGCAGCGCCCGCACCGGTGCGATGCCGGATCCCAGTCGGCAGTTCGAACAGGGGCAATGGGCGACACCGGTGCGAGTGCGGGCGAACAGGTCGATTTCTTCACCATCCAGCATGACGCAATGGGCGTGCCAGACGTCTTCTCCGACCCAGCCCAGGTCCCGGGCGTACTGCCCCGGGCGGCAGCCGAAGGTTTCGAGGCTATAGGCCACGTCCTCGCCGTTCTCGGCCAGGTGGGTGTGCAGCATGACACCCTTGTCGCGGGCCAGGATCGCGGCATCCCGCATCAGCTCGCGGCTGACCGAGAAGGGCGAACAGGGGGCCACGCCAACGCGGCACATGGCGCCCTCGGCAGGATCGTGAAAGGCGTCGATCACCCGGATGCAGTCCGTCAGGATGTCGGCTTCCCGTTCGACCAGGCTGTCGGGCGGCAGCCCCCCGGCGCTTTCACCGATCGACATGGCGCCGCGGGTGGGGTGGAAGCGCAGACCGACCTCGGCGGCGGCGTGGATCGTATCTTCGAGCCGCGCGCCGTTCGGGTAGAGATAGAGGTGGTCCGAACTCAGCGTGCAGCCGGACAGCGCCAGCTCGGCCAGCCCGACCATGGCGCTCACGCGCATCTCTTCCGGGCCAAACCGCGACCAGATCGGATAAAGCGTCCTGAGCCAGCCGAACAGAAGCGCATCCTGCCCGCCCGGCACCGCGCGGGTGAGGGTCTGATAGAGGTGGTGATGGGTATTCACCAGACCGGGGGTGATCAGGCAGCCCGCTGCATTTACCACGTCTCCGGTCGTTTCGAGCCCCTGCCCCACGGCGGCGATCACACCGCCCCGGATCAGCACGTCCGCCCGGGCAAGCTCGCGCTCCGCATCATCCATGCAAAGCACCAGGTCAGCATTTTTCAGCAGAATTTCCATATGTTGTCCCCTGCGCCCGTTTCGGTGAGACAACATGAGGCGCCGCCAGAAAGGGCAAAGGACACGGACAGCCACGCAGAGACCCTATCAGACCGGCCCGACCCTGCAAATGCCCACTGCCGTTACGCCCCGACCGGAACCAACCGCCCCGCCAGCGACGCCATCGCGCCTTTCACCTTTCCGGAAATATCCTGGGGTGAGGCCGTAAGGCCGAGGGGCAAAGCCCCTCACGCCCCGGACAGCACCTCCAGCGCGGCGGCGTGGATTTCGGGATTGGCGGCAGCCACCACACGCCCGCCCATATGGGCCGGGCCGCCCTGCCAGTTTGTCACCACCCCTCCGGCGGCCTCGATCACGGCTTGCGGGCCCTGGATGTCATAGGCCTGCAGCCCCGCCTCGACCACCAGGTCGACCTGGCCGGCCGCCACCAGCGCGTAGCCGTAACAATCCATGCCATAGCGGGTCAGGCGCACCCGGTCGGCCAGCGCATGAAAGGCGCGCGCCTCGTCCGGGGTGCCGACCTCGGGGAAGGTGGTAAAGAGGATCGCCTGTTCCAGCCCGCGCGGGCCCCGGGTCGTCAGCATATCCCGGCCCGAGGGCCCCTCGACCCAGGCCGTGCCGAAGCCGCCAAAGAACCGTTCGCGAATATAGGGCTGATCGATCAGGCCCATGACCGGGCCGGTCCCGTCCATCACCGCGATAAGCACGCCCCAGGTCGGCGTGCCCGACAGAAAGGCGCGGGTGCCGTCGATCGGGTCGAGCACCCAGGTCAGGCCGGAGCTGCCTTCGGTGGCACCGAATTCCTCGCCCAGGATGGCGTCCTCGGGGCGCCGCCGCGCGAGCAGCTCGCGCATGGCGCGTTCGGCGGCCCTGTCGGCGGCGGTCACGGGGTCGAAACCCTGCGCGAGCTTGTTGTCTGCCTCCAGCCCGGCAGAGCGGAAATGCGGCAGGATCGCTTCACGGGCGACATCGGCCAGCGCATGGGCGCAGGCCGTCAATTCCTGTTTGGTCGTGCTGTCCAGCTTCATCTCGCCCTCCGCCTCACGTTCCATCGAGGCGGTAGCGCGCGGGGCGCGTCAGGTCAATGATCCAGGTTTGGTCCCGGGCAGGCGCTCAGGCGGCGTCCGACAGGACGCGGGCCAGTTCGAACAGCTGGCGGCGCTGGTTTTCCGGGATCGCGTAGTAGCTGCGGACCAGTTCCAGGGCTTCCTTGTCAGCCAGGATGTCACCGGGCAGGGCCTTTTCACTGGCCATGGCGCTGTCGCCATCCAGACCTTCGAAGAAGAAGCTGATCGGTACCGACAGGCTCTCCGAGATGTCCCAGAGCCTCGACGCGGACACGCGATTCATGCCGGTTTCGTATTTCTGGATCTGCTGGAACTTGATCCCGACCTGTTCAGCCAGTTGCTGCTGGGTCATCCCGACCATCCACCGGCGGTGGCGGATTCTTTTACCGACATGCACGTCTACGGGATGTTTCATCGGGTGGCTCCTCGTTACTTTGTTTGTTAGTGCCACAAACCATGGCGAACCCTACAACCTCAACCTGTCTTTTTGGCTAGACGGGGGACGAGAGGTTTCACTCTTTAAAAACAGCAAGTTATCGTGGTATACCTGACGAATTGATCAGGTACGGCAATACCCTGCGCCGAATTTAGTACACTCGCAATGCGTGTTTTGCATTTTGCAATTGCATTTTGCGAAAAATGGGCATGTCCAGGGGAAATACACGCACAAAGCGATAGGTCGCCTGGCGCTTCTCCCCTCGCAAAACGCGATGGATCGCCCTACAAGACAATCGCAAACCG
Source organism: Aliiroseovarius sp. (assembly GCF_030148435.1). Classification (GTDB taxonomy): domain Bacteria; phylum Pseudomonadota; class Alphaproteobacteria; order Rhodobacterales; family Rhodobacteraceae; genus JASBTN01. The sequence continues at coordinate 42,009 of NZ_JASBTN010000023.1, forward strand.
CAAAACCAGCCATGAGAGCCGCCATGAAAGCATATCAGATTTCCGCCTTCGACTCACCTGCAAAGCTGGTCGACCTGCCGGACCCGGCTCCGGGCCCCGGCGAAATCGCGATGGAAATCCACGCCTGCGGGCTGAATTTCGCGGACCTTCTGATGATGCGCGGCAAGTATCAGGAACGCCCCGAACCGCCCCTGACCCTGGGCATGGAACCGGCCGGGGTGATCACGGCCCTGGGCACGGGCGTGACCGGGTTCGAGATTGGCCAGCGCGTCATGTGTTTCACCACCACCGGCGGGCTGGCCGAAGCGGGCGTATTCCCGGCCGAACGCTGCGTCCCCCTGCCCGAGGGCATGCCCTTCGAGGACGCCGCCGCCTTCCAGGTGGCCTATGGCACCAGCCACCTGGCGCTCGACCACAAGGCGCGCATGCAGCCCGGGGAAAACCTGCTGGTTACGGGCGCGGCGGGCGGCGTCGGCCTGACCGCGGTCGAGAGCGGCACGCTGATGGGCGCCAACGTGATCGCCTGCGCGCGCGGCGCCGACAAGCTGGAGATCTGCCGCCAGGCCGGTGCCGCGCACCTGATCGACAGCGACACACAGGACCTGCGCGACGCGGTGAAGGCACTGGGCGGGGCCGACGTGGTCTATGATGCCGTCGGCGGCGACCAGTTCCGCGCCGCCATGCGGGCCGCCAACCCCGAGGCCCGGCTGCTGGCGGTCGGCTTTGCCAGCGGCGAGGTGCCGCAGATCCCTGCCAACCACCTGCTGGTCAAGAACATCACCGTGATGGGCTACTGGTGGGGTGGCTACCTGAACTTCCGCCCCCGGGTGCTGACCGACAGCCTGCGCGAGTTGCTGAGCTGGTACAACCGGGGCAAGCTGACGCCGCATATCGGCGCCACGGTTCCGCTGGCCGAGGCCGAGCGCGCCTATGACCTCCTGCGCGCCCGCAAGTCGACCGGCAAGGTCGTCGTCACGATGTAAGCCTGCTCAGGCCGCGTGCAGCGCGGACTGGGGCATGGCACGGAACCCCGCGCGCACCATCCTGGCCAGGTCGTTCATCGCGTCGCTGTTCTGCGGATCCGCCACATAGAGGTTCACCTGCTGCGAGACCAGCTCGGGCAGCACCCCGCCATGGGGGACCACTTCCAGATGGTCCGGCACGGTGCCGTCGATGATCGCGAACACCGCGAGGTCCGCGCTGATCGAGGCTTCGATCGTGCGGTAGGAATTGCCCTCGACGGCGACTTCCCAGGGAATGCCGGCCTGGTCCAGCGCCACCTGCACGGTCTTGCGAAAGACGCAGTTGCTTTCCGAGGCCAGCCGCAGCGGGCGGGTTTTCCAGGCCTGCCCACCCGGCGCACCGACCCAGACCAGCGGCAGCACGCAGAGCGTTTCGCCACCGGCATCCAGCACGTCCTCGGTGGTGAGGATCATGTCGCATTCGCCCTTCGCGAACATCTCCTTCAGGTGGTTGGTCATGGAGGAGATCAGGTTCACCTTCATGCGCGGATACTCGGCGTGGAACCGTTTCAGCACCTGGGGGATGGCGGGATAAACGATGTCATGGGGTACGCCCAGCACGATCTCGCCTTCGTAGACATGGTCGGTCAGGCGGGAGAACACCTCGTCATTCAGGCGAAGCATGCGTTTCGCGTACCCGAGCAGCTGTTCGCCATCCGCGGTCAGGCTGACCCCGCGCCCGGAGCGATCCAGCAGCTCGCGCCCCAGGCTTTCCTCCAACCGTTTCAGCTGCATCGATACGGCGGACTGGGTCAGGTGCAACAGCCCCGCCGCGCGAGTCACGCCGCCCGCCTCGGCCACGGTGGCGAAACTGCGCAGGGCCGTCATGTCCAGATTTCGCGGCATATCACGCCTCCTGATGTTTCATCTCAAAAACATTCATTTTCCTAATTGAACCCATTTCGGCATAAGGATCAAGGAAATTGATGCAAACGACTCGATCAATCGCGAACGGACAAGGAGAAACGAGATGACCGCAACGACCAGCACCAATATGATCCCGCGCAAATTTTCCCTGTCGCCCTTTGCCTGGCTGACCTGCGCCCTGGAAACCCGCCGCGAGCGCCGTGCACTGGCCCGCCTGGAAGCCGAGGCCCTGCGCGACATCGGCCTGACCAAAAGCCAGGCCCGGGCCGAGACAGGCCGCCCGATCTGGGACGTGCCCTGCCACTGGCAGAACTGACCTCACACAGATGAACGCTCTGTTCACGCTGTTGGAACTTGAAAAACCCGCCGCCCTTGCCGATATTGTACCGCGAGGGCGGTTTCGTTTCGGAACCGCCGGCGAATTTAGCATGTCTGGAGGCTTTGATGGCTGAATATGAGACGATCCGCGCTGGCGTAGGCTCGCGTGCCGCGATCGACGAGGGGCTCCGCGCCCATATGAACAAGGTGTACGGCACCATGTCGGTGGGCCTGCTGGTCACGGCGCTGGTCGCCTGGGCCGTCGGGACCAATGACGCGATGCTGGCGGTGATCTACGGCACGCCGCTGAAATGGGTGGTGATGTTCTCGCCGCTGATCATGGTCTTCGCCTTCGGCGCGATGATCAACCGCCTGTCGGCGGCCGGTGCGCAGCTGTTCTTCTACTTCTATGCGGCGCTGATGGGCCTGTCGATCAGCTTCATCTTCGCCGTCTATACCGGCTTCTCGATCACCCAGACCTTCCTGGTCACTTCGGTCTCCTTCGCCGGTCTGAGCCTTTATGGCTACACCACCAAGAAGAACCTGTCGGGCTTCGGCTCCTTCCTGATCATGGGCCTGATCGGGCTGATCGTTGCGTCGATCGTCAACATCTTCCTGGCCAGCGGCGCCCTGGCCTTTGCGATCTCGGTGATCGGTGTTCTGATCTTTGCCGGTCTGACCGCCTATGACACCCAGCGCATCAAGACCGATTACATCGCCCATGCCCACGCGATGGACAGCGAATGGCTGGCCAAGTCGGCGATCATGGGCGCGCTGAACCTGTACCTGGATTTCGTGAACCTCTTCATGTTCCTGCTGAGCTTCCTCGGCAACCAGGAATGATCAGGCGTTCAGCCAGTTGACCCCGAACCGGGCCGGTCCTTGCGACCGGCCCTTTTCATTTGCGGGCCTCGTGTCACCACGGGCAGGCCCCGGGGTGGCGCAACGTCAAACTGCCGAGACCCTTTCGCGGCTTCGCGCAGACGCCTAGATATCCGGCAAAGGAGCCCCGATGCTTGCTGCCGAGATTGCCCTGAAAACCACCCTGTTCCCGGTGCTGATCGCCCAGGCGCTGCGGGTGCGCCGGCAGGCACAGCTTTTGCCGGAACCGCCCGGGGCGCGGGCGGGCGTGGCCGGAGCCGGCCCGGAGCTGCGGCTGATGATCCTTGGGGACAGCTCGGCAGCCGGTGTGGGGGCCGCGCATCAGAAAGAGGCCCTGAGCGGGCGGCTGGTGGCAGAGCTTTCGCGGAGCCACCGGGTGAGCTGGCGGCTGGAGGCCGTGACCGGGGCGACCACGGGCTCCACGCTGGCGCGGCTCGACGGGCTGCCGCGCGCCGCATATGACATCGTGATTCTGGTGCTGGGGGTGAATGACGTGACCAGCCAGCTGCCGCTCTCGCGCCTGCGCGCCCGGCGGCGGGAATTGCATCACCGGCTGCGGTCGGAATTCAGCGCCCGCCGCATCATCGCGGCGGGCCTCCCGCCGATGCGCGACTTCGCCTTGCTGCCCCCGCCCCTGAGCGACGTGCTCGGCTTGCAGGCGGCCCGGTTCGATGAGGCTTTGGCACTGGATGCCGAAGCGGACGGGGTGGAATACATGCGCTTCGCCCTGCCGCTGGAGCCGCATCTGATGGCCACGGACGGGTTTCACCCCAGCGCCGCCGCCTATGCGATCTGGGCCGGGTTGGCGGCGGAGCGGATCCGGGCCGGATAGACAGGCGCAAAAGAAAAGGCCGCGCCTTCGGGGCACGGCCTGTTTCCTGAAAAGGTGAAGATCAATTACTTGATCTTGCCTTCCTTGTACTCGACGTGCTTGCGCACGACCGGGTCGTATTTGCGCACGACCATTTTTTCGGTCATGGTGCGGGCGTTTTTCTTGGTCACGTAGAAGTGGCCGGTGTCCGCGGTCGAGTTCAGGCGGATCTTGATGGTGGTCGGTTTCGCCATGGTTCAGCTCCTCGTCGGGCGGGCGCACCCCGCCCGGGTAAATCCTTGAAGCCCGCCTTTTAGCGGTCTGTCGCGGTGAGTCAACAGCAATCGTACGCAAAAGCGCGCCGCAACGCGCGGTGCGGCCTGCGGTTCCGGCACAAAAGGCGGTTTTCCACGGAACGTCAACGCGAAAGCGCTGTGAGGATTGGAGAAAGACGCGAGTTGGGCGGGAATCGGTGCCGCGGTCGAAAAGGGGGCGGGGTCTGATCAGATCAGGCTTGCCTCACTCAGAGACCGGGGGTTGGGTCGTCCCCGCCAGACCGGATCCGCGCCCCGATCCAGCCACGCAACGAATTCCCGACAGCGACCCGCGTGAACCGCATGTCCGGCGTCAGAACCGCCTCGCGCAGGCGGGTTTCCTCCAGCAGCTCCTCGCGCAGCACCCCCGGAAGCAGCCCGGACGCCAGAGGCGGGGTCAGCCACTCCCCGTCCAGCTCGCCGAAGAACGTGGTGATCGTGCCCTCGCAAATCTCTCCGCGTGTGTTCAGAAAGACCAGCTCGTCCACCCCCTCGGGCAGCTCCGCCCGCGCCTGGTCATACAGGGCCCGCCGCGTGGTCTTGTGGCGAAGGAAGCCATCGTCCGGGTCCAGCCGGGCCTCGGCGATCCCCAGCACCCAGCCCCGCGGCGGCGGCCCCAGGGGGGCGGTGGACAGCCCGAACCGCCCGTCGCGATCCAGCGTCAACCGGCATCGTTGCGCCATGCCAGAGACACTCTCCAACGCGCCACGGGCCGCCGCGTCGTCGAATGCGATGCCGAAGGCGCGCGAAGAACGGGCCATGCGCGCCAGGTGCCGGTCGAGGCGACGAAAGCCTTCACCGGGGTGAAAGCCGAAAGTCTCGATCAGGGCGAAGCCGGGCTCATCCGGCGGGTAAAGCGTGCTTTCCACAAGGCTTCCTCGTATTCCGACGCGGCGGTGCTGTCCCACACGACCCCGCCGCCCACGTTCATCACCGCGCGGCCATCTTCAACCATCAGCGTGCGAATGGCCACGTTGAAGCTCGACGCCCCGTCCGGCGCGGCCCAGCCGATGGTGCCGCAATAGATCTCGCGCGGGGCGGGCTCCAGATCGTTCAGGATCTCCATCGCGCGGATCTTCGGCGCGCCGGTGATCGAGCCGCAGGGGAAGAGCGCGGCGAAAATCGCGGCCAGCCCGGCCCCCTCGCGCAGCTGCGCGCGCACCAGCGAGGTCATCTGGTGCACGGTCGCGTAGCTTTCCACCGCGAACAGCTCCGGCACATGCACCGACCCGGGCCTGGCGACCCGGCTGATGTCATTGCGCAAGAGGTCGACGATCATCAGGTTCTCGGCCAGGTTCTTTTCATCGGAGGTCAGGAAGGCACGCCGCGCCGCATCTTGGGCGGGGTCGTCCGAGCGCGGCTGCGTGCCCTTCATTGGCCGCGTTTCGATCATCCCGTCGGGCGTGGTGCGGAAAAACAGTTCCGGCGAGCGGCTGACGATATCCGGCAGGCCCTCCTGCAAAATCAAAGCGCCATGGCCGACCGGTTGCCCCTGCGCCAGCGCCGCGTGGAGGGCTTGCGCCGCCCCCTGCGCGTCAAGGTCCATCCCGAAGGTCAGGTTCGCCTGATAGATGTCGCCGGCGCCGAGGTATTCCCTCACCACGTCGAAGGCGCGCCCGTAGGCGGCCTCGTCCATATGTGGCTCGGGCGGGCCCAGCCGGGCCGGACCCGGCGCAACCTCGCCCCGGCACGGCGCGCGAAACAGGCCGAATTGCAGCAGCGGCAGACGCCGTGCCTCCGGCATCCGATGGGCCAGCTTCGGCTCCAGCGCATAGCCAAGTTCATAACTCGCGTAGCCCGCGACCCAGAACCCCTCGGCCCGTGCCTGATCCAAAGCGGCCAGCGCGCCCGGCACCTCCTCAGGCCGCATCGCCCGCACGACCCTATCGGGCCGCTCGAACCATGTTCCGCCCCCCAGGGGGCCCTGATCGAAATGAAGGCGCACTTTTCACCCCGTTTGTCTGAGGAATCTCCTATAGTCCCCCCGGCGCCGGGCCAACAGGGAAAATACGGCATTTCGCACCGCCTTTGCGATCCCTCTTGCACCTTTCTGCCCGGTGCCTATAACGCAGGACAATTTGGGCGCCGCCGCGCCCGTGACTCGCAACCTGGGGGACGAGAGCCATGCCGAAAAGAACCGATATCAACTCGATCATGATCATCGGCGCGGGGCCCATCATCATTGGGCAGGCCTGCGAGTTCGACTATTCCGGCGCCCAGGCCTGCAAGGCCCTGCGCGAAGAAGGCTACCGCGTCATCCTGGTGAACTCCAACCCGGCGACGATCATGACCGACCCGGGCCTGGCCGACGCCACCTATATCGAACCGATCACCGCCGAGATGGTCGCCAAGATCATCGAGATCGAAAAGCCCGACGCGCTGCTGCCGACCATGGGCGGACAGACCGGGTTGAACACCGCGCTGGAACTGGACGATCTGGGTGTGCTCAAGGAACACGGGGTCGAGCTGATCGGCGCCAAGCGCGACGCGATCGAGATGGCCGAGGACCGCAAGCTGTTCCGCGAGGCGATGGACCGTCTGGGCATCGAAAACCCCAAGGCCACCATCGCCAACAACATGGATGAATGCCTGGCCGCGCTGGACGAGGTTGGCCTGCCCGCCATTATCCGCCCCGCCTTTACCCTGGGCGGCACCGGCGGCGGCGTGGCCTACAACCGTGAAGAATATGAACATTTCTGCCGCACCGGGCTGGATGCGTCGCCGGTCAATCAGATCCTGATCGACGAAAGCCTGCTGGGCTGGAAAGAATACGAGATGGAGGTCGTGCGCGACACCGCCGACAATGCCATCATCGTCTGTTCGATCGAAAACGTGGACCCGATGGGGGTGCACACCGGTGATTCGATCACTGTCGCCCCCGCGCTGACGCTGACCGACAAGGAATACCAGCTGATGCGCACCCATTCGATCAACGTGCTGCGCGAGATCGGCGTGGAAACCGGCGGTTCGAACGTGCAATGGGCGGTGAACCCGGACGACGGCCGCATGGTCGTGATCGAGATGAACCCGCGCGTCAGCCGCTCCTCGGCGCTGGCGTCCAAGGCCACCGGTTTCCCGATTGCCAAGATCGCCGCGAAACTCGCCGTGGGCTACACGCTCGACGAACTGGACAATGACATCACCAAGGTGACGCCCGCGTCCTTCGAACCCACCATCGACTATGTCGTCACCAAGATCCCGAAATTCGCGTTCGAGAAATTCCCCGGCTCCGAGCCCCACCTCACCACCGCGATGAAATCCGTGGGCGAGGCGATGTCGATCGGCCGCACCATCCACGAGTCGCTGCAAAAGGCACTGGCCTCGATGGAATCGGGCCTGACCGGCTTTGACGAGGTGGAAATCGAAGGTGCGCCGGAAAAAGCCGCCGTGATGAACGCGATCTCGAAACAGACGCCCGACCGCATGCGCACCATCGCCCAGGCGATGCGCCACGGGCTGACCAATGACGAGATCTTCGCGATCACCAAGTTCGACCCCTGGTTCCTGGACCGCATCCGCGAAATCGTGGAGGCCGAGGAAGTGGTGAAGGCGAACGGCCTGCCCAGCGACGAAAAGGGCCTGCGCGCGCTGAAGATGCTGGGCTTTACCGACGCCCGCCTCGCCAAGCTGACCGGCCAGACGGAAACCGAGGTCCGCAAGGCCCGCCGCGCCGCTGGCGTGAACGCGGTGTTCAAGCGCATCGACACCTGCGCCGCCGAATTCGAGGCGCAGACGCCCTACATGTATTCGACCTACGAAGCCCCGATGATGGGCGAAGTCGAATGCGAGGCCCGCCCTTCGGACCGCAAGAAGGTCGTCATCCTCGGCGGCGGCCCGAACCGGATCGGCCAGGGGATCGAGTTCGACTACTGCTGCTGCCACGCCTGTTTCGCGCTGACCGACGCCGGGTACGAGACCATCATGGTCAACTGCAACCCGGAAACCGTGTCGACCGACTATGACACCTCGGATCGCCTGTATTTCGAGCCGCTGACCTTTGAACACGTGATGGAAATCCTGCGCGTGGAACAGGAAAACGGCACGCTGCACGGCGTCATCGTGCAATTCGGCGGCCAGACCCCGCTGAAGCTGGCCAACGCGCTGGAGGCCGAGGGCATCCCGATCCTGGGCACCACCCCGGACGCCATCGACCTGGCCGAGGACCGCGAGCGTTTCCAGGCTCTGGTGAACCAGCTGGAGCTGAAGCAGCCGAAGAACGGCATCGCCTCGACCGACGCCCAGGCACTTGAGATTGCCGGGGAAATCGGCTTCCCGCTGGTGATCCGCCCGTCCTACGTGCTGGGTGGCCGCGCGATGGAAATCGTGCGCGACATGGCCCAGCTGGAACGCTACATCGCCGAGGCCGTTGTGGTGTCCGGCGACAGTCCGGTGCTGCTGGACAGCTACCTGTCGGGCGCGGTGGAACTGGACGTGGATGCGCTTTGCGACGGCAGCAACGTGCATATCGCCGGCATCATGCAACATATCGAAGAAGCGGGCGTGCACTCCGGCGACAGCGCCTGTTCGCTGCCGCCCTATTCGCTTTCCGAAGAGATCGTCGAGCGGATCAAGGGCCAGACCCACGCCCTGGCCATCGCGCTGAACGTGGTCGGGTTGATGAATGTGCAGTTCGCCGTGAAGGACGGTGAGATCTACCTGATCGAAGTAAACCCGCGTGCCTCGCGCACCGTGCCCTTCGTGGCCAAGGCCGTGAACAGCCCGATCGCCTCGATTGCCGCCCGTGTCATGGCCGGCGAGCCTCTGTCGAACTTCGACCTCGTGGACCCGCAGATCGACGGGTTCGCGGTCAAGGAAGCCGTGCTGCCCTTCGCCCGTTTCCCGGGCGTCGACACGCTGCTTGGCCCGGAGATGCGCTCGACCGGCGAGGTCATGGGCTCTGACTCAGATTTCCACCGCGCCTTCCTCAAGGCGCAGATGGGCGCCGGTTCGATCCTGCCGACCGAAGGCAAGGTGTTCCTGTCGATCAAGGAGGACGACAAGACCGTCAAGCTGGTCGAAACCGGCCGTGCCCTGACCGAGCTGGGCTTCACCATCCTCGCCACCCGTGGCACCGCCGCCTTCCTGTCGGACAATGGCATTGCCTCCGAGGTGGTGAACAAGGCCTATGAAGGCGGGCGTACCATCGTCGACGTGATGAAGGACGGCGAGGTGGCGCTGGTCATGAACACGACCGAGGGCGCCCAGGCGGTGAACGACAGCCGCTCGATGCGCAATGTCGCGCTGATGGACAGGATCCCCTACTTCACCACGCTGGCCGCCGCCCACGCCGCCGCGTTTGCGATGAAGAGCCGCGAAACCGGCCGCGTCGGCGTGCGCTCGCTGCAGAAAAAGGCGGAGCTGGCCTGACCCGCCTGACAGGTGACAAAAAGCGCCCGGCCGTCAGGTCGGGCGTTTTTCTTTGCCGACTGGGTCGGACACGTTAGCCTGAAGGCAGTCCAACCAAGGAGGCCCCCATGCTGCGCCGCGTATTCCTGACCCTCACTCCGACCCTCGTCGCCCTGACCCTCGTCGCCCTGCCTGCCGTCGCCCAGAGCATCGCGGGCAATTACACGGCCTTCGGCATGAACCCTGACGGCTCGAAGTACACCGGGAGCGTGGTGATCAACGAGGGCAGCAACGGCAAGGTCTCCATGTCCTGGCAGGTGGGTGCTCAGAGATACGAGGGCTCCGGCCAACGTGTGGACCGAGTCGTCACCGTGCACTGGGGCGCCGCTACGCCGGTTGTCTATGTCACCATGCCCGGAGGCGAGCTCCACGGCACCTGGAACGGCGGCGAGGCGCTGGAACGACTGGTGCGGCGCTGAAATTCAGCGCAGAGCCCCCCACAGGTCATACTCCCCTGCCTCATCAACTTCAACGCGAACGATCTCACCCACCGACAGCCCCTCGGTGTCCTCGTCGATGAACAGGTTGCCGTCGATCTCCGGCGCATCCGCCTTGGTGCGGCAGGTGGCGATGCCGTCCGCGTCGATGTCGTCCACGATCACGTCCATCACCTGGCCGACCTTCGCCGCCAGTTTCGCCTCGGAGATCGCCTGGGCCTTCTCCATGAAACGGTTCCAGCGGTCCTGTTTGACCTCGGCGGGCAGGTGGTCGGGCAGGTCGTTGGACCGGGCCCCGTCGACGTTTTCGTATTGGAAGCAGCCGACGCGATCCAGCTGCGCCTCGTCCATCCAGTCCAGCAGGGTCTGGAACTCCGCCTCGGTCTCGCCCGGGTAGCCGACGATGAAGGTCGAGCGCAGGGTGATATCGGGGCAGTCGCGCCGCCAGGCTGTGATCTCATCCAGGGTTTTCGCCGCCGCCGCCGGGCGGGCCATGCGTTTCAGCACCCCCGGATCGGCGTGTTGGAACGGGATGTCCAGATAGGGCAGGACCAGCCCTTCAGCCATCAGCGGGATCAGCTGGCGCACATGGGGGTAGGGATAGACATAGTGCAGCCGCACCCACAGATCTTTTCCTGCCCCAAGCGCGCCCAGATCACGCGCAAGATCGGTGATATGGGCGCGATGACCGCGGGCCTCGGCGTGTTTGATGTCGACGCCATACGCGGACGTATCCTGCGAGATCACCAGCAGCTCCTGCACCCCGGCCTCCACCAGCTTTTCCGCCTCGCGGATCACCGCATGGGCCGGGCGCGAGGCCAGCTTGCCCCGCATGTCCGGGATGATGCAGAACTTGCAGGCGTGATTGCAGCCTTCCGAGATCTTCAGGTAGCTGTAATGGCGCGGGGTCAGTTTGACACCGGTCGCAGGCAGGAGGTCAACGAACGGGTGCGGGTCCGGCGGCACCGCGTCGTGGATCGCGTCCAGCACCTGTTCGTACTGGTGCGGGCCCGTGACTGCCAGCACACTGGGGTGGGTGCCGCGAATGTAGTCCTCTTCAGCGCCCAGACAGCCGGTGACGATGACGCGCCCGTTTTCCACCAGGGCCTCGCCGATCGCTTCCAGGCTTTCCGCCTTGGCGCTGTCCAGGAAGCCGCAGGTGTTCACCACCACCGCATCCGCGCCGGAATAGTCCGGGCTGATCGCGTAGCCCTCGGCGCGCAGCCGGGTCAGGATACGCTCACTGTCCACCAGCGCCTTGGGGCAGCCCAGCGAGACCATGCCGATCTTGGGTTGACCGGGACGGGCGGTGTCACTGATCCGGGCTTTCGGAGCCAGGTCGGGGCGGAGGTTCGGCGGGTTCGTACTCATGGCCGGGGGGTATAGAGGGTTCGGGCCTGACGGGAAAGCGCGGAGTTTGCGGACCGTGCCAAAGAAAAACCCGCCTCGTCGGGCGGGTTTTTCCAATCGGCGTCGCCGGAATGCTTACCGTTTGCGGTCGCGGCGGCTCGACATCGGCTGGAAGGCAACGCCGACATGGGCATCGCAATAGGGTTTGCCCTGTTGCACGGGCAGGCCGCAGAACCAGAAATCTTCGGTCGCCGGGTCGCCGATCGGCCACTTGCAGGTGCGTTCGGTCAGCTGCATCAGGGTCAGCTTCTTGGCGTCCTTTTCCACCTCGTTCACCTTGGCCAGCGCCTCGGGGCTGATCTCGTTCGCCGAGGGCTGCGGCGGCAGCGGCTGGCCGGCGGGGATGATCGGCTTGCGAATGGGCGTGACCGGTTTGGCGGCGGGTTCCGACGCGGCTTCGGTGGCGGGCGCAGGCTCCGGCGCCTTCTTGGCGGGGGCGGGTTTCTTCGGCGCGGCTTTGGGCTTGGGCGCGGCCTTTGCACTTGCGGCGGACTTTTCCTTGGCCGGTGCTTTCGACGCCCCCCCGCCGGAGCGGTTCGACAGACCCAGGCGGTGCACCTTGCCGATCACCGCGTTGCGGGTCACACCGCCCAGCTCCTTGGCGATGACGGAGGCCGATTGGCCCTCGCCCCACATCTTTTTCAGAATTTCGACGCGCTCATCGGTCCAGGACATATGGCTTTCCTCGGCATCCGGCCCATATGGCCCGGTCATTCAACAGGGGCCAACGCGGCCCGGTCATTCAACAGGCGCCTATCCTAATCATCCCGGCGGCGGATACAACCTCAAAGCTCTGCACCTCAGGCATTGCGGGTTTCACGCCAGACCAGCACCAGGGCGGCCGAGACGATGATCGCCGCGCCAGCCAGGCTGGCGGGCACCGGCAGAACGCCGAAGACCGCGAAATCGTAGAGCCCCGCAAAGACCAGAGTGGCATAGCTGAACGGCACCGCAAAGGAGGCATCCGCCCGTTTCATCGACTGGATGAAACAGCTCTGCGCACCCGCCATCATCAGGCCCAGGGCTGCCAGCGCCACCCATTGCGCCGGGCTGGGCCACTGGAACACGAATGCCACCGCCAGCGTGGCCACCGTCAGCCCGATGGCGTTGTTGATCAGCAGGATCTGCAGCGGCTTCTCACGGCCTGACAGGCGCTTGATCAGGATGATCTCGACCCCCAGCACCACGGCCGAGGCGAGCGCCAGCAGGGCCGCGGGCTGGAAACTGCCTGCACCGGGGCGGATCAGCACCACGGCGCCGATCCCCGCGAGCCCCGCCGCACCCCAGCGCCAGGGGCCGACCCGTTCGCCCAGCAGCGGGATCGCCAGAACCATGGCAAAGACCGGGTTCAGGAAAGAGATTGCCGTGGCATCCGCCATCGGGATGAACGTGACGGCAGCGAACATCAGGGTGACGCCGCTCCACCCTGCAATCGAACGTGCAACGTGGCTGCGCAGATCCGGTGCCTCGATTTTGAGCCGCATCGCGCCTGCCACGCTGGCGATGGCCAGAAAGGCGAACAGGAACCGCCCGTGGCTGATCTGAAGCGGATGCAACGGATCGCCCAGCAGATTGCCGCCCAACAGCTTCGCCATCAGCGTCGTGCCTGCGATCAGCACGGTGGCGGTCAGCATGAACCCGGCCGAGGCGGCAGGGGCCTGGGCGGGAGGTAAAGCGGGGTTGGCGCGGGTTTCCATGCGCCACCCCTAAGCGGAAGTGATCAGTGGGGCAATGCCCCGGCAAGCAGGGCGGCACTGGCGCGCAGCCCCCGGACCCGCGCCGACCCGTCGCCTGTCTCCAGATCGCGCCGGATTGCCTCCAGCATGGCCCGGTCGGGCCGGGCGCCATGGTCCAGCAGCGCCGCCACCTTTTCGGGATCGGCAGCCGCCAGCACCAGCGCTGGCTTGGCCGAAGCCCCACGGGGCGGCTCTGCGTTGCAAATCGCATCGGGATCGGCGCCCGCGGCCAGCAGCGCGCGCAACTCGGACAGGCTGCCTTCGGCACAGGCGCGCAACAGAGGCGTCCACCCCTGCATGTCCCGTGCCTCGATATCGGCCCCGGCCGCGACCAGGCCACGGGTGATCGACGCCAGGTCCGGATCCACCGTTCCCCGGTAATCGACGACAGCATGCAGCGGCGCGGACCCGTCCTCGGCCCGCATGTTCACCCGCGCCCCGTGGGCCAGGAACAGTTCAAGCCGGTGCAGGCTGCGCCCCCCGGACAGGAGCATCTGGATCAGCGGCGTAAGCCCGAACTGCCCGATCGAGATGTTCACCTCGCCCATGTCATCCAGGGCCCGGGCCAGGATACGGCTGTCGCCGGTCGCTGTGGCCTGCTCGAGGGCGGCGTCGAGCGCCAGGCACAGCGGATCGCTCTCCACCCCGATCCAGGGCATGCCGACTTCGATCCGGGGCACCCCGCCCCGGGTGGCGCCGGTGACAAGGCCTTCAAGCCTTTCCGAATTGGTCTTTGCCATTGTTTTTCTCCTGCTCTGTGGACCAGCCTACATCACAACCCGGCAAATTTGCGGCCCCCCGGGGGAAAATCCTTGCGCTGTGGTTAAAACCACCTATGAAAGCGCCATGTTCAAACGCCTGCATATCGCTGCCGACCGACGCCGACGCATCCGCGCCTGACGTCCGTTCCGTTTGATCCTTGTGCCAAAGCGGCACACCCATCCCGAAAATGTTGACACGAGCCTGCCGATCCGGCACCCAAAGGCTTCTTTCTACGTGGAGTTTCCGATGATCCCGTCGCTTCTGCCGACCTACAACCGTGCAAACCTGGCCTTCGAAAAGGGCGAAGGCAGCTGGCTTCTGACGCGTGGCGGCGCGCGATACCTCGACCTCGGCGCGGGCATTGCCGTGAACGCCCTGGGCCATGCCCACCCAGCCCTGGTCGAGGCGCTGACCGAACAGGCCGGCAAGCTCTGGCACACCTCGAACCTCTACGAGATTCCGGGTCAGCAGGCGCTGGCCGACAGGCTGGTCGAGGCCACCTTTGCCGACACCGTTTTCTTCACCAACTCGGGCACCGAGGCCTGCGAATTGGCCGTAAAGATGGCGCGCAAGTACTGGCACGACAAGGGCAGCCCGGAGCGGGTCGAGATCATCGGCTTTCACGACAGTTTCCATGGCCGCTCCTCTGCGGGTATCGCTGCGGCGGGCGGCGAGAAACTGGTCAAGGGTTTCGGCCCTCTGTTGCCCGGGTTCAAGCATCTCGCCCTGGGCGACATGGAGGCGCTGACCGAAACCGTCAGCGACCAGACCGCCGCGATCATCCTCGAACCCGTGCAGGGCGAAGGCGGCATCATCCCGGTTGCCGACGACACCCTGCGCGCCATCCGCGCGCTCTGCGACGAGACCGGCACGCTCCTGATCTATGACGAGGTGCAATGCGGCATGGGCCGCACAGGGCGCCTCTTTGCCCATGAATACTCCGGCGCGACGCCCGACATCATGATGGTCGCCAAGGGCATTGGCGGCGGTTTCCCGCTGGGCGCGGTGCTGGCCACAGAGGACGCGGCCTCGGGCATGGTCGCGGGCACGCACGGGACAACCTATGGCGGCAACCCGCTGGCCTGTGCCGTCGGCAACAAGGTGATGGAAATCGTCGCGGACGATGCCTTCCTTGCCGAGGTGAACCGCAAGTCGGGCCTGCTCAGGCAGAAGCTCGAAGGGCTGATCGCCGCCCATCCCGGCGTGTTCGAAGAGCTGCGCGGCCAGGGCCTGATGCTGGGGATCAAGTGCAAGGCGGCCAATGTGGACGTGGTCGCGGCGGGCTATGACGCCCATGTGCTGACCGTGCCCGGTGGAGACAATGTCCTGCGCCTGCTGCCGCCGCTCACCATTACCGACGACGAGATTTCCGAGGCCGTTTCGCGGCTCGACGAAGCCGCCAAAGCCGTGGAGGCCAAACAATGAACCACTTTCTGGACATAAACACGACCGACCCCGCCGAGCTGCGTTCCATGATCGACCAGGCCCGCGCCATGAAGGACGCACGGGCGGGCCGCCCCAAGGGCACGCAGGATGACGACCAGCCGCTGGCCGGTCGCATGGTCGCGCTGATCTTCGAGAAACCCTCGACCCGGACCCGCGTGAGCTTCGACATGGGTGTGCGCCAGATGGGCGGGCAGACCATGGTGCTGTCCGGGGCCGAGATGCAGCTGGGCCATGGGGAAAGCATCGCCGACACCGCCCGGGTGCTCAGCCGCTATGTCGACATGATCATGATCCGCACCTTCGAGGAAGCGGCGCTGCTGGAGCTGGCCGAATATGCCGACGTGCCGGTGATCAACGGGCTGACCAACCGTTCGCACCCCTGCCAGATCATGGCCGATATCCAGACCTACGAGGAACACCGCGGCCCGATCACCGGCAAGAAGGTGGTCTGGACCGGTGACGGCAACAATGTCTGCGCCTCCTTCATCCAAGCCGCCGGGCAATTCGGCTTCGACGTGACCTTTACCGGCCCGAAACAGCTGGATCCCGAGGCCGAGTTCATCAAGGACGCTGGTGCAAAGGGAGCGAAGGTGGAGATCGAACGTGACCCGGTGAAGGCCGTCGAAGGCGCCGACCTGGTGGTCACGGACACCTGGGTCTCCATGCATGACGCGCAATCGGCCCGTGAACGGCGCCACAACCTGCTGCGTCCCTACCAGGTCAACGATGCGCTGATGGCCACCGCCAAGCCCGATGCGCTGTTCATGCACTGCCTGCCCGCCCACCGGGAAGAGGAAGTGACCAACTCGGTCATGGACGGCCCGCAATCGGTGATCTTCGACGAAGCCGAAAACCGCCTGCACGCACAAAAGGCGGTAATGCGCTGGTGCCTGGGGGTGTAGGACGAACCGGGTAGCGCCCCGCCGGTGCTTTGAACAACAAAAGACCCCGCCCCTTACGGGACGGGGCGGCCTGAGCCTTTCACCTTTCACGGTCATCGGCGTCCCCGCCTGTACCGTGCTCCAAGGTTAACGCGGCATACCTTTCATCTTTCTTAAAGGGTCTATTCCAGCTCAGCGCCTGAGCGGTTTCAGTCTGCACGATTTAAGCAGCACTTTGTAGAGGTCTTCGTTGCGCGTGTTGAAGCGGAATTCGGTCTCCTTCAGGAACACCGGGAAAGCGGTTCTGTGCAATCCATTAAACTTCTGGTGACGCCGCTTTGCGTAGCTCCAGAAGCTCTCGATCCCGTTGATGTGACGCCCGTCTTGAACGAACACCGGGGCTGCCTTGCCATAGTATTTCGTAATCCGGTGATGGCGCCTGAAGCCGGCCTCGACCAGGCCGTCATAGGACCGGAAGCCGTCCGTGGTGATCTCGGCCGAAAGTTCCACCCGCCCCTCAATGATCGCCAACAGCGTTGATTTGGAGCAGTTTTTCATGATCTGGCAATGCACGCGCCCACCGCGCTCAAGGATGCCGAAGACCGGCACCTTCCTGGCCGCGCCACGCCCGGTCTGGCCGCGTTGACGCGTCGGCCCGAAGTAGCTTTCGTCGACCTCGACCTGCCCCTGAAAGGGACAGTCCGCCTGTGCCAGTTCGGCCATTCGCTGGCGCAACAAAGTGAAAAGTGCGGCGGCTGTCTTGTGGTTGAGCCCGGTCAAAACCGCTGCCCGGTCCGCTGTGATATCGAGGGCGAAGAGGCGCAAGAGATCGCGAAACTTCCGCTCGGAAATTTTCCCCCGAAACAGATATCGGTTTTTCTGAGCCATAAGAGCACCTTAGCATACTCTCAGAACACCTCTGCTGGAATAGACCCTTCTTAAAATATCCTCGCCGAAGGCAGGAAAATCGCCGCCCATCGGGTTGACCACTCCGGCAGCGGGGGCACGCCGGTGCCCGGCGTGTCGCTTTGCTCCGGTTTCAAGCCTCCGGCGGGGATATTTGGGGAAAGATGAAAGGGGGTGAGCCGAAGGCGAGCCCCCCGCCCCGACCCCAAAGGAGGGCGCGCGAGCGCGCAT
>NZ_JASBTN010000032.1 GCF_030148435.1 Aliiroseovarius sp.
GAAGAGATCATCGTGGGCACCTACGACAAGTCCACCGTGGCGCAGAACGGGATCTTCAACAACATCTCGCAGCTGTGGAACCACAACCAGTTCTGGGAGATGATGGGCCCGGGCAAGACCGCCATGCCCGGTGAGCTGGAAAAGGCCATCGTGGAGAGCTTCGGTTCGGTCGACGAGTTCAAGTCGCAGTTCGCCGCCGCCGGGGCCGGTCAGTTTGGTTCCGGCTGGTGCTGGCTGGTCAAGAACGCCGACGGGTCGCTGGCCGTGACCAAGACCGAAAACGGCGTGAACCCGCTGTGCTTCGGCCAGACCGCTCTGCTGGGCTGCGACGTGTGGGAGCACTCCTACTACATCGACTTCCGCAACAAGCGTCCGGCCTACCTGTCGAACTTCCTCGACAACCTGGTCAATTGGGAAAACGTGGCCGGCCGTCTGTGATCTGACTGGTTCTTCGGAACGTGGCGGCCGTCCCGGTTGGGGCGGCCGTTTTCTTTTCCTGGGACCGGCGGTCAGCCCAGACGTTCGAACCTGCAGGTGAAATGCCGCATGAGCCTGGGTTCCCAGGCAATTCGGAATCCGGTGAGTTCATCCTTCATCGCTGCCAGTTCCTCGAAGGTCTCGATGATGTAATCCGCATGGCTCTGCGTATAGGTGCGGCGCGGGAAGGCGAGGCGCACGAGGTCCATGACGGCGGGCTGTTCCGAGCCATCCGGCTGGCGGCCGAACATCACCGTGCCGATTTCGCAGGACCGCACCCCGGCCAGTTCGTATAAGGCCACCGCCAGAGCCTGACCCGGATATTCGGTCGGGAGGATGTGATCCAGCCAGGCCCGCGCGTCGATGAAAACGGCATGACCGCCCGCCGGTTTCACCACCGGCACGCCAAGCGCATCGAGCCTTTCGATGATGTATTCATTAGAGCGCATGCGGTAGTGCAGGTAATCCTCGTCGACAATTTCCGCCAACCCCTGCGCCAGCGCGTCCAGGTCGCGGCCCGCAAGCCCGCCATAGGTCGGAAACCCCTCGGTGCGGATCAGGTGGGCGCGGGCTTCCTCGGCCAGATCGTCGTCGTTCACGGCCAGCCAGCCGCCGATATTGCCGAACGCGTCCTTCTTTGCGGACATGGTCATGCCGTCTGCCTCGCGGAAACAGTCGCGCACGATCTCAGGGATCGGGCGGTCGTGCTGGCCCGGTTCGCGGCTCTTGATGAACCAGGCGTTTTCCGCAAATCGGCAGCCGTCGATGAAAAAGGGTTTGCCATGGGCGCGGGCCGTCGCGGCCACGGCGCGAATGTTCTCTAGGCTCACCGGCTGCCCGCCGCCCGCGTTGTTGGTAATGGTGAGCATCACGCAGGGCACGGCGTCCCCGTGCTCGCTCAGGTAGGCGTCCAGCCGGGCGATATCCATATTTCCCTTGAACGGGTGCAGGGAAGCCGGGTCGTGGCCTTCGTCGATCACCAGATCGGTGGCCGTGGCACCCGAAGCCTCGATATTGCCGCGCGTCGTATCGAAATGGGTGTTCGAGGGGATCATGCGCCCCGGGCCGCCGAAAATGGCGAACAGGATCGCCTCTGCCGCGCGGCCCTGGTGGGTGGGGATCACATGTTTGAAGGGCGCCAGGGTCTGGACCGCGTCGCGGAAGCGATGAAAGCTCGGGGACCCCGCATAGCTTTCATCGCCGCGCATGATCGCGGCCCATTGTTCGGCAGACATGGCGCCGGTGCCCGAGTCGGTCAGCAAGTCGATCAGCACGTCGTCGGCGTCAAGCGCGAAGAGGTTGTACTGCGCGTCGCGGATCAGCTGCTGGCGCTCGGCGCGCGTGGTCATGCGGATCGGTTCGACGGATTTGATGCGGAATGGTTCGATGATGGTTTTCATCCACTGGGCTCCAATATCAGGGTCCTGGGACGCTCGCGGCAACTCTCAACACGAAGGGACCCCAGCGCCACGGTTGCCCATACGGACCGCGCTCAGCGCCCAACAAGTTGCGCGGGATTTGTGGCATGGGGCCCTGCAGTCGGTCAAGCCTTGACCTTCGGGTCAATGTCAGGCCCAAAGGCGCAATGAGCGAGACGACAAAGGGCATCCTGGCCATGGTGGCGGCCTGCGTGA
>NZ_JASBTN010000038.1 GCF_030148435.1 Aliiroseovarius sp.
GCGGTGGGCTTTGACGGGCGCCATGTGGTTACGGTCTGGATGGGGCGCCCGGACGGTACACCGGTGCCCGGCGCCTTCGGGGCGGATGTGGCCGCGCCGGTGTTGTTCGAAGTTTTCTCGCGGGTAAAGCCGGAGCTGACACCGCTGCCTGCGCCGCCCGCTGCGGTGTTGCTGTTGTCCAATGCCGCCCTGCCCCTGCCTTTGCGTGAATTCCGCCCGCGTGGCGCGATTTTTGCCACCCCTGACGGCGGACCCGAACTGGTTTTCCCGCCCGACGGCGCGGTGGTGGCGACCGGCGGCGCCCCGCTCGTTGCCCGTGTGGCCGAGGGCGTGCCACCTTTTACCTGGTTGGCCAATGGCGAGCCGGTGCTGGTCAACTCGTCCAGCGGTCAGGCCGAGTTGGAGCTGCCGGGACCGGGATATGTGGAACTGACGGTCATCGACTCCGAAGGGCGCGCGGCGCGGGCGCAGGTGAAGCTGGAGTAGATTGCTTGCGGCTTGTGCCTGCTGCGGACCTGCGCCACGCGGATTTCTGAATCCGGACAATCCCGCCATCTCTTTTAAATTGCTTATATCTTGCTTTTGAAAGAATTAACTCTTTAAGAAAGATGAAAATCTCCGGCACCCCCTGTCAGAAAAAGAAAACCCCGGCACCAGGGCCGGGGTCGTCTTGGGGTCCAGGTGACGCGGAGATCAGTCCTCGTCGTCATCCCCATCGTCCGGCAGGTTGAAAAAGCTGTCGGCGTCGATGATCTCTTCTTTCTTGTCTTCCTCGGGACGCGGATCATCGGACAGGCTGAAGGTTTCCAGCCCTTCGATCGCAGTCGGCATCTTCGGCTCGGCGACCATGCCCAGCGAGGTTTCGGTCGATACGAGCTTGCGGCGCTCGTCATCCGACATGGCGCTGCCCTCGCGCGCGGCTTTCTCGTTCGCCTTCTGCACCGCCAGGTCCAGTTCGGTCTGTTTGCACAGGCCCAGGGCGACCGGGTCGATCGGCTCCATGTTCGAGATGTTCCAGTGGGTGCGCTCACGGATCGACTGGATCGTCGGCTTTGTGGTGCCTACCAGCTTGGCGATCTGAGCGTCCGACAGTTCCGGGTGGAACTTGACCAGCCAGAGAATCGAGTTCGGACGGTCCTGACGCTTGGACAGCGGGGTGTAGCGCGGGCCACGGCGTTTCTCTTCGCCAACGGCGGCCGCGTAGAACTTCAGCTTCAGCTTGTGCAGCGGGTTCGCCTCGGCCTTGTCGATCTCTTCCTGGGTCAGCTGGTTGTTGGCAACCGGGTCGAACCCCTTCACGCCGGCGGCCACGTCGCCATCGGCAATGCCCTGCACTTCCAGCTCGTGCAGCCCGCAGAAATCCGCCACCTGCTTGAAGGTAATGGTCGTATTGTCCACCAGCCAGACGGCGGTGGCTTTTGCCATGATCGGTTTGTTGTCAGCCATGGGCCCAACTCCTTAATGCATACATCTTCCCCACGCCCCGGCTGGGGCGGCCCCGGCCATCTGGCCTGTCGGGCGGGTTTCCGTTGTCGGGGAACTTGAGGTCTATATAGTGCCGGTCGGTAAAAAGGGGAAGAGCAAATGCGTTGGCTGCTTGTTCTGTTGATGAGTGCAACCTTGGCGCGGGCCGAAGGGGACCGCGCGGGGGAGTTCGACTACTACGTGCTCGCGCTCAGTTGGTCGCCCAACTGGTGTGCCATCGAAGGTGACGCGCGGGGGGCGGAGCAATGTGCGGGCGACAGGGACTTCGGCTGGGTGCTGCACGGGCTATGGCCACAGTACGAACGGGGTTGGCCCAGCTATTGCCGCTCCGGGTTCGGGGCCCCGTCACGGGCCCGGAGCGGCGCGATGGCCGACATCATGGGTTCGGGTGGCTCGGCCTGGTATCAGTGGAAGAAACACGGCACCTGTTCGGGCCTGTCGCCCGAGGATTACTATGCGCTCGCCCGGCTGGCTTACGAAGGTGTGACCCGCCCGCCGGTGCTGCGCAAGCTGACGGACCCTGTGCGCCTGCCGGCTTCGGTCATCGAAGAGGCCTTCCTTCAATCCAACCCCGGGCTTGCCCGCGACATGATCACCGTGACCTGCCGTGACGGGCGCATCCAGGAGGCGCGTCTCTGCCTGACACGCGACCTGGAGCCGCGTCGCTGCGGGGCGGATGTGATCCGCGATTGCACCATGGAGCGCGCTTTGCTGGACCCGGTGCGCTAGGCGACATGATGCCACCAAGGTTGCACCCCAGCGCTGCCGCCAATAGATAAAGACCCAAGCATTGCAAGGATCCCCCGATGACCACTCCAAAACCCGTTGTTCTGTGCATTCTCGACGGCTGGGGCCTGCGTGAAGAAACCGCTTTCAACGCTCCCGCACTGGCCGACACGCCGAACTTCGACCGCCTGATGGAAACCTGCCCGAACGCGACCCTGATCACCCATGGGCCTGACGTCGGGCTGCCGTCAGGGCAGATGGGCAACTCCGAGGTCGGGCATACCAATATCGGTGCCGGTCGCGTGGTGGCGATGGACCTGGGGCAGATCGACCTGGCGATCGAGGACGGTTCCTTTGCGGCAAACGAAGCGCTGGGGGAGTTCATCACGAAGATGAAAGCCTCGGGCGGTACGGCGCACCTGGCGGGCTTGACCAGCCCGGGCGGGGTGCACAGCCACCAGAACCACATCGTCGCGGCGGCCAGGGTCATCGCGGGGGCAGGCATCCCGGTCGCCATCCATGCCATCACCGACGGGCGCGATGTGCCGCCGCAATCGGCGCGTGAGCAAGTGGCGGAGTTCACCGGCGCCCTGCCGGAGGGCGCACAGCTCGTCTCAGTCTCGGGTCGCTATTTCGCGATGGACCGCGACAACAGGTGGGAGCGCGTCTCGCTGGCCTATGAGGCCATCGTGCATGGCATTGGCACCGCCTTCACCTCGGCCGACGCGGCCATCTCGGCGGCCTACAACAACGGGACGACGGATGAGTTCCTCCGCCCCGCCACGGTGGGTGATTATGCGGGGATGCAGGATGGCGACGGGCTGTTCTTCATCAACTTCCGAGCCGACCGTGCCCGCGAGATCCTGCGCGCCATCGGCGAACCGGGTTTTGCCGAGTTCGACACCGGCGATCGGCCCAATTTCGCCGCTCTCCTGGGCATGGTCGAGTATTCGGACGCCCACAACGGCTACATGACCACCTGTTTTCCGAAACAGGACATCGTCAACACCCTGGCCGAATGGGTGTCCAAGCAGGGCAGAACCCAGTTCCATACCGCCGAGACCGAGAAATACCCCCATGTCACCTTCTTCCTGAACGGCGGCAAGGAAGACCCGGTGGAGGGCGAGACACGCTATATGGCGGCTTCGCCCAAGGTGGCGACCTATGACCTGCAGCCGGAAATGTCCGCGCCAGACGTGACCGCGCATTTCGTCGGTGCCATCAAGGACGGGTTCGACCTGATCGTTACCAACTATGCCAACCCGGACATGGTCGGCCATACCGGTGATCTGGAGGCTGCCAAGGCCGCTTGCGCCGCCGTGGACGAGGGCCTGGGCAAGGTGCTTGCCGCTTTGGAAGAGGCCGGGGGTGCGATGATCGTCACCGCCGACCACGGCAATTGCGAAACCATGTGGGACGAGACGACCAACGGCCCGCACACGGCCCATACCACCAATCTTGTGCCGGTGATCCTGTATGGCGGGCCGGAGGGGGCAGGCCTTGGCGACGGACGACTGGCCGACCTTGCGCCCACGCTTCTGGAGCTGATGGACCTGCCCAAACCCGCCGAGATGACCGGCGAAAGCCTGATCCGCCGGTGAGGGTTGCGGCGCTCTTTCTGGCCGGGGTTTTCTGGGCTTTGCAAGCTTCCGCCCCGGCGGTGGCGCAAAGCGATCCGGCCCTGAACGCGCGCCTGGCGATGGAGGCGCTGGACGCGGCTGCCATCAAGCTGCGCGAGGCCGAGAGATCCCGGGACCGTGTGGCCGCCCTGACCGAGACCGTGCAGGCCTACGAGGTCGGCCTGGCTGCCATGCGCGAGGGGCTGCGCCGCGCCACCATCCGCGAGGCCAGCATTCGCGGGGTGTTTGAAGCCGAAAGCGATCGGTTGGCGCAACTGTTGGCGGTCCTGCAACGGATCGAGGCCGCCCCGGAGCCGTCCCTGCTTTTGCATCCCGATGGCCCGACCGGCACTGCGCGGTCAGGCATGATACTCTCGGAAGTGGCCCCTGTGCTGCAGAAAGAGGCCCTTGCGCTGAAATCCGCCCTGCAGGAGGTCGCCGTGCTGCGGGCGCTGCAGGAAAGTGCGGTGGACGTGCTGGAGGACGGGCTGAAGGGTGCGCAGGAGGCACGTACCCGGCTGTCCCAGGCAATTTCCGACCGTTCCGACCTGCCGCGCCGCTTTACCGCCAACCCCGAAGCGATGCAGACGCTGATCACGTCGTCCGAGACACTGGAAGCCTTCGCCAGCGGCCTCATGACGGTCGAACTCGACGGGGTGGAGGGGGGTGTCACCGCGCTCGATTTCACCACCGCACGCGGCAGTCTGGAAATGCCGGTTCTGGGCACGGTGCTGCGCCGCTTTGGCCAATCGGATGCAGCAGGCATTCGCCGCCCCGGCTGGGTCATTGCGACCGGTCCCAAGGCGATCGTCACCACGCCGTGGCCCGCCACAATCCGCTACCTCGGTCCGCTCCTGGACTATGGCAATGTCGTGGTGCTGGAACCCGGTGAGGGCTATTTGATGGTTCTGGCCGGGCTGGATCAGCTTTATGGCCGGCTGGGCGAAGTCCTGCCGAAAGGGGCCGCAGTGGGGCTTATGGGCGGTGCTGAACTGGATTCTCAAGCGATTTTGATATCTTCTGCGCAAGCATCTGGCGCAGAACGGTCGGAAACGCTTTATATGGAACTGAGATGGAACTCGGAGGCCGTGGACCCGAAGGGCTGGTTCGCGGCAGGCAAGGAATGAGATCGAGATGAAGAAATTCGTGATGGCCGCCCTGGGCGGCACCCTGGCTGGCGCTGTTCTGACCACGCAGGTGGCCGGGCCGCTGGTGGCACAGAGCGCCGAGCGCAACACCTCGGTCTATGAACAACTGGACCTGTTCGGCGACGTGTTCGAACGTGTCCGTGCGCAATATGTGTCGGAGGTGGACGAAGCCGACCTGATCGAAGCGGCTATCAACGGCATGCTGTCCTCGCTGGATCCGCATTCCAGCTACCTGGCGCCGGACGATGCCGCCGACATGCGCGTACAGACCCGAGGCAGTTTCGGCGGGTTGGGGATCGAGGTCACTCAGGAAGAAGGTTTCGTCAAGGTGGTCTCGCCGATGGATGGCACGCCTGCGGACGAGGCCGGGGTCGAGGCCGGTGACTTCATCACCCATGTGGATGGCGAAAGCCTGCTGGGCATGACCCTGGACCAGGCGGTGGACCTGATGCGCGGTCCGGTCGGGTCGGAAATCATCATCACCGTGGTGCGCGAGGGCGAAGAAGAGCCCTTCGACATCTCGATCATCCGCGACACGATCAAGCTGACGGCCGCCACCGCGCGTGCGGTGGGCAACACCGTGGTGCTGCGCGTGACCACTTTCAACGATCAGACCTACCCGAACATGTCCGAGGGCCTGGCCCGCGTGGTCGAGGAACTGGGCGGCATGGAAAACGTCGAAGGTTTCGTGCTGGACCTGCGCAACAACCCCGGCGGGCTGTTGAACCAGGCCATTTCGGTGTCGGATGCCTTCCTGGAAGAGGGCGAGATCGTTTCGACCCGTGGTCGCAACCCTGCCGAAAGCGACCGGGCCAACGCGCGCCCGGGCGATCTGGCCGAGGGCAAGCCGATGGTGGTGCTGATCAATGGCGGCTCGGCCTCGGCCTCGGAGATCGTCGCCGGTGCCTTGCAGGATCACCGCCGCGCCATCGTCGTGGGCACCAAGAGCTTTGGCAAGGGATCGGTCCAGACCGTGATGCCGCTGCGAGGGGACGGGGCCATGCGCCTGACCACCGCGCGGTACTACACGCCTTCGGGGCGCTCGATCCAGGCCCTGGGTGTCAGCCCGGATATCGTCGTGGAACAACCCCGCCGCGCGCCGGATGCCGAAGACGAGAATGCCGAGGCGCCCCGCCGCCGCACCGAGGCCGATCTGCGCGGCAGCCTGAACAATGACAGCCTGACCGAGGACGAGATCCGTCAGATCGAAGAGGAGCGCGAGGCCGCCGCAGAGGCCGCCCAACTGCGTGAGGACGACTTCCAGCTCTCCTATGCCGTCGATCTGCTGAAGGGCCTGTCCACTATCGCCTCGGCCGAATAGGCTCATCGCCTGCGGGGTGGACCGCCGCCCCGCAGGTTTTCATTTTCAGGGATTGCCCCTGACCGGAACGGCTTCGCCCGGCCAGCGCCGCAAGAGGCAGGCGAACAGCCCTAGCCGATCAAACCACGCAACTCGCGGAAGTGCGAGAAGGTGTGCTTGTGCGGCAGGGCCTCGATCGGGCTCTTGCGGTAGCCTTCGGTAAAGAGCACGAAATCCACCCCCGCGCGCAGGGCGGTTTCCGCGTCCACCTCGCTGTCGCCCACGTACAGTGCAGGACCGTCGCCCAGAGCCACCAGCGTGTGCAGCAGGGGTTCGGGGTCCGGCTTCTTCACCGGTAGGCTGTCGCCGCCGATCACCACATTGAAGTATTGGCCGAGGCCGAAATGGTCCAACACCTCCACCGTCGGATCATAGGGCTTGTTGGTGCAGAGCCCCAGCCGGTGTCCACCGGCCTTGAGCCGCGCCAGTGCCTCCTCGACCCCGGGATAGACCCGTGTGCGGGCGGTGGGTTCGGCCTTGTAGGCGTCCAATGTGACCTGAGTCAGCCGCGCGTGGTCATTCGGGTGGAGCCCCACATGGGCCATGGCCCGCTCCACCAGTTTTGGCAGCCCGTTGCCCACGAATCCGGTCACGGTGGCGGAGTCCAGCGGGCCCAGGCCTTCGCCCGCCAGCATCACGTTCACCGCGGACGACAGATCCGGAACGCTGTCCACCAGCGTGCCATCCAGATCGAAAACGATACGCATCAGGGTTTCCATTTGATCGAGCAGCCGATAGAGGCGACCTGCTCACGCGGGCCCGTGCCGGTCTCGGCCACCTGTTTCATCGCTTCGAACAGGTCGCGGCGCAGGTCCGAAGGGCCGGCGGCATTGCGCGAGGCATCCAGCCGCCCCCGATACTGCAACCCCCCATCGGCGTTGTAGCCGAAGAAATCCGGTGTGCAGACGGCGCCATAGGCCCGCGCCACCTTCTGGCTTTCGTCGTAAAGATAGGGGAACGGGAAGCCGCGCGCCTCGGCCATTTCCGCCATCTTGCCGGGCCCGTCCTGCGGATAGGCCACGGCATCATTCGCGCTGATCGCCACCACGCCGATGCCCAACGCTTGCAGGTCGCGCGCGTCCCGGATGATCCGGTCCAGCACAGCCAGCACGTAGGGGCAGTGGTTGCAGATGAACATGACCAGGGTGCCCCTGTCGCCGCGTACATCCGCCAAAGTATAACGGCGCCCATCCGTGCCCGGCAGATCAAAATCCACTATCGGCGTATCGAAGTCACAGACAGGGGGCACCAGGGCGGGCATTATTCGAACTCCATCTCCGCATAGACCTGGCCCGCGTTCTTTGTGGCCAGTTCGTCAAAGGTATCCAGGTAGCGATAGCGCTCCTGATCGACATAGTAAGCGTCGTCCAGAGTGCCGCCATTGTCCAGATGTTCCCCCACGACGCTGCGCAGATGTTTCAGATACCCGATCGTGTCCTTTTCCACCTGTGCCATGTTGGTCGGGTTGCCATGCCCGGGAATGACATAGGTGGCATTCAGCGGGGCAAAGGCGGTTTCCCAGGTTTCGATCCAGCAGGAGGTGCAGGTCTCGACGAAAATCGGCGTCATGCGGTTGTTGAAGGCGATGTCGCCGGCGATCACCATGCCCAGTTCCGGTAGCCAGACCTGGGTGTCGCCGGGACCGTGGGCGGGACCGGAGTGCAGCACTTCGACATGCATGTCGCCCATTTCGATCACCTCCTTGTCGGTGAAGGTGCGGCTGGGCTGAACCAGGGTGGTGCCTTCCCAGTTCTCCCGGGCGTAGCGTTTCATGCCTTCCAGAATCTGGGGGCCGTATTCCTCGAATTCATGCGCGGCGTCCTCGTGGGCAAGGATTTCGACCCCCTGTTCGGCCCAGTAGGAGTTGCCCAGCATGGCGTGGCCCTGGCCGTTTTCGTTGATCACCAGTTTCACCGGCTGATCGGTGATCGCCCTGATCTCGCCATGCAGGGCTTCGGCCAGCTTGTAGTTGGCACCGCCGTTGATGACGATCACCCCGTCGCCGGTGATCAGGAAGCTGAGGTTGTTATTGTGCCCCGCGTTCTCATATGTCGGCGGCGCGGTGGCGCCGATCGCCGACCAGACATTCGGGATTACTTCGTAGGGTTTCGAATAGAGCACCGACTGAGGGTACATGTCGGCGATTTCTTCGAAGGCCAAAGCCGGGGTGGCCAGCAGGGTTGCAGCCAGCAGGGTGGTGCGGATCATGGGGTCCTCCTCAGGTCATCTGGCAATACATAAACGCATTCGCATATGTATTGCCAGTGAGTCGTGAGGCGGAGGATTACGCCTGTGAGGTGGCGGCTGCGTCGCGCAGGGCGCGGATGTTTTCGCCGTAGACCTCGGGCGTGTCGACCGAGCCGCCCCTGAACACGGCCGAGCCCGCGACGAAACAGTCGGCGCCTGCCGCAACCAGCGGGCCGATGGTGGCCGGGTCCACCCCGCCATCCACCTGGATGTGGATGTCACGATCGCCGATCATCTCGCGCACCTGGCGTACCTTATCGACACTGGAGGGGATGAACTTCTGCCCGCCGAAGCCGGGGTTCACACTCATCACCAGCACCATGTCGCAGAGGTCCAGCAGGTGTTCGATCACGCTGGCAGGCGTGCCGGGGTTCAGGCTGATACCCGCCTTGGCGCCGGTTGCCCTAATCGCCTGCAGCGTGCGGTGCGGGTGCGGGCCGGCTTCGTAATGGGCGACGATCATGTCGGCGCCGGCATCGGCATAGGCCTGGATGTACGGGTCCACCGGCGCGATCATCAGGTGCACGTCCATGAAGGTTTTGACATGCGGGCGGAAGGCTTTCACGGCGGGCGGGCCGAAGGTCAGGTTCGGCACGAAATGGCCGTCCATCACGTCCACGTGGACCCAGTCGGCGCCCTGGTCCTCGATGGCGCGGATTTCCTGGCCGAAGTTGGCGAAGTCGGCGGAAAGGATCGACGGGGCGATCTTGATAGAACGATCGAAGGTCATGTCAGGGCTCCGGGAGTGGCTGTTCGCGCGCCTCTTATCACGGGGCGGCAGGGATGCGAAGGGGCGGGTTCATCCTGCTTTTTGTTTTCGGCTCATTCGCCAGGCGGGTGGGGTTGAGGGGCCAGCCCCTCAAACTCCCCGGGATATTTATGGAAGATGAAAGGGTCAGGGGGTGGCCAGGGTGCCGAGGTTGGCCCAGGTGATGTGGCGGGAGAGGGCTTTCCGGACCAAGATATTGTCGTCATATGCCGGGCGATGGCCGGGTTGTCTTCGGGGGAGGCGGCGCGGATCTTCATGTCCCCGGCCTAGCCTGCCCGTTTGTGCGGGGCAAGCGGGGTGAGCCTGGGACGCAGGAGCGCCATCGGGTGGGCGCGCAGGGAAAGACGCAGGGCGATGTAATCCTCGACCACCTCTTCGCCCAGGCTCATCCCGGGCAGGGTGACGGGGGCTTCGTATATGGCCTCGCCATCCATGTCGCCAGCAAAGAGCGGCAGGGGCTTGTCCGCGGTGATCGCCTTGGCCGCCCAGAGCGCCTGGCGGCGGGGAAGGCCGAGGGCGGCAAAAGCATCCGCCTCGGCCAGTTTCACGATCAGCTTGGGCGGTGTGCCCGCGCGGCGCCAGATGTCCTCGACCGCGCGGTAGCCATTGCCGCGCGCGGCGGTGAGCCAGCCGGCCTCCTCCTCGCCGAAGCCCTTGATCTGGCGAAAACCCAGGCGCAGGGCCAGCCCGCCCTGGCCGTCGGGTTCCATCGTATTGTCCCAGAAGCTCGCGTTCACGCAGACCGGGCGCACCTCGACCCCATGTTCACGCGCATCGCGCACGATCTGGGCGGGGGCGTAGAAGCCCATCGGCTGTGAGTTCAGAAGCGCACAGGCGAAGATGCCCGGGTGGTGGCGTTTCAGCCAGGAGGAGGCATAGACCAGAAGCGCGAAAGACGCCGCGTGGCTTTCGGGAAAGCCGTAGCTGCCGAAGCCTTCGATCTGCGAGAAGCAACGCTCGGCAAAATCGCGGTCGTAGCCATTGTCCAGCATGCCCTTGACAAAACGGCTGTGAAAATCGCTGACGGACCCATGTTTCTTGAAGGTGGCCAGAGAGCGGCGCAGGCGATCCGCCTCGTCGGGCGTAAAGCCCGCGCCGATGATGGCAATCTGCATCGCCTGTTCCTGAAACAGCGGCACGCCCAGGGTCTTGCCCAGCACTTCGCCCAGCGCGTCCGAGGGGAAGGTGACGGCCTCTTCGCCGTTTCGCCGCCGGATGAAGGGATGCACCATGTCGCCCTGGATCGGGCCGGGGCGGATGATCGCAACCTGAATCACCAGGTCATAGAAGCTGCGCGGTTTCATGCGCGGCAGGAAGTTCATCTGCGCGCGGCTTTCGACCTGGAAGACCCCCAGGCTGTCGGCGCGGCAGAGCATGTCATAGACGCGGGGGTCTTCGGCGGGAATGGACGCCAGCGTATGGTCAATCTGCAGGTGTTGGTCCAGAAGCCCCAGCGCCTTGCGGATACAGGTCAGCATGCCCAGGGCCAGCACATCGACCTTGAGGATGCCGAGCGCGTCAATGTCATCCTTGTCCCAGCAGATGACCGTGCGGTCCTCCATCGTGGCGTTCTCGACCGGCACCAGTTCATCGAGCCGCCCCTCGGTCATGATGAAGCCGCCGACATGTTGGGACAGGTGGCGGGGGAAGCCCTGAATCTCGTCGCAGAGTTCCAGCACCTGGGCCAGGCGGCGGTCGCGCGGGTCGAGCCCGATCTCGCGCAGCCGCTCGTCGCGCAACCCGCCACCACCCCAGCCCCAGACCTGGCTGGACATGGCGGATATGGTATCCTCGGACAGACCCATGGCGTGGCCGACCTCGCGGATGGCGCGTTTGCCGCGATAATGGATCACCGTGGCGCAGAGGCCCGCGCGGTGGCGGCCGTAGCGATCATAGATATGCTGGATCACCTCCTCGCGTCGCTCATGTTCGAAATCGACGTCGATGTCGGGCGGTTCATCGCGCGCCTCGGATACGAAACGTTCAAAGACCATCGTGCCGATCTCCGGGCTGACCGAGGTCACGCCAAGCGCGTAGCAGGTCACTGAATTGGCCGCCGAGCCGCGCCCCTGGCAGAGGATGCCCTGGTCCCGCGCGAAGGCGACCACATCGCGCACGGTCAGGAAATAGGGCTCGTATTTCAGCTTGGCGATGAGGGTGAGTTCGTGCGCCATGAGGCGGGAGACGCGGGGCGGGATGCCCTCGGGGTAACGGTCCGCCAGCCCTTCGTGGGCGAGGCGTGACAGCCGGTCGGTGGGGCTTTCGCCCTCGGCGATCTCGGACGGGTATTCATAGCGCAGTTCGTCGAGGGAGAAGGCGCAGCGCGTAGCGATCTCTCCGGTGCGGTCGAGCGCCCCTTCGTGCCCGGTAAAAAGGCGGCGCATCTCGGGTTCCGAGCGCAGGCGCTGTTCGGCATTGGGTTGGGCGCGACGGCCAAGGGCATCGACGCGCACGCCCTCGCGGATGGCGGTCAGCACATCCAGCATACGGCGGCGTCTGGAGTGGTGCATGAGCGGTGCGGCGCTGGCCACGGTAGGGAGGTTCAGGCGACGGGCCAGCGCTGTGAGTGTGTCGAAGCGCGCACCGTCCTGGCCGTCGTAGCGCGGGGCAAGGACAAGGTGGACCTGCGAGGGGAAGCGGCGCGTCAGCCGCCCCGCCTGCGTCACCCACCCCTCCGCGCCGCCATCCGGCCCTGGCGTTCCGGGCGCCGGGTGCAGGAGCAGTTCGCAGCCCGTGCCCCATTCCAGCAGATCTTCCATGCGCAACAGGCAGTCACCCTTGGGCGCGCGCCGCCGCCCCAACGTCAGCAGGCGACAAAGCCGCCCCCAGGCTGCCCGGTCGCGGGGCAGCAGGGTCACGGAAAACCCGTCCGCCAGCACGATGCGCGCACCGGGGACCAGGCGCGGCACGGTAAAGATATCGGCCGAGGGCGGGGGGGGAATATGCGCGGGGCGGGGCGGGCCGATCAGCCCGTGTTCGGCGTCGAACGCCTGCCGCAGCCGCACCTGCCGCGCCACCTCGCGGCATTCCACATGGGCGCGCACGATGCCCGCGACCGAGTTCACATCGGCGATCGCCAGCGCCTGCATGCCCATGGTGGCGGCCCGGCGCACGTAGTCTTCCGGGTGGGAGCCGCCGGTGAGAAAGGTAAAGTTCGATGTGATCGACAGTTCGGCAAACATTCCCCAGTATATTCACGTTTTGTTCTTGTTGTGGAGTCTCGCGAACCGATCCGATCACAGCCGGTCGCGGAAGGCCTCGACCACCTGGGCATAGATCTCGCGTTTGAAGGGCACGATATTGGCGACCAGCCGGTCGGGTTCCAGCCAGCGCCACTCGGAGAATTCCGGGTGGTGGGTGGCGATGTTCACATCCGCATCCGTGCCCTTGAAGCGCAGCAGGAACCAAAGCTGTTTCTGACCGCGAAATCGCCCCTTCCAGATCTTCGGCACGATGTCATGGGGCAGGTCATAGGGCAGCCAGTCCTCGGTCTGTGCCTCGACCTCGACAAGGTCGGCGGGTACGCCGGTTTCTTCCCAGAGCTCGCGCAGGGCCGCCTCGCGCGGGTCTTCACCCTCGTCCACCCCGCCCTGGGGCATCTGCCAGGCCGCCGCCGTGCCCAGTTTCGGCGCGTCGATGCGCTGGCCGACAAAGACCCGCCCGTCCGCATGGGCCAGCATGATGCCCACGCAGGGGCGATAGGGGAGCTTGGCAATCTCGTCAGGTGTCATTTGGGCCTCCGTCATGTCGCCAATTTACGGATTCTGCGCGGCAGCACCAGAGGCGAGTTCGGCTGAATGACCACCCTGCGCCGGACATCCGCGCCTTCAGGATCAGCGCCGTGGCGGTCGCGCTCTGCCTGCTCCCCGCACCGGGGGGGTCATTTGCCGCATGCCGGGGCTTGCAGGTGGCTTCCGAATGACCGACCCTGCCGCTGCAGAGGGAGGAGCATCATGCAAAAACTGAAAACATCCGCCGCCGATCTGGTTGCCGCCTCGCGCGGGCGCATCGAAGAGATCGAGACCCGCGACCTGATCAACATGATGCATGACCCCGACGTGGTCATCGTCGACCTGCGGGACATTCGCGAGCGTCAGCGCTCCGGCTTCATCCCGGGGGCCTTTCACTGTCCGCGCGGCATGGTCGAGTTCTGGATCGACCCGGAAAGCCCCTATTTCAAGGAGGTCTTCGGCCAGGAGGGCAAGCGCTATGTCTTTCACTGTGCGTCCGGCTGGCGTTCGGCCATCACCGTGGCGCAGCTCAACGACATGGGCTTTCCCTGTGCCCACCTGCGCGAGGGGTTCTCGACCTGGGAGGCCCAGGGGGGACCGGTGGAGCGTTCGGACCTGGACTGGGAGTAAATCCTAGGCCTGCCGGCGTTCAGCCCCCCTGTGCGATCTCCCGCAGGCGGTCCAGTACGCAGATGCCGGGGAAGCCGTCGGCAAAGGCGCCCTGGGACTTCTGAAAGGCCCGGATGGCGCTGGCCGTGTTCGGCCCCATCAGCCCGTCGATGCCCCGGGTGTCCAGACCCATGTTGGTCAGGCGCATCTGCACCTCGCGCAGCTCCTCGCGGCTCAGCACGCGCTGGCCTTCCGGAAAGCCGCGCAGGAAAGGTTTCCCACCGGCAAACCGGTCCGCAAGGTGGCCTATTGCCATGGCGTAGGTCTCGGCCCGGTTGTAGCGCAGGATGACGTGGAAATTGCGGAACACCATCAGCGCCGCGCCGCGCGCGCCGGCGGGCAGCAGGATCGAGGCCGCGCCATATTCCGCGATCGGCATCTGGCGCGCATGGGTCACTCCCAACGCGGTCCACTCCGCCACGCTCTTGTTGCGCCCCAGTCCGGTCAGGGAATGATCGAACCCGTCGGGCAGGGTGACTTCGACCCCCCAGGGCTGGCCCAGACGCCAACCGTGCTTCGAGACATAATGCGCGATCGAGGCCAGCGCGTCGCTGGGATCCTCGCCCCAGATGTCGCGCCGCCCGTCGCCATCGAAATCCACGGCGAAATCCTGGAAACTCGTTGGCAGGAACTGCCCGTGCCCCATCGCACCCGCCCAGGAGCCGACCATATGATCGGGCTGCGCCTCGCCCATCTGCACGATACGCAACGCGGCAATCAGCTCTTCCTCGAAGAAGGCGCGCCGCCGCCCGCCATGGGCCAGCGTGGCCAGGGCAGGGATCACCGCGAAAGCGCCCAGATTGGCACCAAACCCGGTTTCGAGCCCCCAAAAGGACATGACCACCACGGCCTCGACGCCAAATTCGGCCTCTATCCCATTCAGCAGCGTACGGTTCTGACGCATCTTCAGGCGGCCGTTGCGAATGCGTTCCTCGGATACGGTGATGTCCAGGTAGTCGCGTACCGATAGCCGGAACTCCGGCTGCCGCACCTGCTTCTCGATCACGTCGGGCAGCGGCTGCACCGCGCTCATCACCCTGTCAAACACGCTTCCACGAATCTGACGCTCCAGCGCGCGTTCCCGCAGCCCTGTCAGCCAGGTATCGAAATCGTCATTCACCTTTGTCCCCGTTGGCCTGTTTTCGACGTTTGGGCAAACTTACCCTAACGGCGGGTGCGGGACACCTTTTTCTTTAC
Organism: Aliiroseovarius sp.; assembly: GCF_030148435.1. Classification (GTDB taxonomy): domain Bacteria; phylum Pseudomonadota; class Alphaproteobacteria; order Rhodobacterales; family Rhodobacteraceae; genus JASBTN01. The sequence continues at coordinate 14,952 of NZ_JASBTN010000038.1, forward strand.
CTTGGCCGCCTTGTGCCGGGCGCGCTGGGCTTTTCGCTGGGCGGATCGTCCCGGTTTTCCGCGCCCCGGCTGGGGTAGGGCGCGCCCCTCAACCTCCAGCAATTCCAACATCAATCCGCCTGTCACGGGGATCGCTTCGGACAGGCGAACAGTCACCCGCTGGCCGATCCCCAGAACCAGGCGGGACTTTTCCCCGGTCAGGGTCTGTTCGTCGCGATCATAGAGATAATACTCTGCGCCGATGGAACTGACGGGAATCAGACCATCCGCGCCCGTATCGTCCAGCTTGACGAAAGCGCCAAAGCGCTGGATGCCGTTGATCCGTCCGGTGAACTCGTTGCCGACCCGTTCGGACAGGTAGGCGGCCAGGTAGCGGTCCGTGGTGTCGCGTTCGGCCATCATCGAGCGACGCTCGGTGTCCGAGATATGCTGCGCCGTTGCCTCCAGCCGGTCGATATCGGCGGGGGACAGGCCATCGTCGCCCCAGCCGTGGCCAGAGATCAGTGCGCGGTGCACGACAAGGTCCGAATAGCGCCGGATCGGGCTGGTGAAATGGGCGTAGTTCCTCAGCGCCAGACCGAAGTGGCCGAAGTTTTTCGGCGTGTAATAGGCCTGGGTCATGGACCTGAGCGTGGTGATATTCATCAGTTCGTCGAACTCGGTGCCTTCGGCCTGGCCCAGCAGGCTGTTCAGGTGGCGGGTCTGCAGCACCTGCCCCTTGGCCAGCGTGAACCCCGAGGCCTGTGCCACCTCGCGCAGCGCGTCCAGCTTCTCGGGGCTGGGTTCCTCGTGCACGCGGTACAGAAGCGGGCGGCCAAGGCGGTTCAGCTCCTCGGCGGCGGCGACATTGGCGATGATCATGAATTCCTCGATTACCTTGTGGGCGTCGTGGCGCTCATAGAAGTTCACCGATGCGACCTTGCCGTCCTCGCCCAGCACGATCTTGCGTTCCGGCAGGTCCAGTTCCAGCGGCTGGCGCTGCCTGCGGGCAAACTGAGTCGCTTCCCAGGCGGCAAACAGCGGTTTGATCACCTCGTCGAGCAGCGGCGCACATTTGGCATTGGGCTTGCCGTCCTGCGCCTCCTGCACCTCGGTGTAGTTCAGCGAGGCATGGGATTTCATCAGTCCGCGGGTAAAGCGGTGGCCGATCTTCTCGCCACGTGCATTCAAGACCAGCCGTACCGCCATACAGGCACGCGGCACGCCCTCGTGCAGCGAACACAGGTCGCCCGACAGCCGGTCGGGCAGCATCGGCACAACCCGGTCGGGGAAATAGCTCGAATTGCCCCGGTTGCGCGCCTCGCGGTCCAGCGCCGAGTCCGGCGTGACATAGTGCGCCACATCGGCAATCGCCACCCAGACGACGAAGCCGCCGGGGTTCTTCGGGTTGTCGTCCGGCCGGGCATGGACCGCGTCGTCATGGTCGCGCGCATCCGCCGGGTCGATCGTGACCAGGGGCAGGTGGCGCAGATCCTCGCGCGCGCCCAGGGGGGCGGGTTTGGCGGCGTCGGCCTCGGCGATGACCTCGTCGGGGAAGGCGTCGGGAATGCCGTGCTGGTGGATCGCGATCAGGCTTACCGCCCTGGGCGCGGCCGGGTCTCCCAGTCGCGCGACAATCCGGGCGCGGGGCAGGCCCATGCGGCCTTTCGGCCCGGCGCGCTGCGCCTCGACCAACTCGCCATCCTTGGCGCCGTTCACATCCGCCGTGCCGACGATCCATTCCTTGTCCGCGCCCTTGTCCACGGGCACGATGCGCCCGCCTTCCGCCCCCTTGCGGAACACGCCCAGTACGCGCTGGGGATTGGTGCCGATGCGGCGGATCAGGCGGCCTTCGTACTGGTGATCCTCATCCTTCACTTCGGTCAGGCGGGCAAGGATGCGGTCATCCTGTTTCAGCGCCGGGTCGCCGGATTTCTGGACCAGGAGGATGCGGGGTTCCTCGCCCTCCCCCTGCCATTCCAGCGGGCGGGCAAACAGGTCGCCGTCCGCGTCCGGAGCCAGCACCTGAGCCACCGCGACAGGGGGCAGCTTGTCCGGGTCGCGATAGGTTTTCTTGCGCTTCTGCAGGTGGCCATCGGCCTCCAGCTCGCGCAGGACGCGTTTCAGGTCGATGCGATCGCCGCCTCTGATTCCGAAGGCGCGCGCGATGTCGCGTTTCGAGGTCTGGGTCGGGTTGTCGGAAATCCACTGCAGGATTTCGTCCTTGGAAGGAATGCGTGTCATGGATGTTGCCTAGCATGTGAAACCGGAGGGGTCACGGGCGAAGCCTGTTCAGGTCTTCGGCGGTGTCCACATCCTCCAGCGTGTCGATGAATGCGTGGTTGAGGCCCGGAATGCCGGCGATCGTATCGGCCAGTGCATGTTCGCTGGACCAGCGCACGTTGTCGAACAGGGACTTGGGTACGGCGTGGGTGCGTTTCAAGCCGATCAGCCAATATCCTCCGTCCGGGGCCGGGCCGAACACCGCGTCATGGTCGCCGAGCGCGTTGAACGCCCGCGCAACATGGGCCCGGGTCACGCCCGGGATATCCGCACCGATGATGACGACCGGTCCCGGCGGCAGAGTGCGAAACAGCCGCCCCATCCGGTCTCCCAGGTCCCCCGGCCCCTGCGCCGCGCGGGGCAGGTCTTCGGGCCAGACGCGTGAGGCCAGACCCTCGTGATCCGGCGCGACCGCCAGCACAACGTCCCAGCGCGGATCACGGATGCGGCGCAGCAGGGCGCGGGTCTGGTGGCGAAACCACCATGCCGCGCGCACAATGCCGATCCCCCCAGAGCTTTCCCGGCCCAGCCGCGACTTGACACGGCCCGGGCGGGGCTCTTTCACCATGACGACAAGCTGTTTACGCAAAGAAGTCTCGCATGATCCGGGTATAGATCGCCTTGAGCTGCGGGATCTGTGCGACCTCCACCCTTTCGTCCACCGAATGCATCGTCTTGCCGACCAGGCCAAACTCGACCACCGGGCAGTGGTGCTTCACGAACCGCGCATCCGAGGTGCCGCCGGTGGTGGAGAGCTCGGGGCTGACACCGGTTTCGGCCTCGACGGATTTTGCAACCAGTGCCGAAAGCTCCCCCGGGGGGGTGATGAAGCTTTCGCCCGAGACCTTGACCGTCATCTCGAACTTGATCCCCGTATCCGCTTGCACCCGGGCCATCTCGGCCTTCAGCCAGTTGGTCAGACCCGCCGAATCATGCGCATCGTTGAAGCGGATGTTCACCGTGGCGCGGCAGTCTGCGGGGATCACATTGGTCGCCGCGTTGCCGGTGTCGATCGTGGTGACGGCCAGGGTGGAGGCATCGAAATGCTCCGTGCCTTCGTCAAGCACATGGGCGTCCAGATCGGCCATGAGCCGCGCCAGGGCGGGCACCGGGTTTCTGGCGCGGTGCGGATAGGCGGAATGCCCCTGCACGCCGCGCGCGGTAATGAAGGCGGTCATCGAGCCGCGCCGGCCGATCTTCATCATCTCGCCCATGGTGTCGGGACAGGTTGGCTCGCCGACCACGCAGGCGGTCATCGCCTCGCCGTTCCCGGCCATCCAGTCGAGGATCGCCGTGGTCCCGTCCACCGCATCGCCTTCCTCGTCCCCGGTAATGGTAATGACCAGCGAGGCGTCCTCGGGCGCATCCTGCACGAAATCCACCGCTGCTGCGACCCAGGCGGCGACACCGGATTTCATGTCGGTCGCACCGCGTCCATACATGAACCCGTCCTTCACCTCGGCGCCGAAGGGCGGCATGGTCCAGGCGGCCTCGTCGCCCAGGGGCACCACATCCGTATGGCCGTTGAAGCCCAGCGTTCGCGCGTTCTTCGATCCCCAGCGGGCAAAGAGGTTCGACACTTCGCCCCGGTCCACGCGGGTGCAGACAAAACCGGCCCCGGTCAGGATTTCCTCCAGCAGCTCCAGTGCGCCACCCTCGGCGGGCGTGACAGAGGGGCACTGGATCAGGCGGCGGGTCAGATCGACGGGATCGGTGGTCATGAGGCTCTCCTTTCGCCCCTGTTAGCGCAGAGCGCGCGGGCCCGCAAATGTGTCGCCCATGGCACAGACGAGGGCCGCCCCGGCAAATGCGTTATCAACGGGTTAACAATGCGGCAGTTCTACGGCATAGTCGGGCTCAATGAACGACCCGAGGCAGGGCAACGGACCATCAAAAGGCGCAAGAAGCGCAGGTCCGACGAGCAGTTGACCATGAACAGGCGGCCACCGGCCGTCGCGTATGTCGCTGTGTTCTGTCTCACCATGGGGCAGGAGGCAGGCAAAACATGGTTCAGGCAAGCGAGCTGAACATCGATACCGGTGCGTCCGCCACGGAAATGGCGGAAGAGATCTTTGGTGAAGGCGTGCAGGTCGTGGGTGCGACCTACACGGGCGACAACAGAAGCTCCGGCATCTACACTGGCGGCGAGACGACCTCTCCGGGGGTCACGCCGTCCGATACCGGGGTGATGTTTTCGACCGGGCGGCTGAGCGGGTTTACCAACAGCTCGGGCAACGCAAACCAGGACAACAACCAGACCACCAGTTCCCGCGGCGAGAACGGCAACGACTGGTTCGACGATCTGGCCGGAATACGCACCTATGACGCATCCTACCTGGATGTGGACATCATTCCCGATGGCGACGTCCTAACACTGCAATTCACCTTCGCGTCCGAAGAATACCCGGAATATGCCGGCTCGATCTACAACGACATTGTCGGCATCTGGGTAGACGGCGAATATGTCGAACTGTCCATCGGCGGCGATACGTCGGTCGGCAATGTGAGCGATGCGTCGAACGAAAACCTCTACGTGTCCAATACCGGGTCGGAGTACAACACCGAAATGGATGGCTTTACCGCGACCATGACGGTGAACATCCCGGTGACGTCGGGCGAGGTGAACTCGATCCGGATCGGCATCGCCGACGTGGCGGATTCGCAGTACGATTCCACCCTGATCATCGCGGGCGATTCCGGGCAGACCGCTCTGATTGCGGGCAATGACGTTGTCAACGTCCACCCGGACCAGAGCGCAACCCTTGATGTGACAGCCAATGATATCGGGCCGATCGGCGGCACGGTCGTCGTGACCCACATCAACGGTATAGCAGTCAGTTCCGGCGACAGCGTGACCCTGACCACCGGGCAGGTGATCACGTTGAATGCGGATGGCACGCTGACCGTGACCGGGGACGGGGACGAGGAAACCGTCAACTTCAGCTACACGGTCGAAACCTCAGGCAGCACCGGTCCGATCACCGACACCGCCTTTGTCACGATCAACTCGATCCCCTGTTTTGTCGCGGGCACCCTGATTGCCACGCCGCACGGCGACAAGCGGGTCGAAACCCTCTCGCCCGGGGACATGGTGCTGACCCATGACAATGGCCCGCAACCCCTGCGCTGGATCGGGCGGCGGGTGGTGCCCGCCCTGGAAAGCTTCGCCCCGATCCGCATTGTGGCGGACACTTTCGGGCAGCACGGCGAGCTGCTTCTGTCCCCGCAACATCGCGTTCTGATCCGCGACGCGCTGGCCGAGCTGCTGTTCGGCGAAACCGAAGTTCTGGTCGCCGCCAAGGATCTGGTGAACGACCGCTCGGTGCGGCGCAACGAAGGGGGCGAGGTGGAATATGTGCACCTGCTGTTCGACCGGCACGAGGTGATCTATTCCGAAGGGCTGGCGACCGAAAGCTACCTGCCTGGCCCGCAGACCACGCGCAGTTTCGAAGCGGATCTGGTGCGCGAGATCTGCACTCTGTTCCCGGAAATCGATCCCGACACGGGCCTGGGATATTCATCTGCCGCACGCCGGACGCTACGGACCCACGAGGCCCGGGTGCTTATGGCGTCGGGGCAGGCGGCCTGACGCCGGGCGAAGAAGGAGGCACGCATGGCTTGGATCGGCATGGGCACGCTGGACCGCGCAGAGTTCGACCTGCGCGGGTTGAGCACGCAGGGTTTCCCGCCCGGGCCGCCGCCGGCGCTTTGCCCCGATGCGATCCTGCCGGTGGGCAGCCTTGTCTTCGAGGCACAGGTCGCGGCCCGGTCGGGCGGGGTCCAGCGCCTGATCCGTCTGCATCGGGACCGGGGCTGGACGCGCCAGTTTCTGGTCACTCTCGGGGATGACGGTCGGGTGTGCGTGAGCCTGCGTCAGGGAAACTCGCGCCGCGAAGCCAGCCTGACCCTCCCCGTGCCGGCCCGCGAAGCGCGTCTGCGTGTGACCTATGCCTGGAATGGTCCGGAACGCCATGCCGTGGTTTCGGTCGAGAATCTGGACCAGGAAACCCTGCATCAGGTCGAGATGCATGCACCGTTCCCGCTGCTGATGGACGATCTGGCACAGCTCATCCGGGGCGGACGTGGGGTGCAGCTGGATACCGGGGTGCGCTGGATCGCACTGTCTGACCGGGTCGAGCCGGTCGGGCTTCCGCTTGGTGTGGCCGAGGGCACACCGATCGATACGCCTGAGGGGCCGTGCCCGATCGACCAATTGCGACCAGGCGACCTGGTGACAACGCCGGAAGGGCCGCGTGCAATCCGTTGGATCACCCGCCGTGAGGTTCCGGCGCTGGGCGCCTACCGTCCGATCCAGCTGCGCGCGCCCTATCACGGGCTGACGAGCGACATCCTTGTGGCGCCGGATCACCGGTTGCTCGTCTCCGGGGGGGAAACCGAATACCTGTTTGCCGAGGATGCCGTTTTGGTCGAGGCCTGTCATCTCGTGGACGGACGCACCACCCACCGGGCCTTTGGCGGGGGGCTGATGCGCTACCATCACATCCTTCTGGACGAACACGCCTGCCTGTCCTTCGCCGGGCTGCAGGGGGAAAGCCTGTTTGTCGGGGCCATGGGGCGTGACGAGGCCTTGATTGCAACGACCGCGCTGGCGGCCATGCCGGCGCGGGCGATCCCGCGTCATCGCGCCTTTGCCCGCCTGCCCCTGTCCAGCTACGAAGCGCGCATCCTGGCGGCCTCGCTCGTGGCCTGAAGGCACCGGTTGCCCCCTGGATGGGCACTCCCCCGACCCTGCGGGACGGGGCAGGACAGATCCCCTGTACAAGCGCCAGCTTGGTGCTGTCCCTTGCCGGGTTTCGGTCGGGCAGGTCAGGTTTGCCGGGCTGGACGCGCATTGCTGGCGGGCGTACCCTCCCGCGAGAGCAACTCCGAGGACATGCCTATGCGCAAAATTCTAGCCACCCTTTTCCTGCTGCCCCTTGCGGCCTGTTTCGATGCCGACATTTCCATCAGTTTCCTGGACAATGAAAACGCCGAGATGAACGCGGTCATGACCATGGGGCCCGAGTTTTACGCCATGATGGCCCAGTCCGGCGAAGACCCCTGCGAGGAAGGCGTGGGCGAAGCGCAGGCCGATGGATCCTTCGTCTGCACGATTTCCGAACAGGACACGATCGACAACCTGATTGCCCAGGTGAACGCCCCCGCGGACCCCACGGATGCAGACTCGCCCACCACCGGCATGGTCCAGGGCTATGCGATCGAACGCATCGACGCCGACACCGTGCGCGTATCCTTCGACCTGTCCGAGATGTTCAGCGATACCAAGCCCGAGGAAGGCCTCGGCGAGATGGAAGAAATGCTGCGCGCCTCGTTCCAGGGGCATGCGATCACCATGAATGTCTCGGGGGCCGAAATCGTCGAGACCAACGGCACCGTTTCCGGCGATGGCAAGACCGCCAGCTTCGTGATCCCGCTGGAGACGTTGCTGGATGACGACCCGGGCCTGCCTTCAAGCTTCGACGTCACCGTCAATACGCAGTAGGCCTTACCCGAGAAGATCCCGCACGACGCCCGGCAGTTCGCCGGGCGTTTCGCATGTCACGGTGGCGCGGGCATGTTCTCCGGGCGTGCCATACCCCCAGGTCACGGCGATCGACCGCATGCCGACCCTGGCGGCGGCCGTGAAGTCATGGTGCCGGTCGCCGACCATGACGCAAGCCGCCGGGTCGTCGCCGGTCTGCTCCAATGCAAAGGCCAGCAGGTCGCCCTTGTCATTGCGCGTGCCGTCCATTTCCGGTCCGAACTCATGCGTCAGAAAGCACGCCAGGTTGAAATGCCGGGTGATGCGGCGGGCGTAGACATGGGGCTTGGCGGTGGCCAGGTGCAGGGCATGGCCCGCGTCGCGCAGCCCTGTCAGTGCCTCGGGAATGCCGTCATAGACCCTGTTGTCGAACAGCCCTCCGGTGGAATAGACCGCGCGATAGGCGTCCAGTGCGGCCTTGGGATCAGGGGCGCCGAGCTTGGCAAACGTGTCGATCAGCGCCGGGCCGATTGCCCATGTCAGGTCGTCTGCCGGCGGGCAATCGAGCCCCAGCGAGGTCATCGCGTGCACGATCGAACCGGTGATCCCCGGCGCGGGATCGGTGAGGGTTCCGTCGAGGTCCAGAAAGACCGTCACGCATCCTCGCCGTCATAGAGCGGGTCCATCTGCGCCACCACGACCGAATTCTCGATCAGCGCGCGGGTCATCAGCTCGCGTTCGTCCTGGCCGATTTCGTGGCCCATTTCCTCGCGTTCCGGCAGGGTGCCATAGCCGGTCACGTCCAGTGGCGCCAGGTCCGCCTGTTTCAGGATCGCCACGGTCTCGCGCACCGCTTCGGCTTCGTCCACGCCGCTGGCATAGCACAGCATTGCCGCGCCGGTGGCGTCCGGCGGTAGCCCGTCGCCATCCTTGCGGCCCACCTGAACCAGCAGCGTATAGACCTGCTGTTCGCGTTTCTTCTTGGTTTTCTCGCTCATGCCCCGCCCATACGCGGGCGCGGCGCAGGGATCAAGGGGGGCGGTGCCCCAGTGACCCGATCGCCTGGCCGCAGGGGTGGTCGCCCGGCACGGTCATGCCGCTTTGGTCGTGGGCCGCCCGGGCGGCGAAACCTGCCAGGATCAGCGCGCTCAGGATGACGATACGCACCATGGAAACCTCCTCGTGTCGTGAGGGGTTTTACGCAGGTGTTGCGAACTTCCGCCGCGGCAAGCCGGTCTCAGAGCCCCAGAACGTCCAGCATGTCATATTCCCCCGGCTTTCTTCCCTGACCCCAGAGCGCCGCCTTCAGCGCGCCACGGGCAAAGATCGACCGGTCCGTGGCCAGGTGGCGCAGCACGATGCGTTCGCCATCGGCGGCAAACAGCACGTCATGTTCGCCGACGATGTCGCCCCCGCGCACGGCGGTAAAGCCGATGTCGCCCCGCTTGCGCGCGCCGGTGATACCATCGCGGCCCCGGTCGGCCACGCGATCGAGCTTTACCCCGCGCCCCTCGGCAGCCGCCTCGCCCAGCATCAGCGCCGTGCCCGACGGCGCGTCGACCTTGTGGCGGTGATGCGCTTCGATCACTTCGATATCGAAATCCTCGTCCAGCGCGGCGGCGACCTTCCTGGTCAGCTGCACCAGCAGGTTCACCCCCAGCGACATGTTGCCCGCCCGCACAATGGTCGCATGACGCGCGGAAATCGAAAGCTTCGCCAGATCCTCGTCGGTCATGCCGGTGGTGCCGATCACATGCACGGCGCGGGCCTGGGCGGCGATCTCGGCCATTGCCAGGGTGGCTGCCGGTGCGGTGAAGTCGATCACCGCCTGAGCCTTCGACATCACCTGCAGCGCGTCATCCGATACGACCACGCCAATCGCCTGGCCGCCCATGCATTCGCCCACGTCGCGGCCGACCCAATCGTGGCCCGGACGTTCCAGCGCGCCCGCCAGTTTGCAGGCCGGGCTGTCCGAAACGGTCTTGATCAGCATCTGGCCCATCCGCCCCGATGCGCCCATCACCACGATGCCTGGCAGGTCACTCATGTCGCTCTCCATTCTTGCTAGGGGTTTCCTAGCCTGCCAGAGCGTCCAAGCAAACCCCTGTTGCGCGCGCGCGGATTCAGGCATACATGGCGATCATGGCCAAGAACCGTTTCACCACCGATACCGGCCCCACCCAGCGCCAGCTGCGGGTGGGGGAACTGATCCGTCGCACGCTCTCTGACCTGCTGATGCGGGGCGAGATCCATGATGACGAGGTCAACCGGCTCAACATCACCGTGTCAGAGGCGCGCATCACCTCGGACATGCGGGTCGCCACGATCTATGTCCTGCCGCTGGGCGGCAAGGGCAAGGATCAGGCGGTCAAGGCGCTTGCCCGCAACGCGCATGAAATCCGCCGCACACTGGGCAAGGTCGCCAAGCTGAAGCACACGCCGGAGCTCAGGTTCATGGCGGACGAGACCTTCGACCGCATGGACGAGACCCGCGCTCTGCTGGACCGCGACGAGGTCAAACGCGATCTACAGACCCCGGTCCCGGACAGTCCGGAGGAGGGCGCCGAATGAGGCTTCTCGCAGCGCTTGTCCTGACGCTCCTGACAAGCACCCCGGCGGGGGCGGTGGCTTGCGAAGACGTCACATTCGACGGTGCCAGCTTTACCATCTGCGAGGTCGGCGCCGACGAAGATCTGCGCCTTTTCCTGAATGGCCCCGACGGGGCCCCTCTGGGCAATTTCTCCGCCGTGGCCAAACAGGTTGAGGGCAACCTGGCCTTCGCCATGAACGCCGGCATGTTCAACGACGATAAACGGCCGGTCGGGCTTTTCATTCAGGACAACACGCAGCTGGTGGCAGCCAGTGACGGTGGCGGCTATGGCAATTTCGGCCTGCTGCCCAACGGGATTTTCTGCATCAACGACAGGCTGCGTGTCTGGGAGAGCGACGCCTATGCCGCCGCCGACCCCGCCTGCACCTATGCCACCCAATCCGGTCCCATGCTGGTGATAGACGGGGCGCTGCATCCGAAATTCCTGCCTGACAGCCGCTCGTTCAAACTGCGCAACGGGGTGGGGACAAGTGCGGATGGCAGCCGTGCGGTTTTCGCGATCTCGAACGGTTATGTCACGTTTCATCACTTCGCCCGGCTGTTCCGCGACTACCTCGGGCTGCCCAATGCGCTGTTCCTCGACGGTTCCGTGTCCCGCTTGCACGCCCCTTCCATTGGTCGCTCCGATGGCGGATTTCGGATGGGGCCCATTCTGGGTGTTGTCGACTGAGGAGGTTGACTGAACGCCCAAGCCCCGTTAGGTCCGCGCCTTCAATGTGACAACGGATTTCGACATGGCACGCAAACGCAAAGGGCGCGATATTCACGGCTGGCTGGTGGTGGACAAACCGGTGGGGATCACCTCGAACGCGGTGGTGAACAAGGTGCGTTGGGCGATGGATGCCAAGAAGGCGGGCCATGCGGGAACCCTGGATCCCGAGGCGACCGGCGTGCTGGCCGTGGCGCTGGGCGAGGCGACCAAGACCGTGCCTTACATCACCGACGCGCTGAAAGCCTATGAATTCACCGTGCGCCTGGGTCAGGCGACCAACACGGATGATGCCGAGGGCGAAGTGATCGCCGAAAGCGATGCCCGCCCCACGGATGCGGATATCGACGCTGCGCTGGGCGGTTTCATCGGCGACATCATGCAAGTGCCGCCCAAGTTTTCGGCGGTAAAGATCGACGGCGAACGCGCCTATAAACTGGCCCGTGACGACGAGGATTTCGAGATCGCCGCACGCCCGCTCTGGGTCGAGGGCCTGGTGATGACCAACCGGCCCGACGCTGACCACGTCACGCTGGAAATGACCTGCGGCAAGGGCGGCTACGTGCGGTCCATCGCCCGCGATCTGGGCGCGGCGCTGGGCTGCCACGGCCATGTCAAATCCCTGCGTCGCATCTGGTCCGGGCCCTTCGACGCCGAAGACGGCGTGTCGATGGAAACCATCGAGGAACTGGCCAAGACCGGTGAGCTCGACCAGTACCTGTTCCCGCTCGAACAGGGTCTGCAAGACCTGCCTGAACTGAAAGCCACCGCCGAGGGTGCCACCCGCCTGCGCCATGGCAACCCCGGCATGGTGATTGCCTCGGACGTGGAATATGGCGACGAGGCCTGGGCGAGCTTCGAGGGAAAGGCGGTGGCCGTGGGCATCTACCGATCCGGCGAATTGCACCCGAGCCGGGTGTTCAATCAGTAACCGTCAGTCGATGATCCGCATCACCGGATTTGCCACCTCCGGCGCCTCGCCAATTTCATAGGCCGCCAGCACCTGTGCCTCTGCAGCCTCCGCCTGTGTCGCATCATCCGCGTGGATCACGGCCAGCGGGTCGCCCGCCTGCACCGTTACACCCAGGTCCACCAGATCGGTCAGCCCGACCGCGGGGTTCACCACGTCATCGGCGCGGCGGCGGCCGCCGCCGAGTTCGACAACGGCCAGCCCGATCTCGCGTGTGGCGATGCTGGCCACCTGGCCCGATCCGGGGGCGGCCACGGAGCGGATCAGCTTGGCTCTGGGCAGGTAGCGGTCGTGGTTCTCGACGAAATCCGCGGGGCCGCCCAACCCGGCGACCATCCGGCCAAAGACCTCCGCCGCGTGGCCGGTTTCAAGCGCCAGGGTCACGGCCTTCAGACCGGTTTCGCGGTCGGGCGCGATGCCGGAGGTCACGAGCATCTCGGCACAGAGCGCGAGCGTGACCTGCTGCAGCCGTGCGTCGCGCCGGGCACCGGTCAGAAATTCAACCGCGTTCATGACCTCGACCGCATTGCCCGCCGCCGAGGCCAGCGGCTGGTTCATGTCGGTGATCAGCGCGTGGCAGGGCAGGCCGGCGGCCCGGGCCACACCGGTGATGGAGCCCGCAAGTTCCGCCGCCCGGACGGGATTGTCCATGAAGGCGCCATTGCCGCATTTCACGTCCATCACCAGGCTGCCCAGCCCTGCGGCCAGTTTCTTCGACAGGATCGAGGCCGTGATCAGCGGCACGCTTTCCACCGTCGCGGTCACGTCGCGAATGCCATAAAACCGCTTGTCGGCCGGGGCCAGGTTGCCGGTCTGGCCGATCACCGCGCAGCCGACCTCGCGCACCACCTTGCGGAAGAGGGTGTTGTCGGGCTGGCTGGTATAACCCGGGATGCTGTCCATCTTGTCCAGCGTGCCGCCCGTGTGGCCCAGCCCCCGACCGGAAATCATCGGTACGTAGCCCCCGCAGGCCGCCACGATGGGCGCGAGCATCAGGCTGACATTGTCGCCAACCCCGCCTGTGGAATGCTTGTCCACTGCCGGGCCTGGCAGGTCGGACCAGTCGAAAACATCCCCTGAGTCGCGCATCGCCAGGGTCAAGGCGGCGGCCTCGTCCCGCGCCATGCCGCGCCAGAGCACCGCCATCGCAAAGGCAGCCACCTGACCCTCGCTTGCTTCGCCCGAGGAAATGCCTGCCACCATTTCGGCAATCTCGTCTTGTGACAGGCTTTCCCCGTCCCGTTTCCTGCGAATGATCTCGGCATAGAGCATGGCATGTCCTTTCGTGGAAGGAACACTTTTGACCTTTTGGACAAGGACTGCAACCCCTTGCCAATTCCGATCCACCCGGCGACAAACCGGGCATGATCACGCGCAGGTTTCAAAAGGACGATGCGGCGTCGCAGGCCCGGTACTCCGACTGCGAACGGTATCGCTATGACCTGACCCGGGTCTGGGATCCGGCCGGGCGGCGGCTGCTGTATGTGATGCTGAACCCGTCCAAGGCGACCGAGGTGGCGAATGATCCCACCATCGAACGCTGCGAGCGCCGGGCCCGCGCGCTGGGCTATGGCGGGTTTCGGGCGACCAATATCTTTGCCTGGCGCGAGACCGACCCGGCCCTGCTGAAACAGGCGGTCGCGCCGGTGGGGCCACAGAACGATGCGGTTATCCTGGAAGGGGCGGCCTGGGCGGATACGGTGCTCTGCGCCTGGGGCGCCCATGGCGACCACCTGGAGCGTGGCCGCGCGGTCGAGGCGCTGCTGCGTGGCACGGGTCAGCCGCTGGTGCAACTGGGGCTGACCAAGGCCGGCCACCCGCGCCATCCGCTCTATATCGGCTACGCGACACGACCAGAGCCATGGGGTTGAAAGTCCCCGGCCGGCGGGGCGCTCCCGCCCGCCGTGCCCCTGCCGGGGCGCCTTCGGTAGGGCGTGGCCCGCCCTGCGGGCGGGTCCGGGACCAGGTCTTACCCGATCCTACCGGAACACGTTTTCCTGCACCGAGACATAGACATCCGAGGCGCTGGCATCCGGCATGCCTTCGAGCATGGCGACCAGTTGGCCGTTCACCCAAACCTCGCCATGCGCACCATCCTCTGACGGGTGCACGTCGAGAATTATATCGCCATTGGTGGTGTCCGGATTAAGCTCGACGCGCAGGAAATCCTCGCCGGGAACGAAATCCGTGACCGCCGCGTATTCCGCAACCTCGTCATCGGCATAGAGCCAGAACGTGTCGTTCCCCGCACCGCCGGTGGCCGTGTCATGCCGGTCCATGACAAGCGTATCATTGCCGTCGCCGCCGTCCAGCAGATCCGCGTCGCCGTCCAGATGCCAGTCGAAAGCGTGGCGCTCCGCGCCGTTCTCCTCTGCGGCCAATCCGTTGTGGTCGATCACGTCATTACCCTGGCCACCCGACAGGGTGTCGGCCCCGTCGCCTCCGCTAATGTCGTCATCTCCGGCCCCGCCATCGATCACGTCATCGTCGCTTTCATCCGAATCGGCCACATGCACGCCGCCCTTGAGGATTTCATCCCCGTCGCCGCCCTGAATCACGTCATCCCCGGCGCCACCGTCCAGGTAGGAATCGCTCCCCCCGCCGGTCAGAATGTCCACGCCCGCCCCGCCAAAGGCCGCCGTGGTGCCGTCGCCCAGGGTGATCTGGTCGTTGCCCACGCCGCCGAAAGCATATCCCGCCGTGTCCCCGGTGGTGATCTGGTCATCGCCGGCACCGCCATCGACCACGTTCAACTCGCCCGGGGTTTCGATCAGCGGAGTGCCGTCCCACAGGTCCAGTTCGCCTTCGCCGGTGTCCGGGTCGCCGTCATCTTCGGCCGTGATCAGGTCATCGCGCTCGGTCCCCTCGGTATCCACCGTGTCGTCCAGCAAGCGTTCGAAATCATCCAGCCCCGCCACCGCATCGCCGTCGCGCTGGATCGCGTCCTCGACCAGGGTGCCATCCACCGGCAGCCCTTCATCGGGCTCGTCGATCGGGTCGAGCACCATTGCGGGCTCGACCGGGTCGGCCGGGTCGGGCTCCTCCTCGTCAGGGTCGGTCGGGGTCAGCACCTCGTCGGGATCTACAGGAGGATCACCCGGGCTGCCGGGGGCTGGCGGTTCCTCGTGCTGCCCGTCCGTCGGGGTCAGCACGGTGTTGTCCGGATCCCCGGGGGCATCCGATTGGCGTGCGCCCTCCGGGAATTCCGAGACCGGTGCGACCGGACCGCCGGGCCCGCCCGCACCCTCCAGAAGGTCGAGCATATTACCCGTGTCCTCAGTCGGTGGCGGATCGGCAGCATCATCGGCACCGGTATCTGCCCCGGCGTCGGGACCGGCGTCATCCGCGTCATCGCCAAACAGGTCCGTCATGAATAGCAGGGGCAACAGCCCCAGAAGAAGCAAGCCGTACAGCATGGCACCCACCTTGTAACACCCAAATCCACGGCTTAGGATGTTACCCGAGGCGGCAACCTTTCCCGAATGTATTCTGGGAAAAATTCAATGTTAACAAAGGGTTTTAAAATCCTTAACGGGGGGGGAGACATGCGCCGCGGCAGTGAACCGGAACGGGCCACCCCCGATCTGACCGCCGAGGTGCGCGCGCTGCGCGACGAGGTGGCGCAGATGAACGCGCATCGTTTCATCCGCCTGCATGACAGCCTGTGGAAGCTCGGGCTGTTCCAGCTCTATCGCGGTCTGGCCTTTGGGCTGGGTTCGGTGCTGGGCGCGACGCTGCTGGTGGCCATCGTGATCCGATTGCTGGGGTCGATCGACTTCATCCCGGTGCTGGGGGACTGGGCGCAGCAGATTATCGACTACCTGAACGCAGCCGCGACCCAATAGGACCACAACCCCGGCCGGGCGATTGCATCCCTGGCAATCGACGCGTCGTGCCTGCCCGCGACCTTGTCGCCATAGAGAAGCAGGCGGTGGCCAGCATCGTCCAGCACGGAAGATTTGGAGGCATCCGCACCGGGATCATGGATCATGGGCAGGGTCTCCTTCGCGGGGTTGAACGTGCTGATTTCAGGTGATAAATCCGATTTGGAGGCCGTAACAGCGGGGCCCGCGACCGTGAAATCCGGAGATGCGCGCAGCTTGCGGCGGGGTGCCGTCGGGCGTGACCGTCGGATCGTGAGATGCATGCGCCTGATCAGCCCGGGCGCGGGCGGCGGGGCTGCTCTGCCGAACTGCACCTTGCGTCCGGGCAGGTGTCGGGACGGGAGCGTCTGGAGTCGCCGCATCAAGGGGGATCCAGCCATCCGCCAGGTTCCTGTCGGCGCGCGCGGTTCCGGGTTCCGTTGCGGCGCCATCAGGGGCAGTTTTCGATCCGGGCCGGGTATCAGAGCCCCTTGCCGTCCGGCGGGTCTTGCACGACCGTTTTCAAGGCCACATCGACGCACATGGCGTTCAGCCCGAACCCAAGCGCCAACCTGCCGAACCGTGGCAACCGGCCTGCCATCAGCTGTTCCCCAAATCCCGGATGCGGGGCTTGCCAAACTGCTAACAACCGGAGGGTATCCGCCGAAACGTCCGGGAACGGATCGAGTTTTCGGCAAGACTGAATCAAATACGCGCAACAGGGAGGGTGGATGCCAGCCCGTTTTGCGCCGACCCCCCCCGTGGCCGGGCAGCCCCACAGGGACCGCGCACCACCTGTCGAATCCCTTTGCTTTCTTCCGAAAACTACCCTATACGCGCCCATCCGCCGGATTCCCCAGGGCTCCGGTGGCCTCCATGGACCTGGCTGGACGACATCCCGGCCTGCGCCCGAAACTCTAACCGTAAGGAGACCCCGATGTCGATCACTGTTGAAGAAAAAACCCGCCTGATCAAGGAATTCGGCGCCAAGGACGGCGACACCGGTTCGCCCGAAGTTCAGGTTGCCATCCTGTCGTCGCGCATCGCGACCCTGACCGAGCACTTCAAGACCCACAAGAAGGACAACCACGGCCGCCGTGGCCTTCTGAAGATGGTTGCCCAGCGCCGCAAGCTGCTGGACTACGTGAAGCGCAAGGACGAGGCCCGTTACCAGGACCTGATCAAGCGTCTGGGCCTGCGTCGCTAACCGGATCGAACCTGTTTCGATCATCGGTGGAGCGGGTTCACAGACCCGCGGACCGACGCATCCCATCCGACTGGAAAGGCCGCTGCCCCGCGCAGCGGCCTTTTTTTCTACCGTGGATGGGGCGGTTCAGTTGTCGGCACTGTCGAGTCGCACCAGGATGTTCAGACGGATTTCTTCCTGAAGCAGATTTCGCAGGCCGGTGATGCCGAAGTCACTGCGCTGCACCACGCCTGTCACATGCACGGACAGGCGAGACAGATCACCCGGGTCTGTGCCGCGCTGGCGGAAGATCTGCGCCTCCAGGCGCACGGGCCGTGTCACACCGCGGATCGTCAGGTCTCCGTTAAGGGGCGTCGACGTTCGGCTGATCCGCAATTCCCGGCTTTCGAATGACATTTCCGGAAACCGGTCGGTGTCCAGCATGTCCCGGCCGCGAATGACCTGTCCGGCAAGCGGCAGGCTGGTGCGGACCCTGGCGGCCCCCACCCGAACACGGATCTGGCTGTCGCTGCCGCGTTCGAAATCCAGCAGCACCTCGGCTTCGAGGATCGGGAAGCTGCCGGAAATCTCCTCTTTTGCGGTCTGCACCACGAACCCCGCCCGCGACCTGTCACGATCCAGCACATACCGGACCGGCTCTGCGCGGATGGGCGTGGGCCAGATCAATATGAGCAACATGAGGCTGAACAAGGGTCTCATGGGGCAAGCCTACGGTGAAACGGGCCCCCGACCAACACACGTCCGGTCGCGCCCGTGCGACGCCCGGTTCTGCGGCAGCCCCACGTTTTCGCTTTATAAGGGCGTGAAAATCCTGTATGGCCCGGCCATCTGAGACGTGGTGCCCGGACCCCGGCACCGTGAAAAGGATATAAGAGGGGTCGGCGGCAATGGGGCCGCCATGACAACGGGAGACGCGGGAGGGCCCGCGAGTGCTCCCAACTAGGATACGACACATGTTCAACGTGACTACGAAATCCATGCAGTGGGGCGAAGAGACGCTCACGCTGGAAACGGGCAAGGTTGCCCGCCAGGCCGACGGTTCGGTCATCGCCACCCTGGGCGAGACCTCCGTGATGGCCAACGTGACCTTCGCCAAGGAACAGAAGCCCGGTCAGGACTTCTTCCCGCTGACGGTTCACTACAACGAGAAATATTATGCCGCCGGCAAGATCCCCGGTGGTTTCGTCAAGCGCGAAGCGCGTCCGACCGAGAAAGAGACGCTGACCTCGCGCCTGATCGACCGTCCGATCCGCCCGCTGTTCGTGCCCGGCTTCAAGAATGAAGTGCTGGTGATCTGCACCGTTCTGTCGCACGACCTGGTCAACGACCCGGACATCGTCGCGATGATCGCCGCCTCGGCTGCGCTGACCCTGTCGGGTGCGCCGTTCATGGGCCCGATCGCCGGTGCCCGCGTGGGTTACGAGGATGGCGAATACATCCTGAACCCGACCTGCGACGACATGCACATGCTGCGCAACAACCCGGACCAGCGTCTGGACCTGGTCGTGGCCGGCACCAAAGACGCCGTGATGATGGTGGAATCGGAAGCCTACGAGCTGTCCGAGGCAGAAATGCTGGGCGCCGTGAACTTCGCGCATGAGCAGATCCAGCCGGTCATCGACCTGATCATCTCGCTGGCCGAAGAAGCCGCGAACGATCCGTTCGACTTCCAGCCTGCCGACTACAGCGAGCTGTACGCCGCCGTGAAAGCCGCTGGCGAGGACAAGATCCGTGCCGCCTATGGCAACACCGACAAGCAGGAACGTGTGGCTGCCATTGCCGCCGCGCGCGAGGAAATCGTGGCTGGCCTGAGCGAAGAGCAGCAGGGCGACGTGAACCTGGGTTCGGCGCTGAAGAAGCTGGAAAGCTCGGTTGTGCGCGGTGACGTGGTCAAGACCGGCAAGCGGATCGATGGCCGTGCGCTGGACACCGTGCGTCCGATCGTGTCCGAGGTCGGCATCCTGCCCCGTACCCACGGTTCGGCCTTGTTTACGCGTGGCGAGACACAGGGCATGGTCGTGACCACCCTGGGCACCGGCGACGACGAGCAGATGATCGACGCGCTGACCGGCACCTACAAGTCGAACTTCATGCTGCACTACAACTTCCCGCCCTACTCGGTCGGCGAAGTGGGTCGCTTCGGCTTTACCGGTCGTCGTGAAATCGGCCACGGCAAGCTGGCCTGGCGTGCGCTGCAGGCGGTTCTGCCCTCGGCCACCGATTTCCCCTATACCATCCGCGTCGTGTCCGAGATCACCGAATCGAACGGCTCGTCCTCGATGGCGTCGGTCTGTGGTGGCTCGCTGTCGATGATGGATGCCGCCGTGCCGCTGAAAGCCCCGGTGGCTGGCGTGGCCATGGGCCTGATCCTGGAAGATGACGGCTCCTACGCGGTTCTGACCGACATCCTGGGTGACGAAGACCACCTGGGCGACATGGACTTCAAGGTGGCGGGCACCGAAAACGGCATCACCTCGCTGCAGATGGACATCAAGGTTGCGGGCATCACCCCCGAGATCATGGAGAAAGCCCTGGCCCAGGCCAAGGACGGCCGGATGCACATCCTGGGTGAAATGAACAAGGCGCTGTCGGCTGGCCGCTCCGAGTTCTCGGCCCACGCTCCGCGCATCGAGACCATGACTGTGCCCACCGACAAGATCCGCGAAGTGATCGGCTCGGGTGGCAAGGTCATCCGCGAGATCGTGGAAGTCTCCGGCGCCAAGGTCGATATCAACGACGACGGCGTGATCAAGATCGCCTCGCCGAACAATGACTCGATCCAGAAGGCCTATGACATGATCCACGCGATCGTGGCCGAGCCGGAAGAAGGCGCGATCTACAACGGCAAGGTCGTGAAGATCGTCGACTTCGGCGCCTTCGTGAACTTCTTCGGCAAGCGCGACGGCCTCGTGCACGTCAGCCAGATCGAAAACCGCCGCCTGAACCATCCTTCGGACGTTCTGAAGGAAGGTCAGGACGTGAAGGTCAAGCTGCTGGGCTTCGACGATCGCGGCAAGGTTCGCCTGTCGATGAAGGTCGTCGACCAGGAGACCGGCGAAGAGATCGTTCCCGAGAAGAAGAAGAAAGACGAAGACGCATAAGGTTCGGCCTTGCCGAACCTGCACCCGGCCAAGGTCGGGTGCGTGTTTTCCGACTGAAGAAAGCCCCGGTGGAAACGCCGGGGCTTTTTCTTTGCGCGGCCAAACAGAGCGGCTGCGCCGCGCTTGATGTGTTGGATTGAGGGGCGCTGCCCCTCAAACGCCCCGGGATATTTGTGGAAGGGTCAGCCACGCAGGACCGGCTGGCGTCCTTCATGGGTCAGCAGCCACGCCTCGCGCTCTTCGATCACCACCGCCGACAGCGCCTTGCCATGGCCCGCACCGGTGTCGATGTTCAGGCGGTTTCCATAGTGGGTGACTTCCTTCACCGGCGTGTGGCCGTGGATGATCAGGGGGCCGTGGTCTGACCTATCCTGATGAAACTCCTTGCGGATCCAGGTGAGGTCGTCCTCGGTCTGGTCCTTGAGCGGCACGCCCGGGCGAATGCCCGCGTGCACGAAACACAGCTCGCCCATGCGGTGCATGGCGGGCAGGTCGTCCAGGTATCGGCGGTGGATCGGTGGCACTTTGGTGAGAGCTTCCGCGTGGAGCTGGTAGGTGCGGATGCCCTCTGGCACGGTGATACCGTAGCTGCCCAGGGTTTCCACCCCGCCAATACGTGGATGGCACCAGTAGTGGTCCATCAGAAGCTGCGGGTCGAGTTGCGGTGTGTCGCGCAGGAACAGGGCGGCCATGCGGTCGTGGTTGCCCTTCAGCACCACCCAGTTTTCGCCGCGCACCTGGCCGTCGAGCAGGTACTGGATCACCCCCCGCGAGTCCGGTCCGCGGTCGACCAGGTCGCCCACATGGACGATGGGCGCGTCCATGTCACCGCAGCGCGCACGATCCTCGGCGATCAGCGCGTGGGCCTGTTCCAGCTTGCCGAGATGTCCGTGAATGTCTCCGATCGCATAGGCGCGCATGGGCCCTCCTGTCCTGCGGGCACCCTAACCGGCTGGGGAAAAAAGGAAAGCCCCGGCGTTTCAGGGGCGCGTTTTGCGGGGTGGGGCACGGATTTCCCACGGCTTCGACCCGGACGGGCAAAATGGCGGGACGTCTGGCTGACCACCGGGGTCTTCAATGCCCTGTTGATCAAAAGCCCCATTCGAACCCGGTTTCCTTTTCGGACAGCGCCCAGAGCCGTTGCATGACAGCCTTGTCATGGGCGTGGGGGTTCAGCGTGCCCTTGCCGACCGGGCCGACGGATTCCATGCGGCCCGTGGGGCCGTAAAGAGCGCGCTGTTCCAGCCCGTCCTGCGTGGCGCACATGACTTCCGGCCACGAGCCCCTCTCGGCCGATTGCACAAGCGGCGACAGGGTCATGAGCCACCAGGTAAACCGCATCAGACGACTTGCGCTGGTGGTGATGAGAGAGGTCCGCGAGGCGCCCGGATGACAGACGTAGACTTCGACCTTCGTGTTGCCCGCAGCGGCCAGCTTGTCCTGCAGCTCGTAGGCGAACATCATCTGCGCCAGTTTGCTTTGGGAATAGGTACGGTTCGGGTGAT
Organism: Aliiroseovarius sp.; assembly: GCF_030148435.1. Taxonomy (GTDB): domain Bacteria; phylum Pseudomonadota; class Alphaproteobacteria; order Rhodobacterales; family Rhodobacteraceae; genus JASBTN01. The sequence continues at coordinate 36,662 of NZ_JASBTN010000038.1, forward strand.
AGTTCCTGTCCCAGTTCATGTCGTCGAACTGGATGGTCTTGATCCCCATGTTGTAGCCCAGGCTCGAGACGACCACGATACGGCCTGTGGAGTCCTCGATCCGTGGGAACAGAAGCCCGCAGAGCAGGAAGTGGCCATAGTGGTTCGTGCCCAGCATGCTCTCATGGCCGTCCACGGTCAGCGTCTGGGTCGGCACCTGCGCGATGGCGGCGTTGCAGATGAGGGCGTCGATCCGCGGGAGGGTTGTCAGAACCTCGGCCGCGGCATCGCGCACGCTGGCGAGCGAGGCCAGGTCCATGCGGATGAAGCTCACATCGGCGCCGATGCCAAACTCCTGCTTCAGCTCCGCGATGGCGGCTTGCGATTTTTCCGCCGAGCGGTTCAGCATCACCACCTTGGCGCCCCTGCCCAAAAGCGTCCGCGCGGCCTGAAAGCCGGTGCCCGCGTTGGCGCCGGTGATGAGGTAGGCCCTGCCTTCGAGCCGCCCGAGGCGTTCCGGGGTCCAGCCTTGTGGTCCGAATGTCGTGTCTGCCATCTTTCTTCTCCTGCCAGCTTCGACTGACGACTTGAGTGCGTGTCTTGATACAGCAGATAGCTCTCGTCGGTCGGTGAAAACAGGCGGAATTGTCGCTAATGCTTGCCTGATTGTCTCATCTTGGTTGTAAAGGCCCATATATCGTGCCAGCTTGGCACCATGAGCAAAGAACGGATCAAACACCTCATCGACCGGTGCCTCCCCGAGGCCGGTTTGCTGGAAACCGGGTTGAAGGGTGTGCAGCTGTTCAAGGTGAACGAGGCAATTCCCTGTGTTCCGGCAATCTATGAGCCCACGGTGGTGGCCATCGTCAGCGGGGTAAAGGAAGCCGTTCTCGACGGTCATCGGTACGCCTACGACAGCAGCCGATACATGCTTTGCCCGATGACGATGCCGGTAGAGGCAGGCACGCCGCAGGCCTCAAGGGAACACCCGCTTCTGGGTGTGATGATTGCGCTGGATCCGCGGGTGATGCGGGATCTCGCTCTCGAGATGGAGACCGCAGCCGGTGCCACCCGCAAACCCGACCAGGCGGCATCGCAAGGGCTGGCGCTGGCCCGCTGGGACACGGGCTTTTCGCAGGCGCTGCTTCGGCTGCTTGAGCTGCTCGACAGCCCGATGGACATGACGGTGCTCGGGCCGGGGCGGCTGCGCGAGCTCTCCTACGCCGTGCTGAAAGGCGAGGCCGGGGCGGTGGCAAAACGCGCCTTCGGTGTCGGCAACGAGATCGCGCGAACCATCGACTATCTGTCCAACCACCTGAGCGAACCTGTCACGATCGACGACATGGCTTCGCAGGTCGGCATGAGCCGTGCCGTGTTCCATCGCCGCTTCAAGCAAGCAACGACGATGTCGCCAATCCAGTTCGTGAAGTCGATGCGCCTGAACAGAGCCGCGATGAAGATCTCCGGGGGCATGAACGTGTCGGAGGCGGCCATGGGCGTGGGCTACACGAGCTCATCGCAATTCAGCCGGGAGTTCAAGCGCATGTATGGGCAGTCGCCCAGACAGTGGAGCCAGTCCAATCAGCCAACGGCAGGAGTGGCGTGACGGACTGTCTGGTGCCTTGATCGGCAGCAATGATTCGCGTCGAGGGGATGCCGCTTGAGAGCCGGAGGGCAGGAGAGCTGTGCCCCAGGTTTCCTCTGCCACGCAGAGGATCCCCGGGATTTTGCCCTGATACCACCCCTCCGGTCTTGGCGGGGTTACGTCCGGGCCGGTTCGGGCCCGGACCGTTCGGTTACACGTCGAATGCCATCGGGCTGACCGAGTGGAACAGGCCGGTGTCGCACAGCGCCTGCAGCACATCGGCCGGGATCGGGTTGTCGACGTAGAGCAGCGCGATCGCGTCGCCGCCGACCTCGTTGCGGCCCAGGGTGAAGTTGGCGATGTTCACGCCGTGGCTGCCCATGGTCGCACCCAGCGCACCGATGATGCCCGGGATGTCATCATTGGTGGTGTAGAGCATGTGGTTGCCGATCTCGGCGTCGATGTTGATACCCTTGATCTGGATGAAACGCGGCTTGCCGTCGCTGAACACCGTGCCGGCGATCGAACGCTCGCGCTTGTCGGTCACAACGGTCAGCTTGATATAGCCGTCGAAGGACCCCGATTTCGGCTGCGTGGTGGTCGAGATCTTGATGCCGCGATCGGCGGCGACGACCGGGGCCGAGACCATGTTCACGTCCGGGATCTGCGGCTTGATCAGCCCGGCGGTGGCGGCACAGTCCAGCGCCTTGAGGTTCATCTCGGCCACGACGCCGTCATAGGTGATGTTCACCGCCTTGATCGGCTCGTCGGTCAACTGGCCGACGAAGGCGCCCAGGTGCTCGGCCAGCTTGATCCAGGGGCCCATGACCTTGGCTTCCTCGGCGGTGACGGACGGCATGTTCAGCGCATTGGTCACGGCGCCGGTCAGAAGGTAGTCCGACATCTGTTCGGCCACTTGCAGGGCAACGTTCTCCTGCGCCTCGGTTGTGGCGGCGCCCAGGTGCGGGGTGCAGACCACGTTGGGCAGGTCGAACAGCGGGTTTTCCTTCGCCGGCTCTTCGGCGAACACGTCAAAGGCGGCACCGGCCACGTGGCCCGATTTCAGCATCTCGGCCAGGGCTTCCTCATCGACCAGACCACCGCGGGCACAGTTGATGATACGCACGCCCTTCCTGGTCTTGGCCAGGTTCTCGCGGCTCAGGATATTGCGGGTCGAATCAATCAGCGGCACGTGCAGGGTAATGAAATCAGCACGATGCAGGAGTTCTTCCAGCTCGACCTTTTCCACCCCCATCTTGGCCGCCTTTTCCTCCGACAGGAACGGGTCGAAGGCGACGACCTTCATTTTCAGACCGACGGCACGGTCGCAGACGATGCCACCGATGTTGCCGGCGCCGATCACGCCCAGGGTCTTGCCGGTCAGCTCGGTGCCCATGAACTTGGACTTTTCCCACTTGCCCGCATGCGTCGAAGCGCTGGCCTCGGGGATCTGGCGGGCCACGGCGAACATCATGGCAATGGCGTGTTCGGCGGTGGTGATCATGTTGCCGAAGGGGGTGTTCATGACGATCACGCCCTTTTTCGAGGCCGCGACCTTGTCCACGTTGTCGGTGCCGATTCCGGCGCGGCCGATCACCTTGAGGTTGGTCGCGGCGTTGATCAGGGTTTCGGTCGCCTTGGTGGCGGACCGGATGGCAAGGCCGTCATAGTTGCCGATGATTTCCATCAGGCGGTCCTTGTCCTTGCCGACGGTCGGGTCGAAGTCGACCTCGATGCCACGGTCGCGGAAGATCTGGACGGCGGTTTCGGACAGCTTGTCCGAGACGAGTACTTTGGGGGCCATGGTGCGGCTCCTGTCTTTAAAGATGTTAAGGCTGTCCGGACCCGGTGTTTAAGAACTTCAACGGGTCCGGTAGGGGTGTTTTAACGTTTGGGAGCCGTTCAGGCGGCCTGAGTCAGGGCTGCGATCTCGGTCTCGAAGGCCCAGTCGAGCCACGGCATCAGCGCTTCGACATCCGAGGTCTCGACCGTGCCGCCGCACCAGATGCGCAGACCGGCGGGCGCGTCGCGATAGGCGCCGATGTCCAGGGCCACGCCTTCGGCTTCCAGCCGCTTGGCGACGGATTTGGCGAAGGTGGCGCCATCGGTGATGCGATCATCGGTGAACTTCAGGCAGACCGAGGTGTTCGACAGCGTGGCCGGGTCATGGGCCAGAAAGTCGACCCAGTCCCGCATCTCGACGAAATCCGCGATTGCCTTGGTGTTGGCGTCGGCACGATGAATCAGCCCCTGCAGACCGCCAACCGAACGGGCCCAGTCGAGGGCGAACAGGTAATCCTCGACCGCCAGCATCGACGGTGTGTTGATCGTGGCACCGGTAAAGATGCCTTCGATCAGCTTGCCGCCCTTGGTCATGCGGAAGATTTTCGGAAGCGGCCAGGCGGGAGTGTAGCTTTCCAGACGCTCCACCGCGCGGGGGCTGAGGATCAGGATGCCGTGGGCCGCTTCGCCACCCAACACCTTCTGCCAGGAGAAGGTGGTCACATCCAGCTTGTCCCAGGGCAGGTCCATGGCAAAGGCCGCCGAGGTGGCGTCGCAGATGGTCAGACCCTCGCGGTCCGCCGGGATCCAGTCGCCGTTCGGCACGCGCACGCCCGAGGTGGTGCCGTTCCAGGTAAAGACCACGTCATTGCTGAAATCGACCGAGGCCAGGTCGGGCAGCTCGCCATACTCGGCCACTTTGGTCACGGCATCCAGTTTCAGCTGCTTGGTCACGTCCGTGACCCAACCGGCGCCGAAGCTTTCCCAGGCCAGCATTTCCACCCCGCGCGCGCCCAAAAGCGACCACAGCGCCATTTCGACGGCCCCGGTGTCCGAGGCGGGCACGATGCCGATCTTGTAATCGGCGGGGATGCCCAGCACCTCGCGGGTGCCTTCGATCGCGGCCTTCAGCTTGTCCTTGCCGACAGTGGCACGGTGCGAACGGCCAAGCGCGGCGTCCGACAGAGCATCAAGAGTCCAGGTGGGAGGTTTGGCACAGGGGCCAGAGGAAAAACGCGGGTTTCCCGGCCGCGTCGCCGGTTTTTGAATATCAGTCATGATACCCTTCCAGATATGTGCCCCTCGTTGGGGAGGGGTGTCCCACCGACGCAAATACGGGGCGCGCGGCGGTGGCACAAGCTGGAAAATGACAGAAAAGCGCACATCCATCGGTCGAAACCGTCGCTTTTGTGTCGGATCGGAAACCTTTGGACGCGGGTCGGCGCGGGTTCTTGCGGTGCCCGGCAGTGCAAGGCAGGTCCGTCGCGCCGGCGGTTTTTTGCCTGGGCATCGGTCTGGAAACTGCTTGTGACCACCTGCGGGACAGCGGTCAGGCATCCGGACGTCGCATGTTCGGTCGGCTGCGGGAGCCCGTCCGCTGGCGGGAGTGGCGCATAGCCCGGTGCCTACCCCGCAAAGATCCGTGCCATCCGGTCATCGAAATGCGCCCAGGTCATGGTGGCGCGGTTGCCCGCGTAGCCGTGGTAATACGACTTCCCGGTGGAGGTCGGCAGCCCGGCCCAGATTTTCGCAAGGTTGGTCATGAAGGCGTGGCGGGGCAGCTCGCCTGCCTGGAATTGCGCCAGCCCGGCCTCGGCCAGCAGTTGATCCGCCAGCCGGTCCTGCAGCGCCGGGCCGAACCGGTCGGTCGGCTGGGCACCGATGATCGCCACCAGACGTTTCAGGGTCGCGGGGATGAACTGATACCGGCCGATTGCGTGGGGCTGGCCGGGTGTGGCGGAGATCCAGTCCTGGATTTCCTGCAATGTCATCTGTGTGGGCCGTTTCACGGGCCGTATCCGGGCGCCGTACTGTACCGCATCATAGCCGGCGCGGCCCGCTTCGGCCTGAGCGATCAGGTCGAGCACCTGCCCGGCCTGCGTGGCCGCGCGGCGTGGGCCGATCCCCTCGGGACCTGCGGCGGGAGGCGTGACCGGGGCGCGGCGGGTGCGGGCCGGGTAGGGGGCCAGCAGACTGGGGCCCGTGCGCCCGATGAACAGGCTCGCCACGCTTTTGCCTGCACTGTCTTCGGGGTCTGCCGGGTGGGCGTCGAACAGGGGCTGGCCACTGCTGATCAACGGCCGGGCGGCGGCCTGCATCGGTTGCGCGCCGGGCAGAAGCGGCGCCCCGCCACCAAACAGGGACGCTTGCAGGATCGACACGCCCTGCGCCGTCGCCGTGACGGGCAGAAGGGTCAGGCAGAGAAGGGCAATCCTGTGGATCAGGGACATTCTATCCTCGTTTCCCAAGCCGGGCGCGATCCCATCCTGCGGTCTCAAGGTTGATATTCGGTTAGCCGAGACAGGCCGGGCTCTGGAAAAACGCAGCGCTTCGTGGTCTATGCGGGGCGAAATGACTTGCCCGGAGAGACCCATGTACACCGCCACGCTGCTGACCTCGCCCGAAAATCGCTGCCTTGACGGGGCTCTGGTCGAGAATCTGCGCAACGCCTGGGGCGGCGGCGAGGCCGTCTGGTTGAGCCCGGACGAGGCGGCGGAATTTTCTCTGGCGGCGATGCCGGACAATCGCTGGGATGTCTGGGGGGAGCTGCAGAAACTGGGGGTGGACCTGGTGGTGCAGCAGGCCGAAGGCCGCGTGAAGAAGATGCTGCTGGCGGATATGGATTCGACCATGATCCAGCAGGAATGTATCGACGAACTGGCCGATGAGGCGGGCGTGGGCGAGCGGGTAAAGGACATCACGGCGCGGGCGATGAACGGCGAGCTGGACTTCGAAGGGGCGCTGCGCGAACGGGTGGGCCTGCTGAAGGGGCTGGACGCGGCGGTGATCGACCGTGTGCTGGACACACGTATCACGCTCATGCCGGGCGGGCGCGCGCTGCTGGCGACCATGCGCGGGGCAGGAGCCTACGCGGCGCTGGTGTCGGGCGGGTTCACGGCGTTCACGTCGAAAGTGGCGGGCGAGCTGGGCTTCGACGAGAACCGCGCCAATACGCTGAACGTGGCGGGTGGGGAACTGGACGGTACGGTCGGTGAGCCGATCCTGGGGCGCGAGGCGAAAGTGGCCGCGCTGAAGGAGATCTCGGCGCGGCTGGGGTTGGTGCATGCGGAAGTAATGGCCGTGGGCGACGGGGCGAATGATCTGGGCATGCTGGGGCTGGCGGGGGCGGGCGTGGCCTTGCACGCGAAACCGTCGGTGGCCGCAGAATGCGACATTCGCATCAATCATGGCGACCTCTCGGCGCTGCTGTTCATCCAGGGCTACGCGCGGTCGGAATTCAAAGGGGCGTAGCGCTCCCGCCACCTGCCCGCGCCTTCGGCTGGTCAGGGGTTGGGCGTGGCCAGTTTTGCTTTGCAAAACTGGCGGAGAGCGGCAGCGGTGCTTGCACCACGAGAACTGCTGGGCCGCTTCGCGGCATTTTTCTTGCCTCCGGCGGGGATATTTGGGGCAAGATAAAAAGGGGAGCGTTGCCGCCCCCCTCAAAGAGTTCAGGCTCTTTACCTTGCACGGTCATCGGCGTCCCCGCCTGTACCGTGCCTTCATCATGGCCTGTCCTGGTTAACATTTTCTTTCTTTATCTTGCTGAAAATATCCTCGCCGAAGGCCCAAAAGTCGCTGCGACCTCACTACACGTGCTTCCTTGACTAATTAACGAAATAGTTAAATAGTGGTGTCATGAGGAATCTTGTCGATACATTCTCGGCCCTGGCCGATCCGACCCGCCTGTCGATGGTTGAGCGCCTGATGCGTGATGGGGCCTTGCCTGCGGGCGAACTCAGCGCGGGTTATGACATTTCGGCCCCGGCGATCTCGCGTCATTTGAAGGTGCTGCGGGCGGCCGGGCTGGTGCACCAGGAGGTGCGCGGCACGCAGCGGATCTATTCGGTGCGACCGGAGGCCCTGCGCGGCATCAGCGACTGGACGCAGAGCCACCGCGCCTTCTGGACCGCGTCGTTGGATCGGTTGGAGGAAGCGGTTTTATTGGAGGAGCATGACCATGACTGACCTGCGTCTGGAACGCCGGTTCCGCACCACGCCGGAGCGGCTCTTTGCCCTGATCAGCGAACGGGCCAACCTGTTGAGCTGGTGGGGGCCCGAGGGCATGCATGTGCCGGAAGAGGATCTGGACTTTTCCCGCACCGGTCCCTGGATGTCGGTGATGCAGAATGCCGAGGGCGGCCGGTACAAGGTCTCGGGACAAGTGACCCATGTGGACCCGCCGAACTCGGTCGGATTCACTTGGGGGTGGCATGACGACACGGACGCGCGTGGCGCGGAGAGCCATGTCACGCTGACCGTGCTGCCGGATGGTGATCACAGCCGGCTGGTGCTGGATCACCGCGAGCTGGGGGATGACGAGATCGCGCAGAACCACGAACAGGGGTGGAGCAGTTCGCTGAACAAGCTGGAAAGCCTGGCGGCGGGATGAAGCCAACCAAGGGAGGATTTGAAATGCCGAAATTCATGTTCATTTACCACGGCGGCAAGGCGCCGGAGAGCCCGGAAGCGGTCGAGAAGGTCATGGCGGCCTGGCAGGGCTGGCTGGGCGGCATCGGGGCCGGGCTGATCGACGGGGGCAACCCGGCGGGCATGTCCTCGACCGTCTTTGCCGATCGGGTCGAGGAAAACGGCGGGTCGAACCCGGTCTCGGGCTACACGCTGGTCGATGCGGCGGACAAGGCGGCAGCAGTGAAGATCGCGCAGGGCTGCCCGATCCTCGAAGACGGCGGCAGCGTCGAAGTGGCCGAAGCGATGGAGATGTAACGGGCGCGTTCAGCGTCGCAGCGTGGGCGCAGGGCGGATGACCCCCGTGTCGACACCGCGCCGGTTCTTCACCACCGCGTCCATGCGTTTCAGCGTGGCCGGGTGAGCGGCGTCCAGAACACCGTGGCGCACCAGCAGGGCGGCGATCACGCATTCCGCGGCGCGGGTGCCGCCATCGTCGATCTTGACCGCGATGCCCAGCCCCTGTGCGGGCAGCATGGCGACGAAATAGGCCTCGGCGCCGGTCTTGATGGCCGCTGCCCCGCCCATGGCCCGCATGAGCTCGGTGCAGGCGCGGCCTTCGCCCGCGACCAGATCAGGGTGCAGGGCCATGGCGTCGCGCAGCCGGGCGGCGGCGGACTCGCGGGCCGAGCCGCCCTCGCGCGCTGTGGCGAAGAAGGCCATCGCGCGGGCCATGCCATGCATCGTGGTGGCGAAATTCGGGGCCGAGCAGCCGTCGATGCCGAAGCCGGGGCTTGCCGCGCCGGTCACGTCCTCGAAGGCATCGCGCACGCCCTTTTGCACCGGGTGGTCCGGGTCGATGTATTCGGGGCCCGCGCCGAGGTGTTTCGACAGGGTCAGGAACCCCGCGTGTTTGCCGGAGCAGTTGTTGTGGACCTGGCAGGGTGTCGTATCGGAGCAGATCAGCGCTTTCCTCGCCGGGCGGTCGGCGGGCATCTGCGGGCCGCAGCGCAGATCGTCCTCGACCAGGCCCAGTTCGGCCAGCCAGCGACTGACCGGATCGGTGTGGATCGCAGCGCCATCGTGCGAGGCGCAGGCCAGCGCCAGATGGGCAGAGGTCAGCCCCATCGCATCGGCCGCGCCGCTTTCCACCAGCCCCAGCCCCTGGATCATCTTCGCCGAACTGCGCGGCAGAACCACCTTGCCCGGATCGCCCCAGGCCTCGATGATCTCGCCATCCCGTCCGCAGACCACCGCGTGGCCCAAATGGCGGCTTTCCATGAAGTCGCCACGCCAGATTTCGCACAGCAGCTCGGCTTTGCTCATGTTTTGCTCTCCTCGACAGGTCCTTACGCGCGAAATTCCGCCAACGGGTCTTTCACATATCGGCAATCTTAAGTTAAACTGTGGCCGCAGAGATGAAAACGGCCCGCTGCGGAAAATCGCCGCCAAGAACGGATGATGCAGGGGCCCCCTTTGAGGCAGAGGCAGCTGGAGGCTGTATTGACCATGAAATCCTTCCTAATCCCGGGTGTCCTGGCCTTGTCGCTGGCCGCAACCGGCGCGATGGCGCAGGACTCGGAGAGCCGCGTGGGCGCCAACACCGCCTGGAGCGTGTTCGAAGAAAGCGGCAGCGGCGAATGCTGGGCGGTTTCCGCGCCCACCGAAAGCACCGTGACCCAGGACGGCCGCCTGGTGTCGGCCCGTCGCGGCGCGATCCTGATGTTCGTCAGCTACTGGAAGGGCGAAGCCGGGGCCGGACAGGTCAGCTTTGCCGCGGGCTATCCGTTCCGCGATAGCTCGAAGGTGGCGATGACCATCGGCAACGCGAGTTTCGAACTGTTTACCGATGGCGAGACCGCCTGGTCGAGCGGCCCCGAGGATGACGCCAAGATCATCGCGGCCATGAAACGCGGCGCCAAGGCGGTGGTGGTCGGATTCTCGTCGCGCGGCAAGCGCACGGAAGACACGTTCTCGCTGCTGGGCTTTACCGCTTCGGTCGATGACGCGCAGAAACGCTGCAACTGACCGGTTGGCGTAGGTAGGGCGGGGGTGGACCCCTGGCTTTGGGTGACGCGGATTCTGGCCGCGTGACACGGGCTGGCGCTTGCGGTATAGACTGCGCCCCTGACCTCAGGAAATGCGCTATGACCTCTGATGCACCGATCACCCAGGATGTTCTGACCATCCCCCGCAAGGCCCCGGAAGGCGACAGGAAGAACCTTGTCGGCCTCACGCGCGAGCAATTGCGCGAGGCGCTGATCGCGGCGGGCACGCCGGAGAAACAGGCCAGGATGCGCAGCGGACAGGTCTGGCAATGGATTTATCACTGGGGCGTGCGCGACTTTGACGCGATGACCAACCTGGCGAAAGCCTACCGCGCGCTGCTGGCGGAAAACTTCGTGATCGAGATCCCCGAGGTCATCCGCCGTCTGGTGTCCGAGGATGGCACCCGCAAATACCTTGTGCGCATCGCCGGTGGACACGAGGTCGAGGTGGTCTACATTCCCGAGGAAGGGCGCGGCACCCTGTGCATTTCCAGCCAGGTGGGCTGCACCTTGACGTGCAGCTTCTGCCACACCGGCACCCAGAAACTTGTGCGCAACCTGACCTCTGCCGAGGTGGTCGGCCAGATCATGGTGGCGCGCGACGATCTGGAAGAATGGCCGGTGCCGGGCGCACCGAAGGACGAAACCCGGCTTCTTTCCAATATCGTGCTGATGGGCATGGGCGAGCCGCTCTACAACTTCGAGAATGTGCGCGACGCGATGAAGATCGCGATGGACCCGGAAGGGATCAGCCTCAGCCGCCGCCGCATTACCCTGTCGACCTCGGGCGTGGTGCCGGAAATCGCCCGCACCGCCGAGGAAATCGGCTGCCTCTTGGCGATCAGCTTCCACGCCACCACGGACGAGGTGCGCGACGTGCTGGTGCCGATCAACAAGCGCTTCAACATAGAAACGCTGGTTGCGGCTTTGCGCGACTACCCGCGGCTGACCAACTCGGAACGCATTACCTTCGAATATGTGATGCTGGACGGGGTGAACGATACCGACGAGGACGCGCGGCGTCTGCTGAAACTGATCGAGGGCATTCCGGCCAAGATCAACCTGATCCCGTTCAACGAATGGCCCGGGTCGCCCTACAGGCGGTCCTCGAACAACCGCATCCGTGCCTTTGCCAACATCATCTATCAGGCGGGCTATGCCAGCCCGATCCGCAAGACGCGGGGCGATGACATCATGGCGGCCTGTGGCCAGTTGAAGTCCGACACCGAACGTCAGCGCAAGTCCAAACGCCAGATCGAGGAAGAGGCCGGACTGCGCTGAGCATGGCTCTCATACTGGTGCGTTTTCCTTAACGGAGGATTCACCAAAGGGCGGGATCATGCGGGCATGGAATCGATCACGTTCAACCTCCCCGCCCCCACCCTTGACGCGCTGAAAGAGATTTCGGAGCGCGACAAGATTTCCGTCGCCCAGATCCTGCGTGCCGCTATCGTCAAGGAGGTACACAGGCGCAAACCCGAAGAGCTGGTCGCGACCTGACGCCCGCCGGGCGGGAAACAGTCCCGCCATCTGGCCGCACTGTTTCCAGATGCCCCACAAAGGCCCGATTTGCGCACATTTTCCGCCATTCTGCCGGGAGAAATTACCCTGGAGCAGACAAGAAGGAGAATTCCCATGCGTCGGAATGAACAAGCCAGCATCCTCGATTTCGTCATCAAGCAGCGCGCCCATGTGCTGAGCTTTCGCGAATGGAAACACCGCCTGGCCGGATTCGGCTTCTCGATCGAGGAAACGGAAGTCGGTCACGTGATCACCAAGCTGCCCAGCCACCGCCGCGTGTGCCGCCTGCCCGAGCAGTTCTGCGCCTGAAGCCTGGCGCCGGACGTCACGCTGGCGACCGGACCAACGGTCGGACCGACGGGGTATTGCCGGGGGCTCAGCGCCCGGGAATGGCCCCGCGCATTTCGCCCTTGCCATCCCAGTCCGCGATCGCGTCGACCGCCTCCTGCGCGGTTTCGACGTAGCGGAACAGCTCCAGGTCCTCGTCCGAGATCGTACCGGCGGCGGCCAGCGCCTTCCAGTTGATGATTCCCTGCCAGAAATCGCGTCCGAACAGAAGGATCGGCACCCGTTTCATGCGGCCGGTCTGGATCAGGGTCAGGCTTTCGAACAGCTCATCCATGGTGCCGAAGCCGCCGGGAAAGATCGCGATTGCTTCCGCACGCATCAGGAAGTGCATCTTGCGGATTGCGAAATAGTGGAAGTTGAAGCAGAGGTCGGGCGTGACATATTCGTTCGGCGCCTGTTCATGGGGCAGGACGATATTCAGCCCGATCGACACGCCACCCGCGTCCCGGGCGCCGCGGTTGCCGGCCTCCATCACGCCGGGACCGCCGCCTGTGACCACCACGTTCTTGCGATGGCCGTTATGCTTGGCGTCCAGGGTCATCAGGCGGGCGAATTCGCGTGCCTCATCATAATACTTCGACAGGTTCGCCAGGGTTTCGGTCCGCGCATCGCCCTTTTTCGCGGGTTCCGGGATGCGCGCGCCGCCGAACAGGACCACGGTCGATTCGACCCCATATTCCTGCATCAGCATCTCGGGTTTCAGCAGTTCCAGCTGCAGGCGAACGGGCCTGAGCTCGTCGCGGCACAGGAAATCCTGGTCGTCATAGGCCAGCCGGTAGGCCGGTGCCCGGGTCTGCGGAGTGTCGGGGGTCTTGTGGGCCTGTTCCCGATCCTGGTGGCTGTCACGCAACGGGTGTTTGCGATCGTCTTTCATATGCACGTTTCCTGTCTACTCGAACTCTCTCAAGACCTAGCGCGTGGGCGCTAACATGGCCAGACACCCCGTGTCACCTTCCCGCGATTTCCCTGTTGCCGTTGGCGTTTTGTGGTTTTATCTATTATCTCGGATTTTGAGGGATGCCGATGACCACCACGACGATGAGCGCCACCATGGCCGACAACATCTATGCCGCGCTGAGCGCGCGGATCGTGGCGGGGGAGCTGCCGGCGGGCGAGAAGCTGCGCCAGGACCATATCGCCCGGGAATTCGGCACCAGCCACGTGCCGGTGCGCGAGGCGTTTCTGCGGCTGGAGGCGCACGGGCTGGCGCAGAGCCAGCCGCGCCGGGGCATGCGCGTCACCGCGCTGGACCCGGAAGAGGTGCGCGAGGTGATCGCGATGCGCGTGGCGCTGGAGACCCTGGCCCTGACCCATGCTATTCCGCGTCTGACCGCGGCCGACCTGCGGGCGGCCGACACCGCGCGCATCGCCTGTGACGCGGCCGAGGACATGGCAGAATGGGAGGTGAAAAACCGCGCTTTCCATCGCACGATCCTGACCCCCTGCGCGATGCCGCGGCTGCTTTCGACACTTGACGACCTGCACATCGCCTCGGCCCGTCATTTCCACGCTCATTGGCGCCACAAATGGGTGCAGCGTGTCGACAAGGACCACGCCGCCATCCTTGGCGCGATGCAGCGGCGTGACGGCCAGGCGGCGGTCGAGCTGCTGCGCCGCCACCTGAAACGGGTGCGCTGAGCCCCCTCCTGACGCTTTCCCGCCCCGTCACGACGTTCGCGGTGATTGCGAAACGGGGCCGTGGCCCTTAGAAGCGGTGCGAATCCAAACAAGCGACAGGGAGCGAGACATGTCGAACGCCCAACTGGAAACCGCGATCGAGGCCGCCTGGGAGGCGCGCGACACGATCACCCCGTCGACCGGCGGCGAGACCCGCGAAGCGATCGAGGACACGCTGAACGCACTGGACTCGGGCCGCCTGCGAGTCGCCGAACGCCGGGAGAACGGTGACTGGCACGTGAACCAGTGGGCCAAGAAGGCGGTGCTGCTGGGCTTCCGCATCAAGGACATGGAAATCCACGATGGCGGCCCGCAGGGCGCCGGATGGTGGGACAAGGTCGATTCGAAGTTCAAGGGCTGGGGCGATCACGAGTGGACAGAGGCGGGCTTTCGTGCCGTACCCAACTGCGTCGTGCGCAAATCGGCCTATATCGCCCCGGGCGTGGTGCTGATGCCCAGCTTCGTGAATCTGGGTGCCCATGTGGACGAGGGCACCATGGTCGATACCTGGGCCACCGTCGGCAGCTGCGCGCAGATCGGCAAGAACGTGCACCTGTCGGGCGGCGTCGGCATTGGCGGCGTGCTGGAACCGATGCAGGCCGGTCCGACCATCATCGAGGACAACTGTTTCATCGGAGCCCGGTCCGAAGTCGTCGAAGGCTGCATCGTGCGTGAAGGCTCGGTCCTGGGCATGGGCGTGTTCATCGGCCAGTCGACCAAGATCGTCGATCGCGAGACCGGCGAAGTGATGTATGGCGAGGTGCCGCCCTATTCGGTGGTCGTCGCCGGTTCGATGCCGTCGAAGAACGGCATCAACCTCTACTGCGCGGTGATCGTGAAGCGGGTGGACGAGAGAACCCGTTCGAAAACCGGAATCAACGAGCTGCTGCGCGACTGATCGCAACTGCCGAAAAACTCAAGGGCCGGTGCGCGAGGCGTGCCGGCCTTTTTTGTGCGGGGGGGTTACAATTTGCTTTGTGGGACAAGCCGGTCGAACGGGTCATTTGCCAGGCGGTCGGGCAGGGGCTTGGGTTCCTCGAAATCCGGCAGGTAGAGCCCCTGGGTCCAGCGTTCCGGCAATCGCGCGAACATGCGTTCGAGGCGCCGGCTGAGCCGCGCCGCGCGGGCGCGGAGAGCCTCGGCGCCGTCCGGGTCACGCTCTTTCTTGCTCTGGTACCAGGCAAGGATCAGTTCCGCGACGCGATCCGGGCCCAGCGAGAAATAGGTAATCAGCCCGACCATCAGGACAAACAGCGCCATGCCCAGAACCGCCAGGGGGCGCAGGATGATGATCAGGACCAACATTGCCAGGGCCAGACGGCGCGGCGCCTCGGGTTGGGCAAGGAATGCCTTGACCTGCTCCAGCAGGCTGAGGGCGGCAGTGGCCAGGAGGCTGGCTTGTTTCGGGTGTGGGGCGGGCGTGGTTCGGACCGGCGCCGTGTCGGAACTGTCCTCGGCCGCGGGCATCACGCTGGCCGGTTCGGCGACCGCATCCGCCCTGCGGCGTGGCTGTATTTCGATCATTTTACGAATGGCATCGAGATCCGGATCGTCTCCGACCTCGGGTTTCGGCGTTCCGTCCATCTGTCACCTCTTGCGCGGTACGCAGGCGCCCCCAGGGTTGTAATCTACCGGGGATTGATGGCCAAATTGTGGCGACAGGCGCAGGTCGGGATCAGACGCCGGGATCAGAAATCGATCGCGATGCCCTTTTTTTCCCAATCGCCGAACCGGGCCGGGTCCGGCCCCTCGCGCCCGCCGTATTCCTTGGGCAGGTCCCGGGCCTCGGCTTCGGCCTTCTTGCGGCGTTCCTCGGCTTCCGCGAGTGCGCGGAGCGCGGCGGGGGGCAGGTCATTGCGTTCGGTGTCGGCAGACATGTGAGCTTCCTTGAGGCCGTAACGCCTTTGATATAGGCCGGTCGGCGAGAAAAGGCAAAGGACGGCAGATGGTATCGGACGCGGCAAGACCCCGCAAACTGGCGGTGGACCTGATGGGCGAGGTGATCGAGGGCGGGCGGCTGCTGTCCGAAGTCATGCCGCGCCGGTTGGAAAAGCTGCCGCCGGAGGAGCGCGCGCGGACCCAGCGGCTGGTGTTGGAGGCCTTTCGTGGCATGGACCGCGCCGACCGCCTGCTGGGCCCGTTCCTGAAGAAACGCCCCTCGGTGCGGGTGCTGAACATCCTGCGGCTGGGCGTGGTCGAGATCTGTTCCGGGGGCGCTGCCCATGGCGTGGTGAACGCCTGTGTCGAGATCGCCAAGGCCAATGTCGAGACCCAGCGCCAGGCCGGGCTGGTCAACGCGGTACTGCGCAAGGTGGATGTGGCGAAGTGGCAGGATTTGCCGGTGCCACGCCTGCCCAAGTGGCTGCGCAAGGTGCTCGTGGCCGATTTCGGCAAGGAGGCCGTTGCGGCGATCGAAGCCGCGCATTTCGCAGGCGCGCCCTTGGATGTGACGCCGAAGGGGGATGTGGCCTTTGGCGAGGCGCTGCCGACCGGGTCCAGGCGCCTGCGCGACTATGGTCAGGTCTCGGCGCTTCCCGGTTTTGACGCGGGGGACTGGTGGGTGCAGGACGCCGCCGCCGCGTTGCCTGCCAAGGTGTTGGCGCCGGCAAAAGGCGCGCGTGTGCTGGACCTCTGCGCGGCCCCCGGCGGCAAGACGATGCAGCTTGCGGCAATGGGGGCGGAGGTGACAGCCGTCGATATCTCCAGATCGCGCATGGCCCGGGTGGAGGAGAACCTGAACCGCTGTGGCCTGTCCGCCAATCTGGTGGTGTCGGATGCGCTGGAATACGAAGCCGAACCTTTCGACGCGGTGCTGCTGGATGCGCCCTGCACCGCCACCGGTACGATTCGCCGCCACCCGGACCTGCCCTATGCCAAGGATGGCAGCGATTTCCCGGCCCTGTTCGAACTGCAGGAATACCTGATCGACCGGGCGCTGGGCCTGCTCAAACCCGGCGGGCGGCTGGTGTTCTGCACCTGTAGCCTGCTGATCGACGAGGGCGAGGAACAGGTGCGCGATGCGATGCTTCGCCATCCGGAACTGGAACTGGACCTCGATGCGCTCGACCTGCCCGGGGTGGAGCCGGACTGGATCGGACCAGAAGGGCTGCGCCTGCGCCCGGATTTCTGGGCCGACAGGGGCGGCATGGACGGGTTCTTCATCACCGCCTTTCGCGCGACCGTTTCGTAACCCCGAGGATAGCGCATGACACCCGGCGCCAAGCGGCGTATGCTTGCCGTCAAACAGGCTCGCAAAGGGCGGTGACAGAGCAGACAGGTAGTCACGGGGCGCGCAGGTGTCGAAACATCAGGATGTCTTTTCGCGACGGCGGGTGCGCTGGGCGAATCGGTGGCACGCCCGCCGGGCCGCCCGGGCGCAACCGGCGACAGGTTTCGTGTCGCAGCCCGAACCGCGCACCATCGGCGCCTTTGCGCGGGGCAAGCAACTGGTGGCGGGAAACTTCCTGTTCGCCGGGCACCATGTCGCGGACCCAGATGCCTCGATCTGGCAGATTGCTGCGCCGACTCCTGAATTCGCCGAGGAATTGCAGGGTTTCGCCTGGCTCGATGACCTGGCTTCTCTGGGGGATTACGAGGCACGGATACGGGCCCAGGCCTGGCTGGCAGAGTGGATTGACCTCTATGGCGGCGGCAAGGGGCCGGGCTGGACGCCGGACCTGACCGGGCGTCGACTCATTCGCTGGATCAACCACGCGCTGTTTTTGATGCGCGGGCAGGAGCAGGGCGACAGTTTCGATCTTTTCCGTTCACTGGGGCAGCAGACGATCTTCCTGTCGAAACGCTGGCACGCCGCCTCGCCGGGGCTGCCCAGGTTCGAGGCGCTGACAGGGTTGATCTATGCGGGCCTGTCCCTCATCGGGATGGAGGAACATGTCGAACCCGCGATGCAGGCACTGGCGCGGGAATGCGCCGACCAGATCGACGAGCAGGGCGGTATTCCGACCCGCAACCCCGAGGAACTGCTGGAAGTCTTTACGCTGCTGAACTGGGCGGCGATGGCCCTGTCCGAGGGCGGGCGCATGGCGGCGTCGGACCATCTGGCAGCGATCGAGCGCATCGCCCCCACGCTGCGCGCCCTGCGGCATTCGGACGGGGGGCTCGCGCGGTTTCACGGTGGCGGACGCGGGTTGGAGGGGCGGTTGGACCATGCGCTGGCCATCTCCGGCGTGCGGGCCACGGCGAATCTGGGCCTGTCGATGGGATATGCGCGGCTGTCGGCCGGACGGACCTCGATCATCATGGATGCGGCCAGCCCGCCGACGGGCCCGGCGTCGGCCAATGCCCATGCCTCGACCCTGGCCATCGAAGTCACCTCGGGCCGCCGCCCGCTGTTGGTCAACTGCGGCTCCGGCGCGCAGTTCGGCGAGGACTGGCGCAAGGCGGGGCGGGCCACGCCGTCGCATTCGACACTGCAGTTGGCAGGCCTGTCCAGCGCCCGCATCGCCGCTCCGGGCAAGGTCGGCGGGGTAGAGCACACCCCGCTGGTTGAGGTTCCGGGCGATGTGCGAATCCAGCAGGTGAGCGATGACGGCGTGTCCGGGTTCGTCGCGGGTCACGATGGTTATGTCGGCGTCAACGGGCTGACCCATATCCGCCGGATCGAACTGACCGTGGACGGGCGCGACATCCATGGCGAGGACACGGTGGCGGCCATCAGCGACGAGGAACAGCGCCACTTCGACCACGCGCTCGACCGGGCTGCGCTGCAGGGGATTCCGTTCAAGATCCATTTTCACCTTCACCCGGACGTGGATGCCGAACTGGATCTGGGGGACACCGCCGTCTCGCTGGTTCTGAAAAGCGGCGAGATCTGGGTGTTCCGCTACGACGGAATCGGCGATTTGACGCTGGAAAGCTCGGTTTACCTCGAAAAGAACCGTCTGAAGCCTCGTGCGACGAAACAAATGGTTCTATCTGGCGTCGCAATGGATTATGCGACGCGCATCCGCTGGTCTCTGGCCAAGGCGCAGGACACCCCGTCCGCGATACGCGATCTTGAGGTGGAGGGCCCGGCGGGGCTGCGATAGATAGACCTGAGGGACCCGACGACATGACCGACCTGACACCCGTGCGCCGAGCGCTGATTTCCGTTTCCGACAAGACCGGGCTGACCGAGCTGGGCAAGGAACTGGAGGCCCGTGGGGTCGAAATCCTGTCGACCGGCGGCTCTGCCAAGGCGCTGCGCGACGCGGGTGTTGCGGTGAAGGACGTGTCCGAAGTCACCGAATTCCCGGAAATGATGGATGGCCGCGTCAAGACGCTGCACCCGCGTGTGCATGGCGGTCTGCTGGCGCTGCGTGACAATGCGGACCACGTCGCGGCAATGGAGGAACACGGCATCGGCGCAATCGACCTGCTGGTGGTAAACCTCTACCCTTTCGAGGCCACCGTCGCCGCCGGCGCCGACTATGACACCTGCATCGAGAACCTCGACATCGGCGGCCCGGCGATGATTCGCGCGGCGGCCAAGAACGCGGCCTTCGTGAACGTGATCGTGGATGTGGAAGACTACGCCAAGCTTCTGGGCGACATGGACCAGCACGGCGGTGCGACCTGCCCGAAGTTCCGCAAGAAGCTTTCCCAGAAGGCCTATGCCCGCACCGCCGCCTATGACGCGGCCGTTTCGACCTGGATGGCCGGGCAGCTGGCGCTGGAAGCGCCCAAGCGCCGCGCCTTTGCCGGAGAGCTGAAACAGACCCTGCGCTATGGCGAGAACAGCCACCAGAAGGCAGCCTTCTACGCCGATGGGTCGAACCGCCCGGGCGTCGCCACCGCGCGTCAACTCCAGGGCAAGGAACTGTCCTACAACAACATCAATGACACCGACGCGGCCTTCGAGCTGGTCGCGGAATTCGACCCCGCCGTGTCGCCCGCCGTGGCGATCATCAAACATGCCAACCCCTGCGGCGTGGCCGTGGGCGAAAGCCTGGTGGACGCCTACCAGAAGGCGTTTGACTGCGACCGCACAAGCGCTTTCGGCGGCATTGTCGCGCTGAATCAGCCGCTGGATGCTCAAACCGCCACCAAGATCGTCGAGATCTTTACCGAGGTGGTGATTGCCCCCGGTGCCTCGGATGAAGCCATTGAAATCTTCGCGGCCAAGAAGAACCTGCGCCTGCTGTTGACCGATGGCCTGCCGAACGTGCGCGAGCCGCTGACCGCCTACAAGCAGGTTGCGGGAGGGACGCTGGTGCAGGACAAGGATGTGGGCTACGTCGGAAAGGATGACCTGAAGGTCGTGACCCAAAAGGCCCCCACCGACGAGCAGCTGAATGACCTTCTGTTTGCCTGGAAAGTCGCCAAACATGTGAAATCCAACGCCATCGTCTACGTCAAGAACGGGGCCACCGTGGGTGTCGGCGCAGGTCAGATGAGCCGCCTGGACAGCGCCAATGTTGCCGCCGCCAAGGCCGAACGCATGGCCGCCGAACTGGGTCTGGACGAGAGCCTGGCCAAGGGCTCGGCAGTGGCGTCGGACGCGTTCTTCCCCTTCCCTGACGGGTTGCTGGAGGCCGCTGCCGCCGGTGGCACCTGCGTGATCCAACCCGGTGGCTCGATGCGCGACAAGGAAGTGATCGAAGCCGCGGACGAGGCCGGTCTGGCCATGGTCTTTACCGGCATGCGCCACTTCCGCCACTGAGGTACGATGAAACACCTGAGCTTATATGCAGTTCTGGCCCTGGTCATCGACCAGGCCAGCAAACTGTGGATTCTCAAGGGCTTGAGCCTGGAAACCGTGGGCCGGATCGAGGTCTGGCCTCCGTTCCTCGTCTTTCAGATGGCGTGGAATCAGGGCATCAATTTCGGCCTGTTCGGCGGCGATGGTGCCGCCACCCGCTGGCTTCTGATCGGCGTGGCCCTGGCAATCTGTTTCTGGGTCGGGCTCTGGGTCCGGCGTGGCATGAACAGCGCAGGGCAGATCTTTGCCGGGTTGCTGATCGGCGGAGCACTGGGCAACGTGCTGGATCGGGTGATTTACGGTGCCGTGGTCGACTTTCTGAACATGTCCTGCTGCGGCTTCGCCAACCCGTTTTCCTTCAACACCGCGGATGTTTTCGTTTTCATCGGCGTCTTCGGTCTCGTCCTCTTCGGGAAGGATGAAAACGCCACGTGACCTCGTCCCGGCAATGGGGTAGAACTCGGGGAAATTGACAAGGGAGGTTCCATGCGGACCGTTCTGGGCAAAACTCTTTTGATCGTCTGTGTCCTGGCCACCGTGGGGGCCTGCAGCCGGCGCGAGCCGGACCTGTTGAATTTCGAGTCGTCGAACGTGGGCCCGGACGAGTTTTCCGTCCTGCCGACCAAACCGCTGGAAGCGCCCGAGAATTTCGCGGAGCTGCCCGCGCCGACGCCTGGCGGAACAAACCTGACCGACCCGACCCCGCGCGCCGACGCCGTGGCCGCGCTGGGAGGCAACCCCGCACGGTTGAGCAGGGGGGCGACGGCCGGGGAATCGGCCCTGATTGCGCACGGCTCGCGCTATGGCACGGCGGGCGATATCCGCACCGTTCTGGCGGCCGAGGATCTGGAATGGCGCAAGCGCAACAACGGCCGTGTGCTTGAACGTCTGTTCAACGTGAACCTGTATTACCGCGCCTACGAGAAGATGCAGCTTGACCAGTACGCCGAACTTCAGCGCCTGCGTGCACGGGGCGTCTGGACGCCGACCGTGCCGCCGGAAGAAACTCTGGCGCGCTGAGGTGGCGGACGGTGCGCCTGCCGTCTGTTAACCCTGATCACATGATCGTTGGGCGGGGTTGAACCCTGCGCATCCGGGCACAATTCTGTCCGGCAACACGGGAGCTATTCTATGAAACGACTTCTGTCCCTCGCGGCGTCCCTGGCCGCCGTGCTGACCAACCCGGCCCTGGCGCGGGAGGTCACGGATTTCACCCTGGACAACGGCATGCAGGTGGTGGTGATCGAGGATCACCGCGCCCCGGTCGTGGTCAACATGGTCTGGTACCGGGTTGGTGCCGCCGACGAAGCGTCCGGAAAATCGGGTATCGCGCATTTCTTCGAACACCTGATGTTCAAGGCGACCGACGAGCTGGAAAGCGGCGAGCTGTCGCGTATCGTCGAGGCCAACGGCGGCTCGGACAATGCCTTTACCAGCCAGGATTATACCGCCTATTTCCAGCGCGTCGCGGCGGACCGGCTGGAACTGATGATGCAGATGGAAGCGGACCGGATGCGCGACCTGACGCTGACCGAGGAAGAGGTTGCGACCGAACGCAACGTGATCCTTGAAGAACGCGCGACCCGGACCGACAGCGACCCCGGCGCGCTGTTTCGCGAGCAGATGAACGCGGCGGCCTATCTGAACCATCCCTACGGCGTACCGATCATTGGCTGGCGGCATGAGATTGAACAGCTGGACTATGCCGACGCCCTGTCCTTCTATCGAACCTATTACGCGCCCAACAACGCCATCGCGGTGATCGCCGGTGACGTGGACCCCGAAGAGGTCCGCGCCCTGGCCGAAAAGTATTACGGCGTGTTGGAGCCCAGCCCGGACCTGCCCGAGAGGGCGCGCCCGCAGGAGCCTCCGCAGCTGGCCGAGCGCCGCCTCAGTTTCTCGGACCCGCGGGTCGGGCGGCCCTATCTGGTGCGCCGCTACCAGGCACCGGAGCGGGATCCGGGGGATCAGGAAACCGCCGCCGCGCTGGTCTACCTGGCGGAAATCCTGGGAGGCGAGGGGGCGACCTCGGTGCTGGGCCGGGCGCTGCAGTTCGAGAATCCGAAAGCGGTCTTTACCTCGGCGGGCTACCGGGGCACCTCGTTGGATGATGCCAGCTTCAGCCTGGTCGCCGCGCCGGTGGACGGGATCAGCCTGGAAGAGATGGAGGCGGCGATGGACGCGGTCATTGCCGGGTTCTTCGAGACCGGCATCGACCCGGAGCAATTCTCCCGCCTGAAGATGCAGCTGCGCGCCTCCGAGATTTATGAACAGGACAATGTACAGACCCTGGCCGATGAATACGGGCGCAGCCTGACCTCGGGCCTGACGCTGGAGGATGTCGCCGCCTGGCCGGACGTGCTGCAGGCCGTCACCGAAGAAGAGGTGATGGAGGCCGCGCGCATGGTGTTCGATCGCCGCCGGTCGGTGACTGGTTTCGTGCGGCCCGAGAATGGGGAGATGACCCAATGAACCGCCTGACCCTGACCCTGTCGACCCTGCTTCTGGCCCTGTTCGCGGCGCTGCCCGCCCGGGCCGAGGTGAAAATCCAGGAGGTGACATCCCCGGGCGGTCTCACGGCCTGGCTGGTCGAGGAACCTTCGCTGCCCTTTCTGTCCCTGGAGATCCGGTTTCGCGGTGGGGCCTCGTTGGATCTGCCCGGAAAACGCGGGGCAACCAACCTGATGGCGGCGCTGATCGAGGAAGGCGCGGGCGAGCTGGATGCACGGAGCTTTGCCGAGGCGCGCGACGGGCTCGCGGCCTCCTACCGGTTCGATGTGTATGACGATGCACTGTCGGTCTCTGCCCGGTTCCTGACGGAAAACCGTGATGCGGCGGTGGCGCTGCTACGCTCCGCCCTGACCGCGCCGAGGTTCGACCAGGCTGCCATCGACCGTGTGCGCGGCCAGGTTCTGTCGAACCTGCAATCCCGCGCAACCGACCCGATGGAAATCCTGGGCGAGGCCGCCGACCGGCTGGCCTTCGGCGACCATCCCTATGGCAGCTACCAGGGGGGCACCGTGGAAAGCGTTACCGCCCTGACCCGTGACGATGTCATCGCGGCTTTCAAGGGCGCCGTAGCACGCGACCGCATCTACCTGGGGGCGGTGGGTGACATTACCGCCGAGGAACTGGGTCTGCTGCTGGATGAGCTGTTCGCGGGCCTGCCCGAAACCGGAGCGCCGATCCCCGCGCCCGTGCCCTATGGCCTACCCAAGGGCGGCGTCACGGTCATCCCTTTCGATACTCCGCAATCCATCGCCCGCTTTGCCCACACCGGCATTACCCGCGACGACCCGGATTTCTTCGCCGCCTATGTGTTGAACGAGATTCTGGGCGGCGGCGGCTTCAATTCGCGGCTGATGGACGAGGTGCGCGAGAAGCGCGGGTTGACCTATGGCATTTCCACCTACCTCGTGGCGAAGGATCTGAGCGAATATGTGACCGGGCAGGTCTCGTCGCAAAATGCGACCATGGGCGAGGTCGTCGATGTGGTCCGCGCCGAATGGCGGAAGATCGCGACCGAGGGCATCACGGCCGAGGAGCTCTCTGCCGCGCAGACCTATCTGACCGGGGCCTATCCGCTGCGCTTTGACGGCAACGGGCCGATTGCCCGCATCCTGGTGGGCATGCAGATGGATGACCTGGGCATTGATTACATCGCCACGCGCAACGACAAGATCCGTGCCATCACGCTTGAGGACATCAACCGTGTGGCGGCTCGGATCTATGACCCGGACGCGCTGCATTTCGTCATTGTCGGCCAGCCTGAAGGGGTGGAATGACCCGCCTGTGACCGCCACTGCCCGGCCCTGTGCCGGGTGGTGGATTGTCCCGTTTTTTCATGGCAGAATCGGCGCGGAACGTGCTAGGTTTTGTGTTATGCACGAACCAGACCCCCAAATGAGCGGTTATCCACAGGGCGACCGCCCCATTATCCGACAACTGGACGATGCCGCGATCAACCGGATTGCGGCGGGTGAAGTGGTGGAACGCCCGGCCTCCGCCGTGAAGGAGCTGGTGGAGAACGCCCTGGACGCGGGCGCCAGCCGGGTGGAGGTCTGTTACGCCGATGGCGGCAAGACGCTGATCCGGGTGACGGACAATGGCTGCGGCATAGCCGCCGGGGATCTGCCGCTGGCCCTGTCACGCCATGCGACCTCGAAGATCGACGGCTCGGACCTGCTGAACATTCACACCTTCGGGTTCCGGGGCGAGGCGCTGCCCAGTCTGGGCGCGGTCGGCCGGCTGTCGATCACCTCGCGAATTCCCGGTGCCGAAGCGGCCGTGATTCGCGTCGCGGGCGGCAAGATGGAGCCGGCAAAGCCCGCCGCCCTGTCCGAAGGCACGGTGGTCGAACTGCGCGACCTTTTCTTTGCCACCCCGGCGCGGTTGAAGTTCCTGCGCACCGACCGGGCCGAGGCCCAGGCGATCACCGATGTGGTCAAGCGTCTGGCGATGGCGGAACCGCATGTGGGCTTCGTTCTGCGCGACGTGTCCAGCGGCGGCGAAGGGCGGATCACCTTCCGCGCGGACCCGGAAACCGGAGATATGTTCGATGCGCTGCATGGGCGGCTGGCGACGATCCTGGGCCAGGAGTTCGCCGAGAATGCCCTGGCGATCGACGCCACCCGCGAGGGGCTTCGCCTGACCGGATATGCCGCGCTGCCGACCTATTCGCGCGGCGCGGCGGTGGCGCAGTTCCTGTTCGTCAATGGCCGTCCGGTGAAGGACAAGCTGCTGACCGGGGCCCTGCGCGCGGCCTATTTCGATTTCCTGTCCCGCGACCGCCACCCGGCGGCGGCGCTTTTCGTGTCCTGCGATCCGCACCTGGTCGATGTGAACGTGCATCCGGCGAAATCCGAGGTGCGTTTCCGCGAGCCCGGCGTGGCGCGAGGCCTGATCGTTTCCGGCCTGCGCCATGCG
Organism: Aliiroseovarius sp.; assembly: GCF_030148435.1. Classification (GTDB taxonomy): domain Bacteria; phylum Pseudomonadota; class Alphaproteobacteria; order Rhodobacterales; family Rhodobacteraceae; genus JASBTN01. The sequence goes on from NZ_JASBTN010000038.1 coordinate 61,854, forward strand.
CTGGCGAATGCGGGCCACCGCGCGTCGACCACCGTGGCCGGTGCGACCCTGGGGGCGATGCGACCAGAACCCACGGCGGGCACCGCGCCGCGCGTCTACCAGATGGACCGCCCTTCGCCCGGCGCCCTGCGCATGTCCTACCAGGCGCAGGCTCCCCTTCCGGATGCGCCGGGTTTCGCCGAAATCTCGACCCCTTCGGCCCGGTTCGACCCGGTCGTGGAAGAGCCCGAAGCCCTTCAGCCCGTCGAGGCCCTGCCGCTGGGCGCCGCCCGCGCGCAGCTGCATGAAAACTACATCATCGCCCAGACCGAGACCGGCATCGTCATCGTCGATCAGCACGCGGCCCACGAACGGCTGGTCTACGAAAAGCTGAAACGCCAGATGGCCGAAAACGGCGTGGCCAGCCAGGCGCTGCTGATCCCGGAGATTGTTGAACTGTCCGCCGGTGACACCGCGCGGCTGCTGGAGGTGGCGGACGACCTCGCCATGCTGGGTCTGATGATCGAACCCTTCGGCGGATCGGCGATAGCCGTGCGCGAGACCCCGGCAATCCTGGGCGAGGTGAACGCCGGAGACATGATCCGCGACGTGCTGGACGAACTGGCCGATCTGGGCGACAGCCAGACCGTTCAGGCCCGAATCGAGGCGGTGCTGAGCCGCGTTGCCTGCCATGGCTCGGTCCGCTCGGGCCGCTGGATGCGCGCTGAAGAGATGAACGCGCTTCTGCGCGAGATGGAGGCAACACCCCATTCCGGCCAGTGCAACCACGGGCGGCCCACCTATGTGGAGTTGAAACTGGCGGATATCGAACGGCTGTTCGGGCGCACATGATCCAGATCGGCACACAGGAGATCACCTTCGAACAGCTGGCGCTGGCGGGGGGCGCATTGGCGGTTCTGCTGCTGTTGCTGGTGCTGCGCCGGGCGGGACGCTCGGCCCGGGTGGCGGAGGACCTGGCGGGGCAGATCGGCGGGCTCGGCCAGGCGGTGCAGGTGCTGGCGCAGGGGCAGGACCAGCTTTCGGGCGGGTTGCGCAATGTCTCGGACGCCCAGACCACCGGCCAGGCGCAGATGATCCAGACCATGGAAACGCGGCTGGCCCAGGTGCAGAGCCAGATGAACGACCGGCTGCATGAAAACGCCCTGCGCTCCGCGCGGTCGCTTGCCGAGATGCAGGAGCGCATGGCCGAGAACCTGCAAGGTTCCGCGGTGAAAACCACGCAAAGCCTGACCCAGTTGCAGGAGCGGCTCGCGGTGATCGACAAGGCGCAGGAAAAGATCACCCGCCTGTCGGGCGACGTTCTGTCCCTGCAGGACATCCTGTCGAACAAGCAGACGCGGGGCGCCTTCGGGGAAATCCAGCTCAATGACATCGTCTCGAAGGCGCTGCCGGCCGACAGCTATGCGCTGCAGGCGACTCTGTCGAACGGCAAGCGGGCGGACTGCCTGATCCACCTGCCCAACCCGCCCGGGCCGATCGTGATTGACGCGAAGTTCCCGTTGGAGGCCTATGAAGCCCTGCGCGCCGCCGAGGGCCCGGCCCAGATGCAGGAGGCCGCGCGGGCGATGAAAACCTCGGTGCGCAAGCACATCAAGGACATTTCCGGGAAATACATTCTGGAAGGTGAAACCGCCGAAGGCGCGCTGATGTTCCTGCCGTCGGAAGCGGTCTATGCCGAGCTGCACGCAAATTTTCCCGAACTGGTACGCGAGGGGTTTGCCGCGCGGGTCTGGATCGTCTCGCCCACCACATGCATGGCAACGCTGAACACGATGCGGGCGATCCTGAAAGATGCGCGAATGCGCGAACAGGCGGGGGCGATCCGCAAGGAATTGGCCCTGCTGTCGGCGGATGTCGGGCGGCTGGGGGATCGGGTCGAAAACCTGGATCGGCATTTCCACCAGGCGTCGAAGGATATCTCGGACATCAAGATTTCTGCCGAGAAGGCCGGGCGGCGGGCGCAGCGTCTGGACAATTTCGACTTTGAAGAACTGGCACCGGATGCGGGTGCCGAGGTTGTGCCGCTGGCCAGGTCCGATAACGAATAGGCCTTCCCCTTGGCCCGTGGCTTTGGCAAGATGAGGTCGCCCAAGTGCAGAAGAAGGATCGGAAAAGATGCTGGAAATCAGCCCCCGCAAAGTGGCCCGCGTGATTTTGCGCGCGCGTGAACTTGGCTCGAAAGTGGGCCGGTGGGACACGCCCGGCGACGTGGCCGACGCCGATTCGATCCTGGAAAACCGGTCCTCGGATGGAACCGAAGCCGAACTCAGATCCTATATCGCGGACCTGAACAATGACGAACAGGCGAGCCTGGTGGCGATTGCCTGGATTGGGCGCGATACGTTTGATGCGGCCGAATTGGCCGAGGCGATCGAAACGGCAAAGGCGGAAAAGACCTCGCCGACCGAGGATTACCTTTTGGGCATGCCGCACCTGTCGGACTACCTGGAGGCCGGTCTGGAGGCGCTGGGGCACAATGTCGAGGAAGCCGGGCAGGGGATTTTCTGAGAGAACCCGTCGGCAAGATCCCATTGGAACGTAAACGCCGTCCGGGCCGGGCGGCGTTGTCTTTTGTCGGACCCCGCGGGGTCCGATCACCCGGTGTGATCCACCACCTCGAGATGCTGCGCCAGCCCGTCGATGACCTCCATCCATTCCCGGACAAGGGCCGGTTCAGACGGGGCGGCCGTGACGCCCGGGTAGATGCGCCGCTTGAGCACGCTTTCCACGGCCATCGACACCGGGACAGACACCAGCCGCGCCATCGCCGTGCCATGCTCGTCCCCCCATGCATCCATCACGTAGGTCTTGTGATAGGCGGTTTTACCGTCCCTTTCCGCCTTCAGCGCGACGCAGAGCACCACGCGATCCGGCTCGCCCTCATCATAGGCGTTGTCGGTCCAGAACTGGTCCGACATTTCCTTCAGGCGCGCATCGCCTTCCGGACCCGACAGGGTTTCGATTTCGGTAAACACGTCACCCCAGGCCGCGGCCCAGCCGTTCAGCCGCAGCGTGCCGCGCACGAACTGTTGCACCCTCCAGGCCGGATCGAACCTGTAATCCTCCATGAAGGGGATCGAGTCGCGGTTCGGGTAGACCTCGAAGCTTTCCGCCTCGGGCAGCGGGGCCTCGTAGCTGGAAATCGCGTCCCAGGGCCGCGCCACGTCAAACTCGGCGAAGTCACGGATCGATTTCGAGGGCGAACGCAGCGCCTTCAACACGCCCAGGGGCGACCAGCTGAACTTGTAGCGGAACGGGTTGGCGTGTTTCGGGATGCCGCCGCAATAGCTTATGAAACTCAGGGCGTTATCTGCGTCACAGGCGTCCGAGGCGCGATAGTCCGCCACCAGCCAATGGGCCATCAGGTGGTCGATGCCCGGATCCAGTCCGACCTCGTTGACGCAGGCAACGCCCGCTGCCTTTGCGGCCGCGTCCAGCGCGCGCATCTCGGGGGCGATATAGCTCGACGAGACAAAATGCGCGCTTTTCGAAATGCAGAGCTCGGCCAGCGGCACGTGCCAGTCGCCGGGCAGCATGGACACCACAACGTCGCCCGGCGCCAGCACGCTGCCCAGCGTGTCGATGTCGAAGGCGCGGATGTCACCCGCGATGTCGCCCACCGCCTCCTGCGCCTTGTCGACGGTCCGGTTCCAGACAGTAACTACGTGGCCCCGCTCGATCAGGCGACGCAGGCCGGGGATGGCCGACAGGCCGGTGCCACACCAATGAATGGTCATGTTCAAACTCCCTGCATGTGTGTTTTGAATGTCGCTTCGGCCCGGCCCCAGACACCCGCGTCGAGATCGCCCAGCGTCAGGAGCGACGGCAAGAGCTGCCCGGCGTAGTCGACCGAGCTTTCCACCGGCAGCATCGAGGGCAGGTTGTCGATCGCCATCACGTCCAGCACCGGGGCATCGGCCACGCGCAGCGCGGGCGCGGCCCAGCTGGTGGCGCGGTCATAGACCGGGATCGGGTTGTAATCGCTGTCCGGGTCACAGGCGACGTCGCCGATGGCGGTCAGTTTGCGGTCGGCGGTCAGGGCCTCCTGCGGTACGAAGACCGGGGTGCCGGGACGGGCGAGTATGCAGTTGATGAACAGGTCGTGATCCAAGATTTCCGGGAACGGCCCGCCATGGGCGGTCTCGGCCATGTCCCATTTGGTCACGGTGATCCCCATTTCGGTCAGCAGGTCCGAGGCGCCGGTGCCCACCCGACCCAGCGCGCCGATGACGATGGCGGTGGGGGTGTCGAAACCGGCGATTTCGTGCTTCAGCTCGGCAACCAGCGCGTCCCTGCCCGGATAGGCGCCAACCGGCGGACAGACCTGCCCACGTTGCTGCGCGGCCCAGGTTTTCAGCGTCACCGCAGCACCGGCAAAACCCGCCCAGTAGCCGAAGGCGGCAACCCGGCGGCCGTCCTCGTTCACCAGATATTCCAGATCGTAGAGTGTGCCGCCGCCGGCCTTGAACCGCTCCAGCAGGGCACGGCCGGAGTGCTGGCCCTTGAAGGCATGGCCGAACATGATGTGGCGATGGGGCAGGGGGGTGCCGTCCTCGGGCAGCTCCTTCAGGCCGAAGATGATCGCATCGGCCGGGGCTTCGGGCCAGCTGTTTTCAGCCGCCAGCTCGCAGCCCGCGTCGATATAACCCTTGAGCGGAATGGCACGGACCGAGCTTTCCTCGACCGTTACACGAATTCCTTTTGTGATCAGGGTCTTGGCGCCCTCGGGTGTCAGACCCACGCGGTCCTCGTTCGGGCGCTGTTCGGCGCGAACCCAGAGATGTGTCATGTTTTCTCCCTCAGAAATGCGTCTGCGCCACGTGGCGCTCGGGGGCCTCAAGGTGGGGCACCGCGTTGAATTGAGTCAGCGTCAGACCGACCGGCAGCAGGTGCATCTTGTGTACCGACGAATTCATGATCGGCAGAATGGCCCTTGTAAAGGGGCCGATATCGAGCCCCATCACCACCCGCGTCGCCATGCCGATGAAACCGCCCGAGGTAAAGGCGATGACATTGTCGCCGGTCCCGGCCAGTTCGTGGATCACCTCGGAGACCCGGGTCTGGAAGTCGTGAAAACTTTCCGCCACGCCCTCGATCTTGCCCTCCTGCCAGGCCGAGAAGGTCAGGGGAAGGTGGTCGATGAACTCCTCATGGGTCGAGGGCACGGCGATGCCGAATTGCGCGTGCATGCGTTCGGAGAGGTCGAAATAGCGCACCTCGTTCAGACGTTCGTCGACGGTGTATGTCTGAGCGCCCCATTCCTCGGCGGTTTGCCGGTGGCGGTTCAACGAGCCGGTAACGACCTTGTCGAACCCGGCCCCGGTCGCGCGCATGTGTTCCCCCAGCCATCGCGCCTGCTGGCGGCCCAGATCGGACAGGCGGTCATAGCCGGTCTCGGTCGTGGCCGTATTGTTGGCCTGGCCGTGGCGAATGAGGGTGAGGCTGGTCATGGAACGCTCCGATCTGTTGGCGCATTGGTAGGCGAGGGTCTGGCAAGGGGAAAGGGCGGATGCCTCCGGCGGGGATATTTTTTGGCAAGATAAAGACCCGGGGGCCCGGATCGGTTCGGGTGTGGTCGCTCTGGCGCAAAAAGCGCGTGGTTTGTCGGCTTTGGAGGACTGCGACCCCGGCGGGCATGGTGTATACTGCCCGGACCACGCGGAGGCATGCATGTCAGACGGAATCAAATTCACCCTGGACGGGCGCGAAGTTGTCGCGCGCGATGGCGAAACCATCTGGGAGGTCGCCAAGCGCGAAGGCACGACCATCCCGCACCTGTGTCACAAGGACCAGACCGGGTATCGCTCGGACGGCAATTGCCGGGCCTGCATGGTCGAAGTCGAGGGTGAGCGCACCCTGACGGCCTCCTGCGTGCGCGCGCCCGCCGAGGGCATGGTGGTCAGTTCCGACAATGCCCGCGCCAAGACCGCGCGCAAGATGGTGATGGAAATGCTGGTCGCCGACCAGCCTGCCCGCGAAGAGGCGCATGACACCTCGTCGCATTTCTGGGACATGGCCGAGGCGCAGGGCGTGACCGAGAGCCGTTTTCCCAAGCTGGAAGAGGGCCGAATTCCGCTGCTGGACGACAGCCATGTCGCGATGCGTGTGAACCTGGATGCCTGTATCAGCTGCAACCTCTGTGTACGCGCCTGTCGCGAGGTCCAGGTCAATGACGTGATCGGCATGGCCGGGCGCGGCCATGATGCCTATCCGGTGTTCGACCAGGCTGATGACATGGGCGCCTCGACCTGCGTGGCCTGTGGTGAATGCGTTCAGGCCTGCCCGACCGGCGCGCTGATGCCCGCCACAGTTCAGGCCGACAAGCAGGATTTCGACAAGGAGGTCGAAAGCGTCTGCCCGTTCTGCGGCGTCGGCTGCCAGGTCTCGATGAAGATCAAGGGCGACAAGGTCGTGCATGTCGAGGGCATCAACGGCCCCGCAAACGAAGGTCGCCTGTGTGTCAAGGGCCGCTTCGGCTTCGATTACATCAACCACCCGCATCGCCTGACCAAGCCGCTGATCCGCAAGGACGGCGCCGAGAAAGGCCTGAACGTCGATCCCGCCAACCCGCTGACCCATTTCCGCGAAGCGACCTGGGACGAGGCGCTGGACGTCGCCGCCAGGGGTCTGATGCGCCTGCGCGACGAACATGGCGGCGAGGCCGTGGCCGGGTTCGGCTCCGCCAAGTGCACCAACGAAGAAGCCTACCTGTTCCAGAAATTCATCCGCCAGGGTTTCGCCCATAACAACGTGGACCACTGCACGCGCCTGTGCCACGCCTCCTCGGTGGCGGCGCTGTTGGAAAACGTCGGATCGGGCGCGGTGACGGCGAGCTTCAACGAGATCGAAAACGCCGATGTGGCGATCGTCATTGGGTCGAACCCGATCGAGAACCATCCCGTCGCGGCCACATATTTCAAACAGTTCACCAAGCGTGGCGGCAAGCTGATCGTGATGGACCCGCGCGGCGTCGGCATGGGGCGTTTTGCCACTCACCGCCTGCTGTTCAAGCCGGGCGCGGATGTGTCGATGCTGAACGCGATCATGCATGTGATCGCCGAGGAAGGTCTGCAGGACGATGACTATATCGCCAGGCACACCGAGAACTGGGAGGCGATGCGCGAGCATCTGAAGGCTTTCTCGCCCGAGGACATGGAAGAGATCTGCGGCATCCCGGCCGAGGAGCTGCGTGCCGCCGCCCGCACCTTCGCGGCGGGCAGGAACGGCATGATCTTCTGGGGCATGGGCATCAGCCAGCACACCCACGGCACCGACAATTCCCGCTGCCTGATCAGCCTGGCACTGATGACCGGCAATGTGGGCCGTCCGGGCACGGGCCTGCACCCGCTCAGGGGCCAGAACAACGTGCAGGGGGCCTCGGACGCGGGGCTGATCCCGATGTTCTATCCGGATTACAAGCCGGTCGGCGACCCGGAGGTCCGCGCGAAATACCAGGCGCTCTGGGGCACGGACAACCTGTCGCCCGACAAGGGTCTGACCGTGGTCGAGATCATGGATGCCGTGCATGATCGCAAGATCAAGGGCATGTATATCCTGGGCGAAAACCCGGCCATGTCGGACCCGGACGTGACCCATGTGCGCGAGGCGCTGGAGCGGATGGAATTCCTGGTCAGCCAGGACATCTTCCTGACCGAGACCGCCAGCTATGCCGATGTGGTCCTGCCCGCCGGCGCCTTTGCCGAGAAACGCGGCACCGTGTCCAACACCAACCGGACCGTGCAGATGGGCCGCCCCGCCGTGCCGCCGCCTGGCGAGGCGCAGGAGGACTGGTGGATCACCACCGAGCTTGCGCGCCGCATCGGTCTGAACTGGACCTACGAACATCCGCGCGATGTCTATGCCGAGATGGAACAGGCGATGCCGTCGCTGGCGAACATCACCTGGGACCGTCTGGAGGCGCAGAACGCGGTGACATACCCGTCGCTCAGCCCGGAAGATCCCGGCCAGGCGGTCGTGTTCGGCGATGGTTTCCCGCGCGAAGGGGGCCGCGCGCGTTTCACCCCCGCCACGATCATTCCGCCTGCCGAACTGCCGGATGACGAATATCCGATGGTGCTGACCACCGGCCGTCAGCTGGAACACTGGCACACCGGTTCGATGACCCGCCGGTCGGTGGTGCTGGATGCAATCGAACCGGAAGCGAACTGTTCGATGAACCCCAAGACCCTGCGCGACATGGGTGTGGAACCGGGCGGCATGGTGCGCCTGACCACCCGTCGTGGTTCCGTCACCGTGATGGCGCGGGCCGATTACGCGATTGCCGAGAACATGGTCTTTCTGCCCTTCGCCTATGTCGAGGCGGCGGCGAACATGCTGACCAACCCGGCACTGGACCCCTATGGCAAGATTGCCGAGATGAAATTCTCGGCCGTGCGGGTCGAAAAGGCCAACGATGCGGGGATCGCGGCAGAGTAACTGACTGTCCCATAACGATATCCCGGCACCGGCCGGTGGCGCGCCCCGTGGAATTCCGCGGGGCGTTGCGACTTATTCCTTCCGCAAATTGCTCCGCGACCCCTGACCACCACCCGCGTCGCCCTGGCCTGACGGCCGGGGCCGCGCGGAAGGGTCCGTGGGCGAGTGCCGCCAGGCTGGAGCCGTTCGGACCACGGTCGCAGTTGCATCATGCCGAGACGATGACCAGACCCGCGCCCGCCCACAGGGTAATAGGCACGAGGATGATCCAGTAGAGCTTCTCGTCCTTCAGGTGCCATCCGGGTGCATCCCGGGCTGCCAGCGCCATGCGCAGGCAGACGATTGGCCAATAGATGGTTACACACAGGGCGCCGCCGATCACCAGCGGCGCCCATGCCGCGCCCAGGGCGTGAGCTGCCAGGCCCGCTCCCAGCAAGGGCACGTAGAAGACCAGATCGGCGAATGCGAACCCCTTGAAGAAGGCAACGCCAACCTCGGTGATTTCACCTGCGGTTTCCTGAAAACCGTGGCGCTCTGCAAAGGCATAGCTGACTGCCGCCGTGCATTGTGTCGCCACCAGGTAGATGAAAAGCAACCAGCCGGGGATTTGAATGAACCAGAATGTCATGATCGTCGAACAGCTCCCTCAAGATGTTTCAGAGGCCCATCGCCGCCTTCAATGCCGGCAGTATCGCCGCCGCCACGATCCCCACCACCGCGCCGATGCCCAGCCGCAGGACGGGGCGGCCCAGCGTGGGGGCGGACCAGCTCAGGACCGCGCAGATCACCGCGTAGAAGACTAGCGCAACCGGGTCCATCAGATCGCACTCAACACGCGCAGGGCGAGGCCTGCGGTGGACAGGGCGGCGACGGCGAAGGCCAGGGTTCTCAACACGGTAATGCCCGCGCAGTAGATCACGTAATGGGCCACGATGCCGACGAAGAAGGTCGAGGCCAACAGCCCCGGGTAGGGGTCTTCGGGGATCAGCACCATGGCCATCACGGCCAGCGGGCCGAAGGCCACGAAAGCCTCGACATTAACCCGGTGCGCGCGCATGGCACGCTGGGCCCAGGCCGATTGCGGGCGGGCGTTGGGATCGTAATTCGCCAGCGCGCCCATCAGGCCCCGGGTGGCAATGCGGTCAAGAATGTAGGGCACCCAGGACAGCGCCACCCACAGCGCGGTCAGGGCGGTATAGAACTGCAGTTTGTCCATAATCTCGCTCCTCCTGTGGTAGAGGATAGCACAGACGCCGGATTTTCCTGAATGCGGGCGGGATCACCCCCAGCGCACGTCGCCCAGAAAGATGTAGCCCGCCCCGTAGATCGTCTTGATCAGGCGCGGGTTCTTCGGGTCCTCGCGCAGCTTGGTGCGCAGGCGCGAGATGCGCACGTCCATGGCGCGGTCGAAACTTTCACCGGCGACCCCGCCCAGGCTCTCCTGCATCTGGGCCCGCGAGATCAGCCGCTTGGGCGCGTCCAGGAACAGGCGCAACACTTCGCCCTCGGCATGGGAGAACGTGACCTCCTCGCCCCTGTCGTCCTCCAGCACGTAGCGGTCGAAATGCGCGGTCCAGCCGGCAAAACGCGCGGTGTTCGATGCCAGCGGGTCGGGTTTGGCCGAGCGGAGACGCGCGCGCACGCGGGCCACGACCTCGGCGGGTTCGAAGGGCTTGATGATGTAGTCATCCGCCCCCAGCTCCAGCCCGGTCACGCGGTCCTGCACCTGCGCCCGGCCCGAGATGATGATGATCGAGGCACCCGATTCCAGCGCCAGGCGATGTACCAGGGTCAGCCCGTCACGGTCGGGCAGGCCCAGGTCGACCAGGCAGACGTCTGGGGCCATCGAGGCCAGAGCGGCCTCGAATTCGGTGGCGCGGGCAAAGCTCGCGGTGCGAAACCCCGCGTCTTCCAGTGCGCCCGACAGCATGCGGCGGATTTCCGGCTCGTCATCCAGAATGGCAACCAAGGGTTGGGTCATTAGGAAACCTCCTGGGACAGAAAGGCGCAAAGCTCGGCCTGGGTAAAGGGTTTGGGCAGCACCGGAACCGGTGCGGTGGCGCGGCGGGCGTCGTCCGGCGGCAGAGAAGTCATCAGCAGTGCCGGGACGGTCAGACCGCCCGCCAGCTGTCGGGACAGGAATTCGGGTCCGGTTTCGTCCCCTTCCAGCACGATGTCCGACAGGACCAGCCCCAGCCCTTCCAGGTCAACAAGCGCCTCGGCTTCCTCGGCGCTGGAGGCTTCGACCACCTGATGGCCCAGCGAGATCAGCATCTCGCGCACGGCCTCGCGAATGTCGGGGTTGTCCTCGACCAGCAGCACCAGGCGCGGCGCCATTGGGGTCTGGGCGGGCCTGAGCGGCAGGCGCATCGACACCACGGCGCCACCGCAGTCGCCGTTCATGATCTTGACCTGCCCGCCGGCAAGCTTGGCCTGGTCATAGACCATCGCCAGCCCAAGGCCCGACCCGTCGCCGCCCTTGGTGGTGAAGAAGGGATCCAGCGCGTGCTCCAGCGCCTCGGGAGAGAATCCGGGGCCGGTGTCGGTGACGCGGAACTCGATCCAGGTCTCGCGGATAGCGCGCACGGTCAACCAGATCGTGCCCCCGCCACCTGTGCCCGCAGCGCCGATTGCATGGGTCGCGTTGATGATCAGATTCAAAAGGGCGTCCTGCACCGATCCTGCATCCATCAAAAGAGGCTCGTCCAGCCCTTCGAGGGTGATATCGAGCGCAATCCCCTCGGGCAGGGTCGGACCGGCCAGGGCCTCCAGCCCACGCAGAAGATCCGGCACGTCCGTGGCCTCGAACCGCATTTCGCTGTGGCCGGAAATCGACGCGATCCGGTCCAGCAGAGTGCCACCCCGGCGCACGGCGGCATGGGTGGCATCGACCAGGTCGCGGGCATCCTCGCCCAGTTCCATGCCGGACAGGCGCGACTGCAGCCCCAGGATGATGGTCAGAAGGTTCGAAAAATCATGCGCCATGCCGTTGGTCATCTGCGCCGCCAGCTCGCGTTTGCGGGTCTGGTTCAGCGCTGCGCGGGCCTGGGCTTCTTCGGTGACGTCCATCGACAGGATATAGACGCCGGTGATTTCGCCCCCCTCGTCGCCTTGTTCCAGGTCCGGGGTCAGCGCCACGCGGATGCGGCGGCCGGACCCTTCGTGGGTGAACTCGAACACCGAAGGTTCACCGGCGAAGGCGCGCTGGAAATAGGGCGAGATACGCCCATAGGCCTCATCCCCCAGGGCCTCGGAGGCATGCAACCCCAACAGGTTTGACGGGCGCCCCGGGATGACCGAGCCCAGCCGCCGGTTCGAAAACGTGTAATACTGATCCGTGTCGATGCGCGCGATATGGGCGGGCATCATCTCGGCGGTGAGGCGGGTGCGGCTTTCCATTTCGGTCAGCTGGCGTTTGGTTTCCTCCAGCTGCGCATTGGCAGCGGCAAGCGCACGGTTGGTCTGGGCCAGCTCCTCGCTATGGGTCAGGACCTGGTCGGCCAGGTCTTCGGACCGGGCGCGCAGCAGCGCCTCCTGCCGCTTGATCGGCGTGATGTCGGTATAGACGGCCACCCAGCCGCCCTGGGGCAGAGGGCTGCCCTCGATCGACACGATGTGGCCATTGGCGCGGGTGCGTTCGACATAGTGCGCTTCGAAGGCAAGCGCCTGCTCCACCCGGCTCTGCACGAACCCGTCGGGGTCCAGAACTTCGCCGTATTCGCCGTGATCGACCAGCCAGCGCACCGTGTCGCTGAACGGAGCCCCGGGGGTCATCAGATCGTCGGGCAGGTGGAACATGTCCTGGAACTGGCGATTCCCCACCACCAGCTTGAGGTCCGAATCATAGATCGACAGGGCCTGCTGGATCAGGTTCAGGCCGGCCTGTGTCAGGGCAAGAGTGTCGTTGGTTTTGCGCGGCATTCGCCAGTCCTCCCCCCTCTCGCTAGCACCGCAGGGCCTTGAGTTAAAGGGCTCTCGCGCCTGCCGTGGGGGTGGTAACAATTCGTTAGAATTGGGAAAAACTGCGGAAACCTTTGCGCGTGAAGATTTTTACGATCAGGCTGCGAGGGCAGAATCGCTTGAGCGGTCGTGAACGTCGGACAGACCGACGGTGGGAGGACAATTTGGCACAAGAACTAGCCGCCGCTGGCGCGTTTGCTTCTATTCCGGCCTTGCTGGCCCGGAACGTGAAGGAATTCGGGAACCGCCCGGCTTACCGTGAAAAAGAATTCGGGATCTGGCAGAGCTGGACCTGGGCCGAGGCGGCCGAGGAAATCCAGAACCTCGCGCTGGGCCTTATGGCTCTGGGTATCGACAAGGGCGACCATGTCGCCATTATCGGCCGCAACCGCCCGGCCCTCTACTGGGCCATGGTCGCCGCGCAGAAATGCGGTGCCGTGCCGGTGCCGCTCTATCAGGACGCCGTCGTCGACGAGATGGAATACGTGCTGGACCACTGCGGCGCGCGTTTCGTCATCTGTGGGGACCAGGAACAGGTCGACAAGGTGATCGAGGTCCAGGACAAGATCCACCACATCGAACATGTCGTCTATTACGACAAGCGCGGCATGCGCAAATATGACCACAGCCACCTGAACTGGTATCACGATATCCAGGAGGAAGGCCGCGTCGCCCACCATCGTCTGGAAGGCGAAATGGCCGAGCGCGAGGCCGAGCTGGACTACGACTCGACCTGCGTGATGCTCTATACCTCGGGCACCACCGGCAAGCCCAAGGGCGTGGTCCTGTCGAACCGCAACATCATCGAAAGTGCCAAGAACTCGTCCGAATTCGACGCCCTGTCACCCGGTGAGGACATCCTGGCCTATCTGCCGATGGCATGGGTCGGTGACTTCATCTTCTCGCTGGGTCAGGCCATGTGGTGCGGCTTCTGCGTGAACTGCCCGGAATCGGCGGACACGATGATGACCGACCTGCGCGAAATCGGGCCGACCTATTACTTTGCCCCGCCGCGCGTGTTTGAAACGCAGCTGACCAGCGTCATGATCCGCATGAACGACTCGGGCGATCTGAAATACGCGATCTTCCATCACTTCATGGAATTCGCGAAAAGCGGGGTCGGCGAGAAATACGGCATGCCCAAGCGCCGCCTGGCCAAGCCGGACCTGAAGCGCCGCGTGAAGACCGTCTGGAAATACGCCATGGGCATCGGTTTCGCGATGGAAACCATTGTTGAAAACGCCGTGCGCCTGGGCTTTGCCAAACTGCGTTACGGCAAGAACGTGCGCAATCATTTCAAGGCGAAGGATCCGATCCTTCTGAACCTCTACAGCGGCAACTTGCGCGACTATTTCAAGTATCGCATGGGCGACGTGCTGGTTTACGGCCCGCTGAAGGACACGCTGGGCTTTGGCCGCATCCGGGTCGGTTACACCGCCGGTGAAGCGATCGGACCCGAGATCTTCGAGTTCTATCGCTCGCTGGGGATCAACCTGAAACAGCTCTACGGCCAGACCGAAGCGACGGTGTTCATCACCGTGCAGCCGGATGGCGAAGTGCGCAACGACACGGTGGGCGTGCCCGCCCCGGGCGTCGAGATCAACATCGCCGACAATGGCGAGATCTTCTATCGCTCGCCTGGCACCTTCGTAGAATACTACAACAACCCGGACTCGACGGCTTCGACCAAGGACGAGGAAGGCTGGGTGGCCACCGGCGACGCCGGCTTCTTCGACAAGAAGAACGGGCACCTGCGTATCATCGACCGTGCCAAGGACGTGGGCAAGATGGCCGATGGCCGGATGTTCGCGCCCAAGTATGTTGAAAACAAGCTGAAGTTCTACCCGGACATCCTGGAAGCGGTGGTCTTCGGCAATGGCCGCGACATGTGCACGGCCTTCATCAACATCGACCTGACCGCCGTCGGCAACTGGGCTGAACGCAACAACATCGCCTATGCCTCCTACCAGGAACTGGCGGGCCATCCGCGCGTGCTGGAGACGATCCAGGAGCACGTGGAAACCGTCAACAAGTCGGTGGCCGAGGACGAGATGCTGTCCGGCTGCCAGATCCACCGCTTCCTGGTCCTGCACAAGGAACTGGACGCGGATGACGGCGAAATGACCCGGACCCGCAAGGTGCGCCGCGTGGTGGTCGAGGACAGGTATTCGCCTCTGATCGACGCGCTCTACACCGGCAAATCGGAACAGTTCATCGAAACCGAAGTGACCTATGAGGACGGCCGCAAGGGCTCGATCAAGGCCACGCTGGAAATCCGCGACGCCGCGGTGGTGAACAGCAGCCAGGGGATGGCCGCGGAATGATGGATGCAATGAACATGAGCACCGATACCAATCCCGACAGCTATGTCACCGACGACGGCCGTACCATCGGCGGCGTGGTGATGGACCTGAAGAACATCACCCTGCGTTTCGGCGGTGTGGTCGCGATCAAGGATATCTCCTTCGACATCCGTGAAGGCGAGATCCGCGCGATCATCGGTCCGAACGGGGCCGGCAAGTCCTCGATGCTGAACGTCATCTCTGGCTTCTACAAGCCGCAGGAAGGTGAGGTCTGGTTCCGCGGAAAGAAACGCCCGCCGATGAGACCTTACCAGGTGGCACAGCAGGGCCTGGCCCGGACCTTCCAGAACATCGCCCTGTTCGACGGCATGTCGGTGCTGGACAACATCATGACCGGCCGCCTGAACTACATGAAAACCAACATGTTGCAGCAGGCCATCTGGTGGGGCAAAGCCGAGAAAGAAGAGCTGGAAAATCGCGAGAAGGTCGAGAAGGTGATCGACTTCCTGGAAATTCAGCACATCCGCAAGACGCCGGTCGGACGCCTGCCCTACGGCCTGAAAAAGCGCGTGGAACTTGCCCGGGCGCTCGCCGCCGAACCGTCGCTGCTTCTGCTCGACGAACCGATGGCCGGCATGAACGTCGAAGAGAAAGAGGACATGAGCCGCTTCATCCTCGACGTGAACGACGAGTTCGGCACGACCATCGCCCTGATCGAACACGACATGGGCGTGGTCATGGACCTCAGCGACCGCGTGGTCGTGATGGATTACGGCAAGAAAATCGGGGACGGCACACCGGACGAGGTGCGCAACAACCAGGATGTGATCGACGCCTATCTTGGCGTGGCGCACGATTGAGGCGGGGGGAGACATGCCTGAACAACTACTCTTTGCGATGGAAGTCACCCTCAACGGCCTGATGGCCGGGGTGCTCTATGCGCTGGTCGCTCTCGGATTTGTCCTGATTTTCAAGGCGTCCGGTATCTTCAACTTCGCCCAGGGCATGCTGGTGGTGTTCGCCGCGATGACCCTGGTGGGGGTGCAGCAGGGACAGGTGCCCTTCGCGCACCTGATCAACACGATCTTCGGCACCAAGGTCCACGACTTCGGCTGGACGGTTCCGACTTTCCTGGCGATCATCGTTGCGGGGGCCGCAATGGTCTTCGTGGCCTGGATCATCGAGAAATACATCCTGCACCATCTGGTCGGTCAGCCTGACATCATCCTGTTCATGGCCACGATCGGCATGTGGTACTTCATGCATGGGTTCGCGCCGCTGATGTGGGGCTCCGAGGTCATGAAGCTGGACGTCGGCCTTGCACAGGGTCTGAACGACCCGGTGCTGAACGCCACCGAGGCCCTGTTCGGATACGGGTTCTTCCTGGACAACCTGGACATCGTGGCGGCCGTGATCGCGGCGATCCTGGTGGCCTCGCTGGTGCTGTTCTCGCAATACACCAAGCAGGGCCGGGCCATGCGCGCGGTGGCCGATGACCACCAGGCCGCGCTGTCGGTCGGCATCTCGCTGCGCTTCATCTGGGTGCTGGTCTGGTCGCTGGCCGGTGTCGTGGCCCTGGTCGCGGGGATCATGTGGGGCTCGAAGTCGGGCGTTCAAATCTCGCTGGCCGAGGTCGCGCTGAAAGCCCTGCCGGTCTTGATGCTGGGTGGCTGTACCTCGATCCCGGGCGCCATCATCGGCGGTCTGATCATCGGCGTGGGCGAGCAGCTGTTCGAATTCGCGATCGGTCCCCTGGTGGGCGGCGCGACCCAAGCCTGGTTCGCCTATGTTCTGGCGCTCATCTTCCTCATCTTCCGGCCCCAGGGCCTGTTCGGCGAAAAGATCATCGAAAGGGTCTGATGCATGTTTTACCGTGAAGCTGGTGACTTCAAAACCTCCTATCGCGAGGACAACCAGACCTTCCCGATCCGCCTGGATCGTGCCGGATACTGGATTGCTCTCATCGTGGCCTTCCTGGTCATTCCCTTCTTTGTCAACGACTACTGGGTGAACGCGGTCTTTGCACCGTTCTTCATCTACGCCATCGCGGCGCTGGGGCTGAACATCCTGACCGGCTATGCCGGGCAGGTCAGCCTGGGCACCGGGGGGTTCATGGCGGTGGGAGCCTATTCCGTCTACAAGCTGATGGTGGCCTTCCCCGATGTCTCGATCGTGTTCCACGTGCTGATCGCCGGCGGCATCACCGCCGTGGTCGGGGTGGCCTTCGGCCTGCCGTCGATGCGCATCAAGGGCTTCTACCTGGCGGTGGCCACGCTTGCGGCCCAGTTCTTCCTGGTCTGGCTGTTCAACAAGGTGGCCTGGTTCTACAACTACTCGGCCTCCGGTCAGATCAACGCGCCCGAGCGCACCGTCCTCGGCGTGATCGTCACCGGTCCCAACACCGAGGCCTGGGCCAAGTACTTGATCAGTCTGGTCTTCCTGGTCGCGGCTGCCTGGTTCGCACGCAACCTGACGCGCGGCATGACCGGGCGTAAGTGGATGGGCATCCGCGACATGGATATCGCGGCCGAGATCATCGGGGTGAACCCGCTGATGGCCAAGATGTCGGCCTTTGCCGTGTCCTCGTTCCTTGTCGGCGTATCGGGCGCGCTGTTCTTCGCCGTCTATCTGGGTGCCGCGGAAGCGGGCGAGAGCTTTGGCATCACCAAGTCGTTTCTTATCCTGTTCATGGTGATCATCGGCGGTCTGGGGTCGATCTTCGGCTCCTTTGCCGGCGCGGCTTTCATGGTGCTGATGCCGGTTCTCCTGAAGAACGTCCTGGTGGGCGTGTTGGGCTGGCCGACGGCCCTGGCCGCCGAGCTTGAGTTCATCATCGTCGGCGCGCTGATCGTGATCTTCCTGATCCTCGAACCGCACGGGCTGGCGCAGCTGTGGCGCCTGACCAAGGAAAAACTGAGACTCTGGCCCTTCCCGCACTAAGCGGGCAGGTGCCTCGACCCGAGTTCGCGACCCGATGGAGGTCGGGCGCGGAAAATTTGCAAACCTAGGGAGGAAAGCAAAAATGAAGATGAAGAAACTCGCAGCGGCAGCCGTCGCGACATTGATGGTGGGGGCGCCCGCGATGGCGGAGCTGGTATTCCCGTCGCTCAGCTATCGGACCGGCCCCTTTGCCGCTGGCGGTATCCCCTACGCGGATGGTTACGCCGACTACTTCACCCTGCTGAACGAGCGTGACGGCGGCATCGGTGGTGTCAAGGTTTCGGTGCCCGAGTGCGAAACCGCCTACAACACCGAGAAGGGTGTGGAATGCTACGAATCGACCAAGGGTATGGGCGCGCTGCTCTACAATCCGCTGTCGACCGGCATCACCTACCAGCTGATCCCCAAGGCGACCGCTGACGACATCCCGCTTTACACCCCGGGTTACGGCCGCACCTCGGCCGCGAACGGCAACGTGTTCAGCCACGTGTTCAACTTCCCGGCCAACTACTGGAACGGTGCCTCGGCCGCGGTGAACTACGTGCTGTCGCTGAACAACGGTTCGCTGGAAGGCAAGAAGATCACCCTGCTGCACTTCAACGGTGCCTATGGCAAGGAGCCGATCCCGACCCTGACGAAACTGGCCGAAAAGCACGGCTTCGAATTCAATGCCATTCCGGTCGACTATCCCGGCCAGGAGCAGAAATCGCAGTGGCTGCAGATTCGTCGCGAGAAGCCCGACTACGTGCTGTTCTGGGGCTGGGGCGTGATGAACCAGGTTGCCATTCAGGAAGCCGCCAACATCCGCTTCCCGATGGAAAACTTCATCGGCGTGTGGTGGTCCGGTGCCGAACATGACGTGACCCCGGCCGGCGCTGCCGCGAACGGCTACAAGGCGGTTGCGTTCCACGGTGTGGGTTCGGACTACCCGGTCTTTGACGACATCCAGAAATACGTCGTGGACAGCGGCAAGGCCGCCGGTAACGGCACCAACGTCGGTACCGTGATCTACAACCGTGGCGTCTATGCCGCCATGCTGGTCGCCGAGGCAGCCCGCAAGGCGCAGGAAATCCACGGCACCGCGGACATCACCTCGTCGATGATGCGTGACGGTCTGGAGCAGCTGGAAATCACCGATGCCCGCATGAAAGAGCTGGGCATGGAGGGCTTCGGCCCGGCCTTCTCGGTGAGCTGTGAAAACCACGGTGGCCCCGGCACCGCTGCGATCTCGCAGTGGGACGCTTCGGCCGGCAAATGGTCGCTGATCACCGAGTTCGCGCCGTCGGACATGGATGTCATCCAGCCGCTGATCGACGCTGACTCGGCCGCTTATGCCGCCGAAAACAACATCGCGCCGCAGTGTAAGTAAGCGATCGCGAACAGCAATGTCCGGGCCTTCGGGCCCGGACATCCCCCCAACGAATTACTACAGGACGACCAACATGCTGGACGCCGGTAAGACCGAAGAGACCCTTCTGGAGGTCAACAATATCGAGGTGATCTACAATCACGTGATCCTCGTGTTGAAGGGCGTGAGCCTGTCGGTGCCCAAGGGTGGCATCACTGCCCTCCTGGGCGGCAACGGGGCGGGCAAGACCACCACGCTCAAGGCCATTTCCAACCTGCTGCACTCCGAACGCGGCGAAGTCACCAAGGGCTCGATCGAGTACCGCGGTGAAAACGTGGCCTCTCAGAGCCCTTCGGCCCTGGTCGAGCGCGGCGTGATCCAGGTGATGGAAGGCCGCCACTGTTTCGAACACCTGACCGTCGAGGAAAACCTGCTGACCGGCGCCTATACCCGCAAGGATGGCCGCGCCGAGATCGCCAAGGATCTTGAGATGGTCTACCACTACTTCCCGCGTCTGAAAGAGCGCCGCAAATCCCAGGCCGGCTATACCTCGGGCGGGGAACAGCAGATGGTCGCGATGGGCCGTGCGCTGATGTCGAACCCGGAAACGGTCCTGCTGGACGAACCATCCATGGGCCTGGCGCCGCAGCTGGTGGAGCAGATCTTCGAGATCGTGAAATCGGTGAACGAGAACGAAGGCACGACCTTCCTTCTGGCCGAACAGAACACCAACGTCGCGCTGCGCTTTGCCCACTATGGATACATCCTGGAATCGGGCCGCGTCGTGATGGATGGCCCCGCACAGGAACTGCGCGAGAACCCGGATGTGAAGGAATTCTACCTGGGCATGTCCGAGGAAGGCCGCAAGAGCTTCCGCGACGTGCGATCCTACCGCCGCCGGAAGCGTTGGCTGTCGTAATGGACCTGAAAACCGGTCATATCAGGGTGTGTTTCGGCACGCCGCCGGGCGGGGTGTGCCTGCTGTCAGGCGACGTCTCAGGCGACCTGGGCGCGCAGCGCGTCCAGCTCGGCGACGGCCTCGGCGCGGGAATGCAGCGGGCGGATGGCGACAACCTGGTCGCTTTCCAGCGCGGCAGCACCGTAGCGCACCTGGCCCAGGCTGAAGCCCAGCCGCAGCCGCTTGGCGGCGCGCGATTGGCTGAGCCAGGCGGTCTGCTCGACGCTGAGCCCTTGGGTATTGATCAGGAAGAACCACTTGCGGCCGGTTTCGGCCAGCAATTCGGCAATCGTGTCGTAGACCACGTTCACGTCACCCGAATGACGCAGGCTCAGGCCGGACAGGTCGATCTCGGCCACCCGGGCGGCGTCGTCCAGCCGCAGGCGCGCGGCGATCTGCGCAGGCGCGTATTGCGGTGTGCGGTCGAGTTTCGGCAGCCGCACGGACGGCAGTTCGGCAATGCGGGCAAGCGCCGCGTCGCGGTCGGCAAAGAGGTTCGGGTTGAACGCTTCGGTTCCCGCCGTGCGGGCCAGTTCGTCGCGGGTCATGTCGCTGTCGTCCAGCTTGACCGTGCCCATCGAGAATTTCTTGGTCAGCGCCTTGCCCCGACGGCTCTGCGTCACCCAGGCAAAACTGTCCACGCGCAGGCCTGTCACGTTCAGAAGCACGAACCACTTGTCCCACGCGCTGGCCTCAAGTTGGGCCTCGATCTGATCGTAGAGCGCGTCCACCTCGGCGCCCGACCCCAGGAACAGGTTCGAGAAATCCAGCTCCACCGTTTCGGTGGCCTCATCAAAGCGAATGCGGTTGGCCATATCGATCATCATCGCGTGGTCCCTTCTGCCTTGGCGCAGAACATAACCCACACCTACCCCAGTACACAATTGCATGCGGTGCATGGCCGGGTTTCGCCCGCCGAAACGCTCCGCAGCCGCCCCAGCAGGAAGGGTCCTTGTCATGTCTGAGTATTTCGACGCTCTGGAAACCCGCACGGCCGATGAACGCGCCGCAGCCCTGGCCAGCGCCCTGCCCGAGCAGATCGCCCGTGCCAGGGGGCTGCCGGGCTATGGCTCGCTGGCCGACGTCGATCCGTCAACCGTGACAGATGCCGGGGCGCTTTCCGCCCTGCCGGTGCTGCGCAAGTCCGAGATCGGCAGGAGCCAGGCCGCGTCCGGCCCGCTGGGCGGGTTCGCCGCTCTGCCGACGCATGAATTCGCCCATATCTTCCAGTCCCCGGGACCGATCTATGAGCCGGGTGGGGAGGGGCATGACTGGTGGCGCATGGGGCGGTTCCTGAAGGCCTGTGGTGTCGGCAAAGGCGACATCGTGCAGAACTGTTTCGGATATCACCTGACGCCGGCCGGCATGATCTTTGAAAACGGGGCCCGCGCAGTCGGGGCCGCGGTGGTGCCCGCCGGTGTGGGGCAGACCGAACTGCAGGTGCGCGCCGCCGCCGATATCGGCACCACGGCCTACGCCGGCACCCCGGATTACCTGAAGGTGATCCTGGACCGCGCCGATGCGGAAGGGGTAAAGCTGAAAATCACCAAGGCGGCCGTGGGCGGTGGGGCTCTGTTCCCCTCGCTGCGCCAGGAATATGCCGATCGCGGCATTACCTGCCTGCAAAGCTATGCCACCGCCGACCTGGGCAATATCGCCTATGAGAGCCCGGCGATGGAGGGCATGATCGTGGACGAGGGCGTGATTGTCGAGATCGTGCGCCCCGGCACTGGCGACCCGGTTGCGCCCGGCGAGGTGGGCGAGGTCGTTGTGACCACGCTGAACCCCGACTACCCGCTGATCCGCTTTGCCACCGGCGACCTGTCCGCCGTGATGGCTGGAACTAGCCCCTGTGGCCGCACCAACATGCGCATCAAGGGCTGGATGGGCCGTGCCGACCAGACCACCAAGATCAAGGGCATGTTCGTGCGCCCCGAACAGGTCGCGGCCTTCGTCGCCAAACATGCCGACGTCACCAAGGCCCGCGTCATCGCTGCCCGCGAAGGGGAAAGCGATGTGATGCGGGTGCAGATCGAGACCGACAAGACCGATGCCGCCGCCTATCAGGGGTCGATCATCGAGAGCCTGAAACTGAAGGGCAAGGTCGAGCTGGTGGCGCCCGGTTCGCTGCCCAATGACGGCAAGGTCATCGAGGACACGCGCAGCTACGACTGACGCGACCGCAAACGCGCGGCCAATTTGCCTTGCGGACGCGCGTGGGGGTTTCCTCCCCGGAAAGGCCCTGTGGCTTGGCGCTGCGGGGTCTTTCTCGTGGAGGCCGTTGGAAGGGCGATGATCCACCGGGAAAGCCCGTTCCATGCCTTCTTGAACGCCGGCATCGGGCTCCAGCGCAAGTTGCCGCAGTTTCGAACGGCGCAACAGAAAAGACCCGCCGGGTATCCCCGACGGGCCTTTTTTCTAAAAGCTCGGCCTTCTTAACCCTGGCGGGCCTTGAAGCGGCGCTGCGTCTTGTTGATCACGTAGACGCGGCCCTTGCGGCGAACCACGCGGCAGTCGCGATGCCGGTTCTTCAGCGAGCGGAGCGAGTTGCGGACTTTCATGTGCCCTTCTCCTTATTCCCGGCGCGCATGCGCCTAGTTGCCGTTTGCCGGATCGCTCCGGCGGTTCATGGTGGGCGATACTGGGATCGAACCAGTGACCCCTTCGATGTCAACGAAGTGCTCTACCGCTGAGCTAATCGCCCGGAAATTCTAACTGAACCCGGTATGCGGCCCGGGCCCAAACAACGCGACGCGGGAATGACCCGCGCCGGTTTGAGGGTCTATAAAAGGAGTCGGCGCCGGGTTCAAGGGCTTTTGATGCAGGAATTTTTGCTTTTATATGGGGGCGAAGGAAGATGCATGCCGAATACCGCCTTTACCCTGACGATGCCCTCCACCCGGACCACCGGCGTGGTCTTTGCCTCACCCCACAGCGGGCGGGGATATGCGCGCAGTTTCCTCAAGGCGTCCATACTTGATTCGCATACGATTCGCAGCTCGGAAGACGCTTTCGTGGACCAGCTTTTGGCGGCGGCCCCGGACCATGGGGCGCCCTTGCTGGCCGCGAAGGCGCCGCGCGCCTATGTCGATCTGAACCGCGGGGCCGAGGAATTGGATCCCGCGCTGATTCGCGGGGTGGCGAAGCGGCCCGGACATAATCCGCGCGTCGCCTCGGGTCTGGGGGTGATCCCCCGTGTCGTGGCCGGCGGCCGTGCGATTTATCGCGGCAAGATGACCCTGGGCGACGCGCAGGCCCGGCTGACCGAGGTCTGGCACCCCTATCATGATCGCCTGTCCAGGCTGCTTGAGGAAAGCCGCCGTCTGTTCGGGCACGCAATTCTGTTCGATTGCCATTCGATGCCGCATGAGGCGATCGAGAGCCTTACCCGTCGGGGCAGACGCCGGCCGGAGATCGTGCTGGGCGACCGGTTTGGCGCCTCCGCCGCGCCCGGCATCGTCGATCGGGTCGAAGCAGCCTTCGTCGCGGCCGGATTCGTGGTCGCGCGCAACGCGCCCTTTGCCGGGGCCTACATGGCCCAGCACTATGGCCGGCCGGCGCGGGGTCAGCATGTGGTGCAGATCGAGATTGACCGCGCCCTTTACATGAACGAGCGTTTTATTCGCCCGAACGGCAATTTCTCGAACTTGCGCGGACAGATGACGGAAATCATGGCGGAGCTGGCCGCTCTGGGCCGCCCGGATTTGCCGCTGGCCGCCGAATAGAAACGCTTAGCGGATCGCGCGTCCCTTCAGGATCGCCCCATCCCCAAACCGCGCGCGGATCGAGTCCGTGGCTTTCTCTGCCGCCCGCCGTTTTGTCGCCTGGGGGTCCAGAAGGTCGCCAGCGCTGTCCGCGCCTTCTGCCGGGCCAAGGTCGCTGATGCCCACACCGATCAGGCGGAAAGGGCCTTCGTCCGCCACGGTGGCAAAAAGCGCGCGCGCGGTGCGATAGATGCGGTCGGCGCTTTGCGTCAGGTCCGGCTGGCTGACCCGGCGGCTGAGCGCCGAGTGATTTGCCCGTTTCAGCTTCACCGTCACCACCCGTCCGGCCGAGCCCTTGGCCTTGGCCCGGTCGGCGACCTTTTCAGACAGCCGCCACAGGTGGCCGTCCAGAATGTCCGGGTCGGCGGTGTCCTCGAAAAAGGTCGTTTCGTTCGAGATCGACTTCATCGGAGCATGGGCAGATACCCGGCGGCTGTCCTCGCCACGCGCCAGGTGCCACAGCCGATCCCCCATCGAGCCGAACCGGTCGTGCAGGTCGCGTTTCTCCCACCGCAGGAGATCGGTAAAGGTGCGAATGCCCGCCTTGTCCAGGGACGCCTGCGCCGCCGGACCCACACCCCAGATCAGCCGCACCGGCTTGTCGCGCAGGAACGCGGCCGTTTCGGCCTTGCCGATGATCGAAAATCCGCGCGGCTTGTCGAGATCCGAGGCGATCTTGGCCAGGAACTTGTTGTGGGACAGGCCGATGGAGCCGGACAGGCCCAACTCGTCCTCCATGCGTTTCACCAGCCGGGCCAGCATCACGGCGGGCGGGTGGCCGTGCAGCCTTTCAGTCCCGGTCATGTCCAGAAACGCCTCGTCCAGCGACAGGGGCTCGATCGCCGGGGTCAGCTCGTCCATCAGCGCGCGGATCTGTTTCGACACGGCGGCGTAGTGGCTGCCGCGCGGTTTGATCACCACCGCGTCGGGGCAGAGCTTCAGCGCCTGAAACATCGGCATGGCCGAACGCACCCCGCGAATGCGCGCCACGTAGCAGGCGGTCGAGACCACGCCGCGCTTGCCGCCGCCGATGATCACCGGCTTGTCCATCAGCTCGGGATTGTCGCGTTTTTCCACGCTGGCATAGAAAGCGTCGCAATCCATGTGCGCGACCTTCAGGGTGAACAGCTCGGGATGGGACAGCACGCGCGGGGACCGGCAGGACGGGCAACGCCGTCCGGCCTCGAAAGTGGTCAAACAGTCTCGACACAGTGCGGGCATGGGCACAGAATAGGGGATGCAGAGCAGGTGCACAAACAGTAGCATGCTGCCAGGTGAGAGGGCGCAACCGCTTGAAAACACGACGGATGGCGTCCATCTTGAAGTAATTGAAACCCACATTCAGGCAGGAGTTGTCATGCGGGAAGAGGATATTGTCGGGCTGGTGGGCAGCGCAAGCGTCGTGCCGCTGCTCTTGGGCCTATTCATAATCATCAGCGTGTTTCTGGCCGTGCGCATCGTGCCGCAGAGCCAGAAATTCGTGGTCGAACGCTTTGGCCGGCTGCAATCGGTGCTGGGCCCGGGCATCAACTTCATTGTGCCCTTTCTGGATCGGGTGCGTCACCGGGTGTCGATCCTGGAGCGCCAACTGCCCACCGCCAGTCAGGACGCGATCACCAAGGACAACGTTCTGGTGCAGGTCGAAACCTCGGTTTTCTACCGTATTCTTGAGCCGGAAAAGACCGTCTATCGCATCCGTGACGTCGATGCGGCGATTGCCACCACGGTGGCGGGCATCGTGCGGGCCGGGATTGGCGAGATGGACCTCGATGAAGTGCAGTCGAACCGCCAGCAGCTGATCGAACGCATCAAGATGCAGGTTGCGGATGCCGTGGACGACTGGGGCATCGAAGTGACCCGGGCCGAGATTCTGGACGTGAACCTGGATGCCGCCACCCGCGAGGCGATGTTGCAGCAGCTCAATGCCGAACGTGCCCGCCGCGCCCAGGTGACTGAGGCCGAAGGGCAGCGTCGCGCGGTCGAACTGGCGGCGGATGCCGAGCTCTACGCGGCCCAGAAAGAGGCCGAGGCCCGCCGCATCACCGCAGATGCCGAGGCCTACGCGACCGAGGTCGTCGCCAAGGCGATCAAGGCAAACGGCATCGAGGCCGCGCAATATCAGGTGGCCCTGAAACAGGTCGAGGCACTGACAGCGGTCGGTGCGGGCGAAGGCAAGCAGACCGTGATCCTGCCCGCCAACGCGCTGGATGCCTTCGGGGATGCCTTCAAACTGCTGAAAGGAGTCCCGAAATGATCTGGGACATCTGGTGGGTCTGGGTCGCCGTCGGCCTGGTCCTGGCCATCCTGGAAATCTTTGCCCCGGGCTTCGTCTATCTGGGTTTTGCGATCGGGGCGGCTCTGGTCGGTGGGCTGATCGCCTTGGGGCTCGGCCTGTCGCTGCCCTGGCTTCTGGTTGTTTTCGGACTGGTCTCGCTGTTCTCGTGGATCGTGCTGCGCCGCGCTTTTGGCGTGCGCAAGGGTCAGAAAAAGACCTGGGACACGGATATCAACGAGAACTGAGGGGGCTCATCGCCCAGCTTGCGCTCCAAGCCGCGACAGCGCGGCCAGGGGCCGGTCGAGCGACTTGGACTTGACCAGCCAGGCCGTGGCAAAGGCCAGCACGGCCACGGTTTCCGCCCAGAAGATCAGGTTCACCCGCCCCGCGAAACTCTTGATGGCCGGGACCATCGCGACCAGTCCCAGAACGCCGATGGCCGCCAGCATCACAGCGCCGCAGGCGACATAGAGGATATTGTGTGACGTCCAGAGGATGCGATTGCCCGGCATCGGGCCCCGGTCCTTGCGGGTGAACTGAAAGATGCTCATCAGGGCAATTGCCACAAGGAACAGCGCGGCGGACCCGAAATGCAGCAGACCCGCGTGACATTCGAGCCCCACGGTGATCGGATCGGTGCAGAGGTTCGGCGTGGCCGGGTTGCGCACCGGGAACAGGGCGACGCCGAAAGCGCCCAGCCCGGCGGCCAGGGTCAACACGCGGTCAGAGAGCCATTCGCCCCTGGCCGGGTCGCGCGGATAACCCTTGTAGCTGGCCAGGAATACACCGATCGCGCAGAGGCAACCCACCAGGAAGCCGTCCATATGGGTGTAGTAGAATTCGCTGATCGAGGGCTGCATCGCCCCGGCGGGCAGGGCGGCATAGACCAGCAACGCGGCCGGAAGAAGCACCCCCAGCCCCCCCAGCGCGCGGCGCACTTTCAGGTACTCCAACACCAGTTGATTGCGCCGTTTGGCGGTGTCGTGGTCCGGGGCAGGGTGGGTCATGCAATCTCTCCTCTTCAATGATGGGAGGATAGCACGGCGGCAGGGGTGTTGCGCCTACAGGCTGCGCAGCCTGAAACGCGTGTTTCGGAACCGGGAGGCTGGCGGGTCAGACCCCGGCCAACTCCGCCAGGATCGCCTGGGCAGCCGCCTTCGGGTCGGCGGCCCGGTTGATCGGGCGGCCCACGACGATGTGGTCGGCCCCGTCGCGGATCGCCTGCGCCGGAGTGGCCACGCGCTTCTGGTCGCCAAGCGCGGCACCGGCGGGACGTACGCCGGGGGTGACGATCAGCTTGCCGGCAGCTTCCGGCAGGGCGCGGATCAGCGCGGCCTCCTGCGGCGAGGCGATGACACCATCGGCGCCCGCCTCCATCGCGCGGGCGGCGCGTTCCAGCACAAGGTCCTGCACCTCGCCCGGTTTGATCAGCCCGGCGTCCAGATCCGAACGGTCCAGCGAGGTCAGAATGGTCACGGCGAGGATCTTCATGTCCTTGCCGCCCTTGCCCTCGGCGGCCGCGCGCACCACATGCGGGTCGCCATGCACGGTCAGGAAGTCCAGATCGAACTGCGACAGCCCCCGCACGGCCGCTTCGACGGTATTGCCGATGTCGAACAGTTTCATGTCGAGGAATATCTTTTTGCCCAGCTCGCCCTTCAGCTCGTTGGCCAATGCCAGCCCGCCACCGGTCAGCATGCCCAGCCCGATCTTGTAGAAGCTCACGCTGTCGCCCAGTTTTTCGGCCAGTTGCAGACCTTCCAACGCGTTGGGCACGTCCAGGGCTACGATCAGGCGGTCATCGGCAGGGAAAGACATGGGGGGCTCCTTAACATACGGGCAGGTTGCGCGCATGTGGGGCAATCCCCCCGTAAAGGTCAAGCCATTCGCAGTCCGGCGGCCGGGATATCGCCCGCGATCGCCTCATCGACCGGCACACCTAGCGCATCTCGATCTTTGCGCACGCGCCTTCCGGATGCCCCCTTGCACGCGGCCGATTTCGCCCCCACATTTCCTGCAAGGCCCACCATGGGATGTGCCGCCAAGCGGGCATTTCGATTTCGGGCGCTTATGGAAGGAGAGAGACATGAACTTGGACAAGTTCACCGAGCGGTCGCGTGGCTTCATTCAGGCCGCCCAGACGATCGCGATGCGCGAGAGCCACCAGCGCCTTGCGCCCGAGCATCTGCTCAAGGCCCTGATGGATGATCCCGAAGGCATGGCCGCGAACCTGATCCGCAAGGCGGGCGGCGAACCCTCGCGCGTGATCGAAGCCGTGGATGGTGTGATCGCCAAGACGCCGAAAGTGTCGGGCGATGCCAGCCAGCTCTACATGGACAATGCGACCAGCCTGGTCGTGGACGAGGCGCAGAAACTGGCCGGGAAGGCAGGCGACAGTTTCGTTCCCGTCGAACGGCTGCTGACCGCGCTGGCGGTCGTCAAATCCAAGGCGCGTGATGCCTTGCATGCGGGCGCCGTGGACGCGCGCAAGCTCAATGCCGCGATCAACGAGGTGCGCAAGGGCCGCACCGCCGACAGTGCTTCGGCCGAGGACACCTACGAGGCGTTGGCGAAATACGCGCGCGACCTGACCGAGGCCGCCGAACAGGGCAAGATCGACCCCATTATCGGTCGCGACGAGGAAATCCGCCGCGCCATGCAGGTGCTTTCCCGCCGGACCAAGAACAACCCGGTGCTGATCGGCGAACCCGGCGTCGGCAAGACCGCGATAGCCGAGGGGCTGGCCCTGCGCATCGTCAATGGCGACGTGCCCGAAAGCCTGCGCAACAAGAAACTGATGGCGCTGGACATGGGCGCGCTGATCGCCGGGGCGAAATATCGCGGTGAGTTCGCGGAGCGCCTGAAGGGCGTGTTGACCGAAATCACCGAGGCTGCGGGGGAAATCCTCCTGTTCATCGACGAAATGCACACGCTGGTCGGCGCGGGCAAGTCGGATGGCGCGATGGATGCCGCCAACCTGATCAAACCGGCGCTTGCGCGCGGGGAGCTGCCCTGTGTCGGCGCCACCACGCTGGATGAATACCGCAAATATGTGGAAGGCGACGCGGCACTCGCCCGACGCTTCATGGCGGTCTATGTGGACGAGCCGACAGTGGAGGACACGATTTCCATCCTCCGTGGCCTGAAGGGCCGGTATGAGGCCCATCACGGGGTGCGTGTGTCGGATGCGGCGATCGTATCGGCCGCAAGCCTGTCCAATCGCTATATCACCGACCGGTTCCTGCCGGCCCAGGCCCGCGACCTGATGGATGGGGCGGCCTCGCGCCTGCGGGGGCGGGTGGAC